>JABUUA010000007.1:8802-30238 GCA_021443405.1 Bacteroidaceae bacterium
GCTTGGCACGCATAGCCGAATCGGGGTCGGTCGCCACAAATTCGTATTCCAGTTCATAGGTGGGGAGGGTGGAGACAAGCACTTGTCCGTCGGCAGATATTATCTCGCCGCGGACGGGTTTTATCTCGCTTTGGCGCACGAAGAGCGAGCTCACTTCGTCCCAATAAGCTTTCTCCACGGTCTTCATCTTCACGGCTTTCATGATGATGACCACGGCGAAGATGCCCAAGACGATGAGCAGACCCAGGAAGCGTTTGCTGGTCTTGTTGATTTCTTTTCTTTTTGTTTTCTTAGTTTTGTCTGCCATAATGGGTCGTCATCATTGCTCTGTGGGGATTATATAGACCGATTCGATGCCGGGGACCAGCGTGCTGTCGCCGAAGATTTTCAGCTGTTCTTCGATGCGGCTTTGGCGCAGTCGGGCTGTTAGCTCGCTCTTGCGTGTGAGGGCGAGGTCGTGCCATTTCTGTCGTTCTTTCACCAGTGTGGTGTGATTGTTGCGGAGCTTGTCCGACTGATAGCCCAGTCCGATGGCGATGCCGAAGAAGCAAGCCATCAGAATGAGAATGGGGCCCACGACGTACAATACTTTCTTGGGATTGATGTCAAGGCGGCGAGCCAGTTCTCGCAGGTCGATTTCCTCGCCTGCGTCGCTCATGCTGTCGCTCTCGTCTTGGGCAAGCATGGTGCCGAGCAACTGTTCCGAGAGGTTTTCTTCCTCGGGCTCGACGGGCAACTCGTCGGCGTCTTCTTCAGCCTCCGCTTCGGTGGCGTCGGTGTATGCTTCTGTATATTCGTCGGCATAGACCTCGTCATCGTCGGCGTAATACTCCGAGTCGTCACGGGTATCGACCTCGTCGTCGAACTCATCGTACACGTCGTTCGCGGGTTCGTCCGCAGACGTTTCGCCCTGCGTACGGTCGTCCACGACAAAGGGAGTGTCGTCGTCTTCGCTCGTTACTTCCATCAACTGACGACGCATGGCCGCCAGTTCCTCGTCGGTTGGCTGAGGAGCGCTGGTGTTTGTGGGGTTGTTGTCCATCATCTGTTACGTCGGTTGTCTGTCGTTATTCTTCTGTTCTCTCTGCGATTCTTAGTTTTGCGCTGCGGCTTCGCGGGTTGCGCTGTTGTTCTTCGCTGCCGGGGGTAATCATCTTGCCCACGGCTTTCAGGGGCGAGTGGGTGTTGCCGAAGATGTCTTGCTCCACCTTTCCCTCGATGTTGCCCGCACGAATCATGTTCTTCAGCATGCGGTCTTCCAGCGAATGGTAGGTGAGCACCACGAGCCGACCGCCGGGACGCAGCACGTGTGTGGCGGCGTCGAGCATCTGTCGCAAGGCTCTCATCTCGCCATTCACCTCGATGCGCAGGGCTTGGAACACTTTCGCCAAGTCTTTTTTCTCGCGGTCGCGTCCCACGAGGGGGCGGAGCAGGTCGGCCAGTTGACCGGTGGTGCTGACGGCGCCTTGCTTGCGTGCCTTCACCAGCGCCGCGGCAAGGCGGCGACTTTGCTTCAGTTCTCCGTAGATAAACAGGATGTCGGCCAGTTGCTCTTCCGTGTATTCGTTCACCACCGTGGCCGCGGTCAGGCGGGCGCGTTGGTTCATGCGCATGTCGAGCGGCGCGTCATAGCGGAAACTGAAACCGCGGTCGCCCTCGTCGAAATGATGGCTGCTGACGCCCAGGTCGGCCATCACGCCGTCAATCTTCTCGTGGCCGTAGTACCGCATCCAGTTCTCGAGGTAGCGGAAATTGCTGCGTACGAACGTGAAGCGAGGGTCGTCGAACGTTCCTTTCATGGCGTCAAGGTCTTGGTCGAAGCTGTACAGATGGCCTTCGGCGCCCAGTCGGTTCATGATTTCGCGGCTGTGGCCTCCCCCGCCGAAAGTGAGGTCGGCATACACGCCGTCGGGACGGATGTCGAGGCCGTCCACGGTCTCCTTCAGGAGTACGGGCGTGTGGTAGGTTTCTACTTGTGTGTACATGCGCGCGACTATCAATGTAGCAAAGGTACTACATTTCCTTGAATTACGCATCATATCGAGGCGACTTTTTTCGGATTATTTTTCGTTGGCGCACTCATGCCGTGGTGTGAGGTCATTCATGCGGTCGTGTCGGTCGATTTGTGCGGTCGTGTCGGTCCAAACATAAGCATGTCTTTGACCTCTTGTGGGCATATCTTTGCGGTTACGTAATATTTTGTTGTATGGTTGCTTTAATTAATATTTATAATACATGTATAATCAAATAAATAAAATTATTTAAGTACATTAAATAAAAACTTTAAGTAAATAGGGAGTGGCATCGGCGTGATATGGGCCGGATGTAAGGGCGAGGGGCGTGCTTTTCTTGAGTGGAGGGCTTGTTAATTCTGGGGGATTTGCTTGTTTTTTCTGGGTGGTTGTCGTACCTTTGCACAGAGAATCAACGAAACGAAGAGCGTATGAAGCGAATTTTACTCCTATGTCTGTGCCTGTGTGTGGCGGTCGCCGGGTCGGCGAAGAAAAAGGAAAAGCGTGCCGTCGTCTGCTTGGAGACGTCGGTGGGTCTGATTCGTGTGGCGCTGTTGGACGAGGCGCCGCGCCATCGCGACAATTTTCTGAAGCTGTGTCGCGAGGGTTTCTACGACGGGACACTGTTTCATCGCGTCATCAAGGATTTCATGATTCAGGGCGGCGACCCCGACAGTCGCAACGCCTCACCGGGGCAAGAACTCGGCGAGGGCGATGTGGGTTACACCCTTCCTCCAGAATTTTTGCTACCTTATTATTATCACACGCGTGGCGCGCTCGCGGCCGCGCGCGAGGGAGACGACGTCAACCCCGAGCAACGCTCCAGCGGTTGCCAGTACTACATCGTGTGGGGAAAGTCGTGGGGGCCGCAGAGCATCCGCAAACAACGCGACTATCTGGCCGAACTGGGCATAGAAATGACAGCGCAGATGCAGGCCGACTATGAGCAATATGGCGGGTCGCCGCATCTCGACGGGCAGTACACGGTGTTTGGCGAAGTGATTGAAGGGCTCGACGTGGTGAAGCAAATTCAGTCGGTGACGACGGACAGTAACGATCGTCCGCTGGACGATGTGGTCGTGCTGCGCGCAGTCGTGGAGCAAGGTCCGCGGGAATAATCTCAAATCGGACATTAGACCTTCCTACGGACTCTTTGCATGCTTTCAGCCTCTGTCTTGTCTCTTTTACTCCTTTTCTCGGTCACGATGGACTCATCGCTCCCTCAAAAAGGCGCAAAAGTCCCTACGCCATAGACATGAAATCAAGACAAAGCCTAATGACCGATTTGGGTTAATCGTTAACATCCTGTAACATTTTTCGGGTTTTCCCTTTGTCTTTCGTTACATTTTGTGTAATTTTGTGGGAGAAACATACACAAAAACATTCAAATTTATAAGGGAGAGCTTATGAAAAGACATTTACTCACACTCGTGGGCTTGCTGCTCGCGATGCTGGTTCAAGCGCAAGACGTGCGCCTCGACTACTGCCGCAATACGATTGCGGGGAATGGCGAAGGAGCTGTCTTCAGCAAGACAGGTTCCAAAAAGAACATGAACTGTGCCATCTATCTTCCTGCCGACCGCCTGAAGTCTTACGTTGGCTGTCAGTTGTCCGCCGTGATGGGTGGTCTTCCTGACGTAGATGACGCAAACATGCCGCAGGCGCTCACGGGTTGGATTCGCGTGGACAGTCTCGGGGGAGAACCGGTCGCTGTTTCCGAATCATCGGCTGCTGTCAGGGGATGGAACACGTTGAGGCTCACCACTCCTTACACCATCACCGGCGAGGAACAAGGTATCTACGTGGGATTCTTCTTCTACCAAGAGAAGGCGCTGAAGTGCATCAGCCTTGCAGGACCTAAGGATGGGAACGGTTGCTTCATAGGAACAGATGGCAAAATCAAGTACAACGGTGCTACGTTGGACGGTTCCGTGGCCGTGCGTGCCGTGCTGGAGGGAAATGTTCCTACTCGTGACTTGGCGTTGTCAGACGTGGAGCGTGGCAGCCGTGCCTACCGTTTGGGCGAGGACATCATGGTCGTCGGCAACGTGGAGAACCATGCCGCTACCGCAGCCACCAATCCCGTGATTAAGGCCACCGTGAATGGTGTGCCCGCTTGCACGTACACCGTTGAAACGACGGTTCGTCAGGACGACGCAATTCCCTTTAGGCTGAACGTTCCCACCAGCATGCTGACCGAGGAATGTCTTGCCGAAGTGACCCTGTCGCTGGAGTGGGCCGACGGACAGACCGATGAGCTCGCCGCTGACAACAAGGCCAGCGTGACGACGGACGTGCTCCAAGACGTGGCGCACCGCAAGATGATTGTGGAAGAAGGTACGGGCACCTGGTGCGGATGGTGCGTTCGCGGCTATGTGGGACTGAAGTATATGAAGCAGTACTATTGCGACCGCTTTATTGGCATCGGCGTTCATGACGGCGACGAATTCGTGTACGAACCCTACGACGCCTGGATAAAGCCGTTCCTGAACGGTTATCCCGGCTCGAGAATCAACCGCTTGTATGGGAGCGACCCCAATTACAATGCCTTGGAACAGGCTTTGATGGCGATGGACGAGGTTGGGGAAGTGAACGTTGACGTGCAGGCAAAACTGGACGGCGACATGCTCTTCATGCAGGCCGACGTGCGTAAGACCCTCACCACCGATAGCAAATATCGCATTGCCTTCGTGGTGCTGGAGGACAGTGTGCTGACGAATCAGAAGAACTACTACGAAGGCGGCGGCTCTGGCGCTATGGACGGTTTTGAGAACCTCAGTTCGCCTTGTCAGATTTACATGAACGACATTGCCCGTTACATCAGCAATCCGGTGGGCGACGTTATGCCGACGGAACTGGCGAAGGGCGAGACAGGCCGCATGATGCGCAGTGTCGACCTCACCACCATCGGCAAGAACAAGGTGACGCGCTACGAAATGATGAGCGTGGTGGCCTTGGTGATTGACGACACCACCGGTGAAATCCTTAACGGACAGGTTACGGAGGACTTGAATGCCGACCTCGACGTGACCGCCATTCGCGGTGTCGATGCCGGTTCACCCGCCCGTTCGGGTTACTACGACCTCCAGGGCCGCCGCCTTACGCAAGCCCCTGCCCATGGCATATTCATCAGCAATGGAAAGAAAATTCTGAAGTAAAACATTTAAAATCACATAACAATTATGAAAAAGTTACTTTTGTTGGTTGCCGCCGTTTGCTCGCTGGCAGCCACAGCTCAAACGAAGACGCCCCGCGTGCAACTGCAGCGTGAGCCCGTCGCTGTGAAGAAAAGTGCGTTCAACTTAAAACCTGCTCGCCGCATGGCGACGAAGCGTCAGGCCGACGGCGAGTGGACCTACTGGTCAATGGACGCCTATGTTGATTCTTATTTTGGCGCGGCTTTCCAGTCTGGCATGGTGGTGAAGACGAAGGACAGCGGCTTAAAGTGTTTGTTCGATGGCTTGTTCCCCGGCATTGAGGAAACCTTGTCGGCCAACAAGAGCTTCGATGGCAAGAAGTACACGTTCAAGCAAGACCAGGTGCAGTACGTGATGGACTACTATGGAGAAGGTTTGGATATGCGTGTGGCTGGCTTTGGACCGGACGACATCGATGACGAAGGCAATGTGCTGCAGTTCCGTGACGTAGTTCTGGTGAAAGGTGACGATGGCACGATGCAGCCCGACATCGAGGGCCTTTATCTGGGGCTCGTTACCACCTATAGAGGCAATGAGGCGCTCTACACCTACATCTGCGAGCCCGTATTCACGGCTGTCACCCTCCCCGAGCTGGTGACCGCTCCTGCCGGTGCCGAGGTAAAGGACTATGTTTTCGACTATGTGGATGGCTACGAGCGCCGCACCCTCGACCTCGGTCAGGTGGCTGTGGATGGCAACGACTACTACTTCAAGGGCCTGGCTCTCGTGTCTGACGCATGGGTGAAGGGTACGAAGGAGGGTAGTAAGATTACGGTGCCTGCCGGTCAGTTCCTGGGTGTTGAGTCGGGTTTCTATGGTTACTTCATGCCCGTTCAGGAGTCGGGCGTCGATGAGGACGGCTATGCAACGATTGAGCCTGTTGAGGCCCTGACCTTCACGATTGGCGACGACGGCGTGCTGAAACTGGACGAAGGTACTGCTCGTGCCTACGCTACAGAAGCCACGGTGGATGGTTCTTTCCTCGGCATCGTGAGTTCTGTGGTGGCCAAGCCTTACACGGGCGATGTGGCGGCCACTCCCACCGATCCCTTCAACTTTGGAATCTATCTTTATGAGGAGGATCCCGGCACGGGTTACGACTGCTTCGCATTCGGTTACGTCAATGTGGGTACCAACGGAGAGTTCTTGAACAAGGAGAAGTTGTACTACCGCTTCTACATCGACGAAGAGGTGTATGAAATCTGTGACGACCCCTATGCGTACGAAGATATGGACCTCAGCACTCCCGTCACCGAGATGCCCGTGCTCTACTACGGCTACGACTTCATGTCGGATGGCTGCGAAGCTCAGGTTTATTTCTACGAAAGTCTGCTCGAGAGCATCGGCGTGCAGATGGTGTACAAGCTCGACGGTCAGGAATACTGCTCGAACATCGTGTCGGGCACTCTCACGGGTGTGAAGAATGTGCTGGACAACCAGCGCTCTCTGACCAACTACTACGACCTGCAGGGCCGCCGCTTGCAGGAGGCGCCCGCTAAGGGCCTCTACATCAAGGACGGCAAGAAATACTTGGTGAAGTAAGTCCGTAGGGACACATTTCCCCGTGGTCGCGGGGCTTCAAGAAACTAAAATGTCTTGAAGCCCCGCGATTTTTTTGTCCCAAATGCTTGTACGTGTGCCGATTTCTTTGTAATTTTGTATTTAATATTATAGATTTTGCGATGAAGAATTACCGACATCTCCTTTTCCGTAGCCTGCTGGCCGTGGCTTTTGCCTTGGTTGGCCTCCATGCTGCGGCCGATAAATCGCAAAAGCCGATGGACCGAAAGCCTGCCATCACCATAGGCAAGGAGGGCGAGATGGGCTCGCGTCGCATGTTGCAGAGCGCCCATCCCGTGCAGTTGAAGGTGCAGGGCGCCAGCCTGCGCATCAGCAGTCGTCACCAGCAGTTGCTGCCCATCTATCGTCACGACGGCCGGCTCTATGTGGCCATGCAGCTGACGCCCGGCGTCAACTGGCTGAACGGTCTGCCCAGCGGACGCTACCGCATCAACAATCGCACCATCCGCATCAACTGATGGCTACCGAGGCGAAGATAAGCACCATCGATATAGAAGCTATCCTACGAAGCCGCATGGGTAGCAAAGCACGCTACGTTCCGGGCTTCGTCTTCTCGTGGTTGAAGCGTTTCATTCACCAAGATTTCATCAACACATACCTCCAGCGTGGCGACGAAGGCGTGGACTTCTGTCGGGGCGCACTGGACTATCTGGGTGTGACCGTGAGCGTGGAAGGCGCTGAGAATCTGCCTGCCGACGGTCGCTTCTATACGTTCGTGAGCAACCATCCTTTGGGTGCCATCGACGGTCTGACCTTGGGCGCTGTCATCGGCGGCCACTACGACGGTCGTGTGCGCTACCTTGTCAACGACCTGCTCATGAACCTCCAGGGGCTGGCTCCCTTGTGCGTGCCTGTCAACAAACTGGGCTCGCAAGGGCGCAACTTCTCGGAACTGGTGGAGAACGCCTTTACGGGTGAGCATCATGTCATCATGTTTCCGGCCGGGATATGCAGTCGTAAGACCGACGGCGTCATTCGCGACCTGCCGTGGCAGAAGGCTTTCGTCACGCGCAGTGTCCGCCATCAGCGTGACGTTGTGCCCGTCCACTTCATCGCGCACAACAGCGACCGCTTCTACAATGTGGCCAACTGGTGCAAGCGTCTCCACCTCCCCAACTTCGCCATGGCCTTGCTGCCCGACGAGATGTACCGCTCGCGCGGCCAGCATTACCGCGTGGTCATCGGCAAGCCCATTGCCTACCAGACGTTCGACAAGAGCAAGACGCCGATGGAATGGGCACAATATGTGAAAGAGCAAACCTATACCTTATAATATTACATCGCACCAGGATGGAACCCATCATTGCCCCAGTCCCTCGGGATGTGCTGAAAAGCGAACTCACCGACGAGCGTCTGCTCCGCAGCACCAATAAAGCCGACAACCTTGTCTACCTGTTCCGGGCCGACGAAGCTCCTAACCTGATGCGTGAGGTGGGCCGTCTGCGCGAGATTGCTTTCCGCACGTCGGGCGGTGGTACCGGGCTCGACTGCGATGTGGACGAGTTCGACCTTGGCGACCATGCCTATACGCAACTCATCGTATGGGACCCCGAGCAGGAGGTGATAGCCGGCGGCTATCGCTACATCCTCGGCGAGGACTGCGCCTTCAACGCCAGTGGGCAGCCCCATCTGGCCACGAGTCACATGTTCCACTTCAGCGACGAGTTCCTCGGCGACTACCTTCCCCACACCATCGAACTGGGCCGCTCGTTCGTGAGCCGCGACTACATCAGCAAGGCTTCGGGGCGCAAGGGCATCTTTGCGCTCGACAATCTGTGGGACGGTCTCGGCGCCTTGGCGGTGGAAAACCCCGGTTACCGTTACTTCTTTGGCAAGTTCACCATGTATCCCAGCTTCGACCGTCTGTCGCGCGACCTGATACTGTATTTCCTGCGCAAGCACTTCGGCGGTTCCGAGCACCTGATAGCACCCTTCCGGCCACTGCCGCTCGAAACCCCCGTCGAGCAGTTGGCGCCCGTGTTTACTGCCGATGACTTCAAGTCCGACTACCGCAACCTCAACCGCGAGGTGCGCCTCCGCGGGGTGAACATACCGCCGTTGGTCAACGCATACATGGGCCTGAGTCCCACCATGAAGTTCTTTGGAACGGCCATCAACGACGAGTTCGGCGACGTTGAAGAGTCGGGCATCCTCATCGATTTCGAAGATATACTGCCCGAGAAGCGCGAGCGCCACATCGAGAGTTACCTGCCCAAGCAACAGTGACGACGCGGCTGTTGCCTCCTTTTTTGTTAGGAGGCCGCCAACTCTTTGCCGAGGTCTTTCTGTCTCCTCGTGCAGCAGTCTGGAAATGGACATTTAGAGGGAGTCCTTCGTTTTCTTAGAAAAAAATATTTTTTTACTGGGTGACTGAGCACTTTTTCTTAGAAAAAAGTTTCTATTTCCTTAGGTGACGCAATCGGCCTCTCTGGGTAACCTTTTTTGTGCTTCGTTTTGACGCACCAAAAGCAACAGGGAAAACTTCGTTTGGATATGTAAACGAAAGTTTGTATCTTTGCCTGTGACGGAGCATGCAAGCGGTGAAGCGTGCCGAGGGTCGCGCTTGTGAGCGGACCTGCGAACGGCTGGTCGTTGCTTGTTCCCGTGAACTTTTAAAGGTAAGATGGCGATGAAAGTATCTTTTCTCCCTATGGCCACGGTCGGTTTTGCCGTGGGTGTTTTGTCCGCTTGTGCGGGTAGTTCGAAAGAAACGATTGGCACGTCGGCGTCACAAGACGCGGTGACGTTGTCCGGTTTCCTTATTACAGCCGACCTGCTTCCTGCCGACACCCCCGACGGCGACGGACTCTGCGCGGGTAAAGTGTGCGTCTTGGAGGACGATTCTGCCCATTGCTACCGCTTCGAACAGCCCGATGTATCCGAAACACTCGTGCTCGAGGGCGACCGTGTGGCCTATTATCGGCCCGCGCAGGACGAGGTGCCTCCGCAGTATGTCTCCATGAGCACCTTCGAGCAGGCAAGCCATAAGGTCACGGTCACCACCTCAGCCCCAGCCTTTATGACGGCGGGAACCACCTACACCTACAAGGCAGTGAAGCCGCGTCCTTACGTCTGTTCCAAGGTGACGGTCAAGCCCATCCAGTTAAGCGACTCCGCGCTCGTGCTGAATACCTATGGGTACGACCGCGAGCAAGGCGCGTTCGTGCAGACGGAGAGCACACCGATGACGGGTCGTACCGTGTACGAACTCACCGCTTTTTATGAGCAGCTGACCTTGACGACCTATTTCTGCAACAATGTGGAACTGGATGCCGACCTCCCCGAAACAGGGGAAAATGCCGATGAAATGAGGGAAAATTTACATATCGATGCAACTGGCCGATGCTTCTCACGCAGTAGCGACGGTATGCTCACGCCCCTCCATGCCTTGAAGCGGCCCGACGATCTGCCCAACTTCGCCCTCTACGGGTGGATAGGCGACCGCCAGTTTGTGCTCAATGCCTCGTTGTACGAATTAGAGAAGTAAGTAAGACTGAAATCAGTCATTAGGACGTGTGGCCGCAGACAATAGGACGTATGAGGCAACACAATAGGACGTTTGGTCAAAGACAATAGGACGTTTCATCCACCATTTCTGCAGCTCGACAAACCAACACCTCAACCATCAGCCATTCCACCCACGTCGTTCTAATGGCCGATGCGGGTTACACCACCGGCAACGACATGCCGTTCAGCTTGCGATATACGTCCAGCGCATACACGTCGGTCATACCCGAGATGTAGTCGAGCACGGCCATGATGCGCTCGTACAAGGTGGGCGCGAGGATGTCGTACTGCGAGCTGACGCGGTTCAGCAGTATTTTACTATATGCCTTGTCGCTGTGCGTTACCGCATCCACCATCACGTCAAGCAGTTGCGTCATGACCTTGTAGCCTGCGATTTCTATGTCCACCACCGTACGCGCGTGGTAAATGTTGCCGTAAGCCAGTTTCTCGCATGCCTTGTAGGCGTCGTGCTGCACCGGATGGATGTGGTCGATGAGACAGCCTTCAAACGTTCCCGACAGTATTTTGTCCTCGTTCTCCACGAACACGCGCACGCACTCCTGTTCCAGTCGGCCAATCACCACAGAGCGAAGATACACCACTTGTTCGTTCACGTCGTCCAGTTCCTGCATGCGTTCGCACAGTCTGGCTTGTTCGTCGGCCGGGAAAAACGCTAACAGCGCCTGCTTGGTCTCGTCGGAAGTCAGTATCTTCAGTTTGTGGGCGTCCTCGATATCCATGATTTCGTAGCAGATATCGTCGGCCGCTTCCACGAGATACACGAGCGGATAGCGTACAAATCGCAGTGTGTCGGCGGGGCTGTCAAGACGAATTATACCCAATTCATCGGCGATTTTCTTATAGTCCTCTGCCTCGGACTGGAAGAAGCCGAACTTACGTTTCTGGCCGGCGAGGTCGCTGGAGAAGGGATATTTCACGATGCTGGCCAGCGTGCTGTACGTCATCACAAAGCCGCCCTTGCGGCGTCCCTTGAAGTGATGGGTGAGCAGACGGAAGGCATTGGCGTTACCCTCAAAGTGAATCAAGTCCTGCCACTGCTTGGCGCTAAGTCCGTCGCCCGTTTCCTTGCAGGTGTAGGTCTCGAGCCATTGGCCGTTGCCCTCGCTGAAATACGTGCCGATGGCGCGTTCTCCGCTGTGCCCGAAGGGCGGGTTGCCCAAGTCGTGGGCAAGGCAGGCGGCCGACACGATGCTGCCCAACTCCGTCAGGTGCGTGGCGTAGAGCTCGGGGTGGCGCTCCAGCAGCAGTCGGCTGACGTCGTTACCCAGCGAACGTCCCACGCTGCTCACCTCCAGAGAGTGGGTCAGACGGTTGTGGACGAACACGCTTCCCGGCAGCGGGAACACTTGCGTTTTGTTCTGTAAGCGGCGAAACGGTGCCGAGAAGATAAGGCGGTCGAAGTCGCGCTGAAACTCAGAGCGGTCGTCTTTGCGGGTGGGGGCGCCTTCTTGCCCCAGACGCTTGTTCGATAAGAGCTGTTCCCAATTCATACTGCAAAAGTAATTTAAATTCTTTTCTTTTTCAAAAAAAAACAAGGGAATCTGCGTTTTTATGAGTATCTTTGTAGCATGAAAGACAACAACGTACAGCTGCGTGTCATCAATCGCAGCCATCACCCTCTCCCCGCGTATGCCACACCTCAGTCGGCCGGCATGGACTTGCGTGCCAATCTTGCCGAGCCCATCACCCTGCAACCCTTGCAGCGCTGCCTGGTGCCCACGGGCTTGTTCATGGCACTGCCCGCTGGCTACGAGGCACAAGTGCGCCCCCGCAGCGGACTCGCAATCAAGCATGGCGTCACGGTGCTCAACTCTCCCGGCACGGTGGACGCGGACTATCGCGGCGAGGTGTGCGTGATACTGATTAATCTGGGGCAGGAACCCTTTGTCATCAACGACGGAGAGCGCATCGCTCAAATGGTGATTGCGCGCCACGAACAGCCCGAAGTCATTGCCGTGACGGAGCTCGACGACACCGAGCGCGGGGCGGGCGGATTTGGACACACCGGCCGATGAAGAGACTGCTCCTGATATTCTATGCTGTGTGGGCCTTGATGCCCGCGGTGGCCCGCCAGAAAAAGTCTGCCGCCAAGCGCGTGCAACGCATCGAGTTGTCGTCCACCCAGCAGCATCGTCTCGACTATTTCATGCACGAGGCCTCGCGACAGATGGTGTTGCGCAACGCCAACGCCGCCTACGCGCTCTACGACTATTGCCTCGGCATCGACCCCACCTGTCCCGAAGCCCTCTATCAAATGTCGGTGCTCGAACGGGTATTAGGGCGCGATTCCCTGGCGATGGTGCATCTGGAGCAGGCCGTCCGCATCGACGATACCAATGTCTGGTACAAGGAGATGCTGGTGTCGCGCTACATGGACGCAAACAAATACGAGAAAGCCATCCCTGTGCTGGAGGACGTGGCGCGGTTGCGACCCAAGGACGTGCAGGTATTGCAGTTGATAGAGGACTATTACAGTCGGACGGGACAATACAAAAAGGCGCTCGAGGCGCTGGGACGCATCGAACTGCAGGAGGGTCGCGGACTGGAATTGTCAGTGGAAAAAGCCGATTTGCTCGATAAAATGGGACAAAAAGACGCTGGCATCAACGAACTGAAGGCCTTGGAACGCGATTTCCCCTTCGACCTGCGCATCCCCATTGTCATGGCCAAAGGCTACTTCGAACGCGGCGACACGGCGCAGGCCCTCGCCTGCTATGAGCGCGTTCGTGCGGTGGACCCCACCAACATGCTCTTGCAAGTGGGGATGCTCAACTACTACGAGAACTGCGGTCGCGACGCCGATGCCGCCCATCTGCGCGACTCCCTGTTCTATGCCAAGGAGACGAGCGAGGAACTGCGCGAGGAACTGACGCGCAAGATGCTCTACGACCTGCGCGACGATTCCGCCCGCAACGAGAAGGTGCTGTGCGCCCTCGACAGCGTGGTGAAGGTGGCGCCCACGGCCATGAGCCACGCCCTGCGTGTCAGTTTTCTGGAGTTTATGGAGGCCGGCAGCGATACGTTGGAGACGGCGTGGCGCGAACTGCTGACCCTCGACCCCACGAACACCAAGGTGATGTCGTCGCTACTTTCGCTCTATTTGTTCAAAGACGCCGACCATCCGAACTTGGAAGGGGCGGAGGAAGTGTGCCGACTGGGCCTCAATTCCTATCCTGAGAACCTCATCTTCTACCGCTATCTGGCCAGCATCCTCTACCAGCAGAAGCGCGCGACCGACGCTGCCGAGATACTGGAGAGCGGCCTGCGGCAGGTGACGGAGGCTACCAACCCGGCCGAGGTGTCGGATCTGTATGCTTTGCTCGGCGACTACTATCATGATTTGGACCGCGAGGCCGATGCGTTTGCTGCCTACGACAGTTGCTTGGTGTATAACGCCGACCACATCTCGTGCCTCAACAATTATGCCTATTACCTCAGCCTGAAGAACGAACAACTGGAGCGTGCCGAGCGTATGTCGTACCGCACCGTAAAGGCCGAGCCCCTGAACAAGACGTACCTCGACACGTATGCGTGGATACTTTACATGCAAGGCAATTATTCGATGGCTAAGTTCTACATCGACCGCACCATATCGCCTTCGGCCGACGACGCCGCTGTGCTGGGGATGGAGGAAGTGAGCAAGGACGTGCTGGAGCACGCTGCCGCCATCTACGAGGCCAACGAACTCGGCGAACAGGCCGAGCGATACCGACAATTAGCAAACCAGAAAGAAGAATGAAATACGTAGCAACTATCGTGCGATACCTGCCGCTGGTGGCCCTCGTGGTCTTGATGGCATCGTGCCGTTCCAAGAAAGAAATGGTCACGGACGCGCCCACCGTGGTCACCCCGACCCCGTCCACCAGAACGGAGCGCGGCGTGGAAGCCATCGCGGGCAAGCTCAACCTGAAGCTGTCGGCTGGGAACAAGAGCGTGAAGGTGGGCGGTTCCTATCGACTGAAACGCGACAAGGTGGTGCAGATTAACTTGGTGTACACGGTGCTGTTCCTGCCCGTCAATGTGGGCACACTGGAGCTGACACCCGACTACGTGCTCGTGCTCGACCGCATCAACAAGCGGTATTGCCGCGTGAAGTACAGCGACGTGCCCTCGCTGCAGCAGGAAGGCATCACCTTCGACACCCTGCAAAAAGCGTTCTGGGGTGAGAGCGAGGAGCGCACGAAAGGCGCGTTCCAATACCGATATTCCAACTGGACAGACCTGTCGCACGGGCGTTTCCCCCAGACCATCACCGTGATGCTGAAGTCGGGCCGGGGCAGTTACCAGGCTTTGTTCGACATACAAAACATCCGTGAGACCGGCGATTGGGACGAACCGACCGAGGTGCCGGCGGGTTATTCGGCTGTGTCGATGGAGTCGGTGATGAGTGCCATCATGAGCGTAGCAAAGTAAATCTATGGCGAGACGACTGCTTACCCTGCTCCTCATCTGCTGCTCGGTGCTGACCGTTCAGGCCGACAGCAAGAAGGTGAAGGACTTGAAGAACCAGAAGGCACAGCTGCAGAAAAGTCTGCAAAAGTCGAAGAAAGACCTTGACCGTACGCGCCAAGATGTGCAGAAAGGTCAGCTCAACATACAATATCTGGACACGCAAATCGAGACGCGCGTCCAGAATATCCATCGTACGGAAAAGGAGATTGACAGTCTGGAGCGCAAGGTGGACACGGTGAAGGCTGAGGTACACTACCTCGATTCCGTGCTGGTGGTGAAGAAAGACAACTACACCCGCTCGCTGCGTATGGCGCAAGGGTATCACAAGATACAGAGTTCGCTCCTCTACGCACTGGCCGCCAAGGACGTGACACAGATGTACCGTCGGTTGCGCTACACGCGAGAATATGCCTCGTACCAGCGCACGCTGGGTGAGGAGGTGCAGAACAAGCAGTTGCTGCTGCTGGAGCGCCAGAACGAGTTGCTCGCGTTGCAGAGCGAGATGAACAAGAAGATGGCGGTGCTCATATCGGAGCGAGCCATGCTCAGTCGCCAGCAAGTGGAGCAGAAGGCCGTGGTCAGCGACCTGAAGAAGAAGCAGACCGGCTTGCAGAAGCAAGTGGAGGAACAGACGCGTCAGGTGGCTGCCTTGCAGAAGAAGATTGACCAAGTGATTGCCGAGGAACTGGAGCAGGCTCGCAAGCGTGCCGAGGAAGAGGCGCGTCGAAAGGCGGAGGCCGAGCGCAAGAAGGCGGCGACGAAATCCACAGCCTCGGCTTCGTCGGGCAAGAGCGGCAAGGATACGCAGTCAACCACCACGAAGAAGACCTCTGGCTCGCCCACCAAGTGGCTGACGGCAGAAGAACAAAAACTGAGTGGCGCGCTGGCGAACAACAAAGGTCGCCTGCCTGTGCCCATTTCCGGGCCCTATGCCATCGCCGCACGCTTCGGCACCAACACGTCGGGTCTCGCCCATGTGAAGTTGGGCAACAAAGGTGTCGATTATTCGGGTCAGTCGGGAGCGCGGGCTCGTTCCGTGTTTGACGGCCAGGTGGCAGCCGTGTTTGCGCTGGGAGGCATGAAGAATGTGTTGGTGCGTCACGGCGACTACATTTCGGTGTATTGCAACCTTTCTTCCGTCATCGTCCGCAAGGGACAGAGCGTGAAGGCGCGTGACCTGCTCGGCACGGTGGCGCAGGACGGCAACGGCAACTACACCTTGCACTTCGAACTGCGCAAGGAGACCGCCGTGCTCAACCCTGAGCAATGGATAGGTCGCTAAGCAACCGCACGTACAAATCTATAGCTTCCTCTATTTCCTGCCTGCGGATGAACTCATCGGCAGTGTGGCTCCGACGGCTGTCGCCGGGGCCCATCTTGAGCGTTGGGAAGCGCATCAAGGCTTGGTCACTGAGTGTGGGACTCCCGAAAGGCTGGCGTCCTAAGGCAATGGCGCGCTGCACCAATGGATGTTCTATGGCTATGCGGCTGGAGTTGAGGCGGAAGCTGTGAGCCTCCACGTCGCTCTTGACGTGCTCGCGTATCGTTGTGAAGATTTCCTCATTGGAGTAAAGTTCGTTGCTTCGCACGTCCACCAAGAACTTGCACTCGGCCGGCACCACGTTGTGCTGCGTGCCTGCGTTCACCACCGTCACGGTCATCTTGACGGGACCTAACAGTTCGCTCACCTCGGGGAACTGGTATGTGCGGAACCACTGCATGTCGTCCAGGGCGTGATAGATGGCATTGTCGCCCTCGTTACGAGCGGCGTGACCGGCACGGCCGTGGGCGATGACGTCGAGCACCATCAGTCCTTTCTCGGCGATGGCGGGCTGCATGCCCGTGGGTTCCCCGACTAAACCGACGTCGATGTGCGGCAGTTTCGTGAGGGCGAGCTCGGCACCCGTCTTGCCGCCAACCTCCTCTTCGGCCGAGGCGAGGAAGACGAGATTATAAGAACGCTCTTTTGTGCACATCACACGGAAAGCCTGCAACAGCGACACCAGCGAGGCGCCGTCGTCGTTGCTCCCCAGTCCGTACAGCACATCGCCCTCCCAAGTGGGGTGGTAAGGCTCGCGTGTCCAGCCAGTGGCAGGGCGCACCGTGTCGATGTGTGCGCACAAAAGCAGGGTGGGAAGTTCCCCCTGATAGTGAGGTGCCACGCACCAAAGGTTGTTCACCTCACGCGTGGGTTGAAGTCCCCGTTCCTCCATCCATTGCTGCAAAGCATTGGCTGCGTTCGCCTCCTCACGACTGTGGCTGGGGATGGCGATAAGCGTCTCCAAGAGTTGCAAGGCTTCCGTTGTTCTCTCGTCGTCCGTCATAATGGTCTTAATAATATAGGTACAAAGGTACGAAAAAATGCTCATATTATTTGGACTTATCGCACATAAATCGTAACTTTGTGCAATAAAAATCTTACTACTATGCAGAACAAGAGCCCATTGTCAACCCTCATTCAGTCGCAAGCAGAGCGCTATGGTAAGCGCGAAGCCCTGCGCTATCGTGATTACAAGGCTGGTGTGTGGAAGCGGATTTCGTGGGAAGTCTTTGCGCGTCGCGTCACGTTGGCCAGCAACGCACTGGTCGAATTGGGAGTGGAGCCGCAGGAAAATGTGGCCACTTTCATGCAGAACACGCCCGAGGGACTGACCGTCGACTTCGCTTGCTATGGCGTGCGCGCCGTGGTCATCCCGTTCTATGCCACCAGTAGTGAGGCTCAGGTGAAGTACATGGTCTCGGACGCCAACATCCGTTACATCTTCGTTGGCGAGCAATACCAGTACGACACGGCTTTCCGGGTGCTGCAGTTCACGCCCTGCATCAAGCGGCTCATTATCGTGGACCCCGATGTGAAGCGTCATGCACAAGATAACACCAGCATCACCTTCGCGGAGTTCCTTGCTATGGGCGACGGTGCCAAGCATCAGGCGGAAGTAGATAAGCGCACGGCTGCCCTGCAACCCGACGATTTGGCCAACATTCTCTACACCAGCGGCACCACGGGACTGAGCAAGGGCGTCATGCTGACGCACCGCATGTTCCAGGCTGCCATTGCGGCCCACGAGCACGTGATTCCCCTGACAGACCAAGATTTGATTCTGAACTTCCTTCCCTTCACCCACGTCTTTGAGCGCGCATGGGCCTACCTTTGTCTGGCCACGGGCTGCACGCTGGCCATCAATCTGCGCCCACAGGACATACAAATGACGATGAAAGAAGTGCATCCCACCTGCATGTGTGCCGTGCCCCGCTTCTGGGAGAAGGTGTACTCGGGCGTTCAAGAGAAGATTGCCACGAGCAGTCCGATGCAGCGTTCGTTGATGCAGGACGCGCTGAAGGTGGGCAAAATCTACAATGTGGACTACAAAATGCAAGGCAAACAGCCCCCGTTGGCCCTGAAGTTGAAGTACAAATTCTACGAGAAGACCATCATCTCCGTGCTGCTGAAGGTGCTTGGTCTGGAGCGTGGCAACTTCTTCCCGACGGCCGGTGCCGCTATTCCTCCCGCCGTGGAGGAGTTCATTCACGCCGTTGGCATCCGCATGATTGCCGGCTACGGCATGACGGAGACTACGGCGACTGTGACATGCGACCACTGGGACAAGCGCACTTCCATTGGTAGTGTGGGCCGACTCATGCCCGGCATCGAGATGAAGATAGGCGAGAACAACGAAGTGCTCCTAAAGGGCGAGACCATGACGAAAGGCTATTATCGCAAGGCGGAGGTGACGGCCAACACCATTGACGCCGATGGCTGGCTCCACACGGGCGATGCCGGTTACGTCAAGGACGGCGAGTTGTTCCTCACCGAGCGCATCAAAGACCTCTTCAAGACCAGCAACGGTAAGTACATCGCGCCGCAGCTGTTGGAGTCGAAACTGTGTGTTGACCGCTACATCGACCAGATAGTCATCATTGCCGACCAGCGTAAGTTCGTGTCGGCCCTTGTGATTCCCGAGTACACGCTCTTGGAGAAATATGCCCAGGAACACGGCATCGGTTTCACCGACCGCGCCGACCTCTGCCGCGACGAGCGCATCAACGCCCTCTTTATGGAGCGTATCGAGACCTTGCAACAGGAGTTCGCCCACTACGAACAAGTAAAGTGCATCACCCTGTTGCCCGAGAATTTCAGTATGGAAAAAGGCGAGCTCACCAACACACTTAAGGTGAAGCGTCCCGTCATCAACGAGCGCTACAAGGCCCAGATTGAGGCCATGTATGCCGAATAAGAAAGAAAATGATAACTGCTGACCAATTAAAAGAAGTAAAAGACCGCACTGAACAGCTATATCGTTACCTCAATATCCCCGCGAAACAAGTGCAGTGGGAGGAGGAACAGCTGCGCACTCAAGACCCCAGCTTTTGGGAAGATCAGAAGCGTGCCGAGGCTCAGATGAAGCTCGTGAAAGGGCTTGAGAAGTGGATTAAGGGATACAATGAGGTGAAGTCTCAGGCCGACGAACTGGAGACGGCCTGTGAATTCTACCGCGAAGAGCTCGTCACCGAGCAAGAAGTAGACGACATCTACGCGCGCGTCCTTAATAGTATAGAGAATCTCGAGCTGAAGAACATGCTCCGTCGCGAGGAAGACCCGATGGACGCCGTGCTGAAAATCAACGCCGGCGCCGGAGGAACGGAGGCGCAGGACTGGGCGCAGATGCTCATGCGTATGTATATGCAGTGGGCGCAGGCCAACGGATACAAGTGTGTCGTCAGCAATTTGCAGGACGGTGACGACGCCGGCATCAAGACATGTACCTTGGAAATCGAAGGAGAGTTTGCCTATGGCTACCTCAAGAGCGAGAACGGCGTGCACCGTCTGGTGCGTGTCTCGCCTTACAATGCCCAGGGAAAACGCATGACGTCCTTTGCTTCCGTCTTCGTGACGCCGCTGGTCGATGACACGATTGAGGTGAACATCGAGCAGGCCCGCATATCTTGGGACACCTTCCGCTCGAGCGGTGCCGGCGGTCAGAACGTGAACAAGGTGGAGTCAGGCGTGCGTCTGCGCTACCAGTACGAGGACCCCTACACGGGAGAAAAGGAAGAAATCCTGATTGAGAACACGGAAACGCGCGACCAGCCCAAGAACAAAGAGAACGCGCTGCGCCTGCTTCGCTCGATGTTGTACGACAAAGAACTGCAACACCGCATGGCAGAGCAAGCCAAAGTGGAGGCTGGCAAGAAGAAGATAGAGTGGGGAAGTCAGATACGTTCCTACGTGTTCGACGACCGTCGCGTGAAGGACCACCGCACGAATTACCAGACCAGCGACGTAGGCGGCGTGATGGATGGCAAGATAGACGCCTTCATCAAGGCCTTCCTCATGGAGTTCGGTGCCGAAGGTGAGGAACAATAATTAAATCGATACAGCATGAAAGACAAATTGTTGCGCAAGCAAAAGAAGGAGGCTGCCCGCAAGGAGCGCGAGGAACAGCAGGCGCGTCGCGTCATTTACGGCATCGTCGGTGCCTTGATTATCCTGGCGATTGTGCTCATAGGCGTAAGCAGCTTCTTGTAATGGGGCTGGAGATTGAGCGCAAATTCTTGGTCGAGGGCGAGTTCAAGCACTTGGCCACGAGCCACAGCCACATAGAGCAAGGTTACATTTTATCGGCTAAAGGGCGCACGGTGCGCGTTCGCATCCGCGACGACAAGGGCTACCTGACCATCAAGGGCCCGAGCAACGCCGACGGCATCTCCCGCTACGAATGGGAAAAGGAGATACCGCTGGACGAGGCACAAGAGCTCATGAAGTTGTGCGAACCCGGTCGTGTGGACAAGATTCGCTACTTGATTCCCTCGCCGGAAGGGCGCTACACGTGGGAGGTGGACGAGTTTTTCGGTGAGAACGAGGGCCTGATTATGGCCGAAATAGAGTTAGAATCGGAGGACGCGACCTTTGAAAAGCCCGACTTCATCGGCAGAGAAGTGACCGGCGACCGCCGTTTCTACAATGGTCACTTGCGCGTATTCCCCTTCTGTCTCTGGAAACATACGATATAAGCAACTGCCGACACGGCGACGGCCCCCAAGGTGTTCGCCACCGCGTCCAACCAGTCGCCCGTGCGATAGGTGGTACAGAAGGCTTGGGCCAACTCCATGACACCCCCATAGACAACAGGCAGTGCCAACCCTAACAGGCTCGCCCTTCCCCAGCGGAACGGGCGGGCCTTTCGCGTGTATTCCGTCCAGATGACCAGCGACAGCCCGCCGTACATGACCATGTGCGCCCACTTGTCGGCCAAGGGAGCGTTCACGTCGGGCAATTCTTCCACAGGCATGAGGGAGAGCACGGCGATGACGAGCAGCGTGAGAAAGGTAAGCGGGAATTGTTTGACGGCATTCATGTTTTTGCTTTTTTGTTGCAAATTTACGATTATATTTTGTACTTTTGTACTTTCTTTTAGCAAAATTACGACAAAACGTTACTATGTCAACGCACGACAGAGGCAATTTCGGCAGTCGATTGGGCGTCATCTTGGCGTCGGCAGGCTCGGCTGTGGGCTTGGGCAACATTTGGCGCTTTCCCACGGAGGCGGGTCGTAACGGCGGAGCAGCCTTCATCCTCATCTACCTTGCCTTTGTGTTTCTGTTGGCGATGCCCGTGATGATTGCAGAATTTGTAATCGGCCGGGGCAGCAAGTCCAATACTGTGGG
>JABUUA010000007.1:40045-50300 GCA_021443405.1 Bacteroidaceae bacterium
GCCCTATCGCAACCTGCGTATTCCACCTGCAGATGAACGGCGCACCTGTTTCATCGGGCATGGGCACCTGTGGACTCGTAGGCCAGATCGGCAGGGTGTTGGGACCGAGAGGGCTTATGCCAAATGCCAAGACAGGCACAGTTACATTTGATGTGGCCAAAGCCGTGAGTGAGGTAAAGCAGGGTAAGATTGACTTCAAGGTTGACAAGACAGGTATCGTGCATGCATCTATTGGTAAGGTATCATTCACCGACACCATGATTGCACAGAATGCCAAGGAGTTCCTGGCAACCATCAACAAGTTGAAGCCCGCCGCTGCAAAGGGAACATACATTAAGAGTATTTATCTTTCAAGTACTATGAGCCGCGGTATCAAAATTGATCCCAAGACTATAGAGGAAATCTAAAAAAGTATCGAAACATCATGAGAAAGGAAGATAAAATAGCAATCATCGCACAGCTGGGCGAGTCACTGCAGAAGTACCCCCACTTCTACCTGGTAGACGTAGAAGGTATGAACGCAGCTTCAACAAGCGCCCTCCGTCGCAAGTGCTTCCAGCAGAACATCAAGATGGTGGTCGTGAAGAACACGCTCTTGCAGAAAGCATTGGAAGCTTCTGAGATTGATTTCTCTGCTCTCTACGGCACACTGAAAGGCACCACCGCAGTGATGTACACTGACGTGGCCAACGGTCCCGCCAAGATGCTGAAGGAGTACAAGAGCAAGAAGGCCCTCAAGCCCGAGCTCAAGGCTGCTTACGCCGAGGAAAGCGTCTATGTAGGCGCTGACCAGCTGGACGCACTGTGCTGCATCAAGAGCAAGAACGAGGTTATCGCAGAGATCGTGGCACTGCTGCAGTCTCCCGCAAAGAACGTGCTGTCGGCTCTGCAGAGTGGACAGAACACCATCCACGGAGTCCTCAAGACTCTGGGCGAGAAGGGCGAGTAATCGCTCCCGCCGCTTAATTACAAGCTAATATCAAACAATTAAAAAATAGTATTAAAATGGCAGATTTGAAAGCTATCGCAGAAGAGTTGGTTAACTTGACTGTGAAGGAAGTTAATGAGTTGGCAACCATCCTGAAGGATGAGTATGGTATCGAGCCCGCCGCTGCAGCTGTTGCAGTTGCTGCTGGTCCCGCTGTAGCAGCCGCTGAGGCCGCTGAGGAGAAGACCGACTTCGACGTAGTTCTGAAGTCAGCAGGCGCAAACAAGCTCCAGGTCGTTAAGGCCGTTAAGGAGGCTTGCGGTCTGGGTCTGAAGGAGGCTAAGGAGCTCGTTGATGGCGCTCCCAGCACTCTGAAGGAAGGCATGGCTAAGGCTGAGGCCGAGGGTCTGAAGAAGACTCTTGAGGAGGCTGGTGCCGAGATCGAGCTCAAGTAAGAAATTTCCTGTTAACACAGGACTTTCGGTAAAGAATCCTCTGGTAGAGGGTTCTTTACCTTTTTGCGTATAATCATCCCAAGTAGACTAAAAGATACTAGATGGCTTCTAATATTATCAACAACAGAGTAAATTTTGCTTCCGTCAAGAACCCGATGCCCTATCCGGATTTCTTGGAAGTACAGTTGAAGTCGTTTAATGACTTCCTGCAGTTGGACACTCCTCCCGAGTTGAGAAAGAACGACGGTCTGTATAAGGTGTTCTCAGAGAACTTCCCCATTGCCGACACGCGTAACAACTTTGTATTGGAGTTCCTCGACTATTTCATCGACCCTCCCCGCTACAGCATTGAGGAATGTCTGGAGCGCGGTCTGACCTATGCAGTGCCCTTGAAGGCAAAACTCAAGCTGTACTGTACCGACCCCGACCACGAGGATTTCGACACAGTTATTCAGGACGTCTTCTTGGGAACAATTCCCTACATGACCGCTAACGGCACGTTCATCATCAATGGTGCCGAGCGCGTCGTGGTTTCACAATTACACCGTTCGCCCGGTGTGTTCTTCGGCAGCAGCGTACACAGCAACGGCACGCAGCTCTACTCAGCACGTATCATTCCCTTCAAGGGCTCGTGGATTGAGTTCGCTACGGACATCAACAACGTGATGTACGCCTATATCGACCGTAAGAAGAAGTTGCCCGTAACCACTTTGTTACGCGCCATCGGTTTCGCGAACGATAAGGACATACTCGAAATCTTCCGTCTGGCCGAGGAAATCAAGGTCACCCGCAAGACTCTCAAGGAGCACAAGGGCCAGAAACTGGCTGCGCGTATTCTCAAGAGTTGGAACGAGGATTTCGTAGATGAGGATACAGGTGAAGTAGTATCCTTGGAACGTAACGAGGTGTTGCTGGAGCGCGAATCGGAGCTTACCGACGAGGCCATCGAAACCATCATCGAGAATGGCATCGAGACCGTGCTGCTTCACAACGAGGCGAACACCAGCGACTACTCGATTATCTTCAACACCTTGCAGAAGGACCCCTCGAACAGCGAGAAGGAAGCTATCAACTACATCTACCGCCTGTTGCGTAACGCCGAGCCTGCCGACGAGGCCAGTGCCCGCGAGGTCATTCAAAATCTGTTTTTCTCAGACAAGCGCTACGACTTGGGCGAGGTAGGTCGCTACCGCATCAACCGCAAGTTGAACCTTAGTACCGATTCTGAGGTGCGCGTGCTCACGCAAGAAGATATCATCGAGATTATAAAGTATTTGATAGAGTTGGAGAACTCGAAGGCCAACGTGGACGACATCGACCATCTGAGCAACCGCCGTGTCCGCACGGTCGGCGAGCAGTTGAGCAACCAGTTCGCCATCGGTCTGGCCCGCATGAGCCGCACTATCCGTGAGCGTATGAACGTTCGTGACAACGAGGTGTTCACGCCCACCGACTTGGTCAATGCCAAGACTATCTCAAGCGTCATCAACTCATTCTTCGGCACCAATCCCCTTTCACAATTCATGGACCAGACCAATCCTCTGGCCGAGGTCACGCACAAGCGTCGTCTCTCTGCCCTGGGTCCTGGCGGTCTGTCGCGTGAACGCGCTGGTTTCGAGGTTCGTGACGTACACTATACCCACTACGGTCGTCTCTGCCCCATCGAGTCACCTGAAGGTCCCAACATCGGTTTGATTAGTTCTTTGTGTGTATATGCAAAGATTAACGACCTGGGCTTCATCGAGACTCCTTACCGCGTGGTCAACGACGGCGTAGTAGATCTTAGCAACGACGGCATCAAGTATCTGACTGCCGAGGAAGAGGAAGGCCAGGTAATCGGTCAGGGTAATGCGCCCTTGAACGACGACGGCACCTTCATCCGCACGGTCGTTAAGTGCCGTCAGGACGACGACTATCCCGTGGTTCCTCCCACCGATGTGAACCTGATGGACGTTGCACCGCAGCAGATTGCTTCTATCGCTGCATCTCTGATTCCCTTCCTTGAGCACGACGATGCCCACCGTGCACTGATGGGCTCGAACATGATGCGCCAGGCTGTGCCCTTGCTCCGTACCGAGGCTCCTATCGTTGGTACCGGTATCGAGAAGCAAGTGTGCGAAGACAGCCGCACTATGATAGTCGCTGAGGGCGATGGCGTGGTAGAATATGTTGACGCCACCACCATCCGCATTCTCTATGACCGCACCGAGGAGGAAGAATTCATCAGCTTTGAGCCCGCGCTCAAGGAATACCGCATCCCCAAGTTCCGCCGCACCAACCAGAACATGACCATCGACCTGCGTCCCATCTGCGACAAGGGCCAGCGTGTGAAGGCGGGCGACATTCTCACCGAGGGCTACTCAACGGAGAACGGCGAGTTGGCACTCGGTCGCAACCTGCTGGTTGCATACATGCCTTGGAAGGGTTACAACTACGAGGATGCTATCGTGCTTAACGAGCGCGTGGTGCGTGAGGATATTCTCACTAGCATCCACGTTGAAGAGTTCCTCCTCGAGGTGCGCGAGACGAAGCGCGGTGTCGAGGAACTGACCAGCGATATCCCCAACGTGAGCGAAGAGGCCACCAAGGACCTCGACGAGAACGGTATCATCCGCATCGGTGCTCGCGTGGTACCCGGCGATATTTTGATTGGTAAGATTACCCCCAAGGGCGAGAGCGATCCCAGCCCCGAAGAGAAGTTGCTCCGCGCCATCTTCGGCGACAAGGCTGGCGACGTGAAGGACGCTTCGCTGAAGGCAAGTCCCTCACTCAACGGCGTCATCATTGACAAGAAGTTGTTCTCGAAGGCCGTGAAGACCCGCGCTTCGAAGGCTCAGGACAAGCCCCGCTTGGCCGCCATCGACGAGGACTTCAACGACAAGGTGGGCGACCTCAAGGCCATTCTCATCGACAAGTTGCTGGAACTCACCAAAGACCGCAAGTCTGCCGGTGTCATCGATTTCATGGGCGTTGAGCTCATCGCCAAGGACCAGAAGTTCACCGAGTCGGCCATCAACCTGATTGACTTCGCTGGCGTGCAGATAAGCAACTGGACCGACGATGCTCACACCAACCAGCTCATCGCCAAACTCATCACCAACTATCTGAAGAAATACAAGATTCTGGCAGCCGAACAGGCTCGCAAGCGCCTGGCCGTGAACATCGGCGACGAACTGCCCAGTGGTATTCTGCAAATTGCCAAGGTCTATGTGGCTAAGAAGCGTAAGATTGGCGTGGGCGATAAGATGGCCGGTCGTCACGGTAACAAGGGTATAGTGTCTAAGGTAGTGCGTCAGGAAGACATGCCTTTCTTGGCCGATGGTACTCCCGTCGATATCGTGCTCAACCCGCTGGGTGTGCCCTCACGAATGAACATCGGTCAGATTTTCGAGGCCGTGCTGGGCTCTGCCGGTAAGCAGCTCGGTGTGAAATTCGCCACTCCCATCTTTGATGGTGCTAAGTTGGATGACCTCGACGAATGGACCAACAAGGCCGGTCTGCCCCGCTACTGCTCAACGCAGCTTTACGACGGCGCCACCGGTGAGCCCTTCGACCAGCTCGCCACCGTGGGTGTGGCCTACATGCTCAAGCTCGGTCACATGGTTGAGGACAAGATGCACGCCCGTTCTATCGGTCCGTACTCACTCATCACCCAGCAGCCCCTCGGCGGTAAAGCCCAGTTCGGTGGTCAGCGTTTCGGTGAGATGGAGGTCTGGGCCATTGAGGCCTTCGGTGCTTCGCACGTGCTCCAGGAGATTCTCACCATCAAGTCCGACGATGTTGTCGGCCGCAGCAAGGCCTACGAGGCTATCGTGAAGGGCGAAGCTATGCCCACTCCCGGCATCCCCGAGTCACTCAACGTATTGATTCACGAGCTCAAGGGCTTGGGGCTGAGCATAACACTGGACTAACGGATAACAAACTCATACGACTATGGCTTTTAAGAAAGAAAACAAAATAAAGACGAACTTCACCAAGATTACCGTCAGTCTGGCGTCTCCCGACGACATTCTGCAGGAGTCGAAGGGCGAAGTGCTGAAGCCCGAGACCATCAACTATCGTACCTACAAGCCCGAGCGTGACGGTCTCTTCTGCGAGCGCATCTTCGGTCCCACCAAGGACTACGAGTGCCACTGTGGTAAGTATAAGCGCATCCGTTACAAAGGTATCGTGTGCGACCGCTGCGGTGTGGAGGTAACAGAGAAGAAGGTTCGCCGCGAGCGCACCGGCCACATCGAGCTGGTGGTGCCCGTAGCCCACATCTGGTATTTCCGCAGCCTCCCCAACAAGATTGGCTATCTGCTGGGCATTCCCACGAAAAGGCTCGAACAAATCATCTACTACGAGCGCTACATCGTGATTCAGACCGGTGTCATGGCCAATGTCACCATCCCCCGACTCGAGCGTCCCGTCGAGGACGGCGACCTGCTGTCGGAGGAGGAGTGGCTCGAAGCGATGGAGCGTTTGCCCCAGGACAACGCCTATCTCGACGATAGCAACCCCGACAAATTCATCTGCAAGATGGGTGCCGAGGCCATCTACGACCTGCTGAAGCGTGTCGACCTCGACAAGCTTTCCTACGAGCTCCGCGTCATTGCCAACCAGGAGTCGGGTGCCCAGCAACGTAAGAACGAGGCCTTGAAGCGCCTGCAGGTTGTGGAGAGTTTCCGCAACAGCCGTGCGCGCAACAACCGTCCCGAGTATATGATTATGAAGGTGTTGCCCGTGATTCCGCCCGAACTGCGTCCCTTGGTTCCTCTGGACGGCGGCCGTTTCGCCACCAGCGACCTCAACGACCTGTATCGCCGCGTCATCATTCGCAACAACCGTCTGAAGCGTCTCATGGAGATTAAGGCTCCCGAAGTCATTCTGCGCAACGAGAAGCGCATGCTGCAGGAGTCCGTCGATAGTCTGTTCGACAACAGCCGCAAGGCCAGCGCCGTGAAGACTGAAAGCAACCGTCCTTTGAAGTCGCTCTCTGACTCACTGAAGGGTAAGCAAGGTCGCTTCCGTCAGAACCTGCTCGGTAAGCGCGTCGATTACTCGGCCCGTTCCGTTATCGTCGTAGGTCCCGAGCTGAAGATGGGTGAGTGCGGTCTGCCCAAGTTGATGGCAGCCGAGCTCTACAAGCCGTTCATCATTCGCAAGCTCATCGAGCGCGGCATCGTGAAGACGGTGAAGAGCGCCAAGAAGATTGTGGACCGCAAAGACCCCGTTGTCTTCGACATTCTCGAGCACGTGATGAAGGGTCACCCCGTACTGCTCAACCGCGCGCCGACTCTGCACCGTCTGGGTATTCAGGCTTTCCAGCCCAAGATGATTGAGGGCAAGGCCATTCAGCTGCATCCTCTGGCATGTACGGCCTTCAACGCCGACTTCGATGGTGACCAGATGGCCGTGCATCTTCCCTTGAGCAACGAGGCTATCCTCGAGGCTCAGCTGCTGATGCTCCAGAGCCACAATATTCTGAACCCCGCCAACGGCGCGCCCATCACCGTGCCCGCCCAGGATATGGTGCTGGGTCTTTACTTCATCACCAAGCTCCGTCCCGGTGCCAAGGGCGAAGGTCTCACCTTCTACGGCCCCGAAGAGGCCATCATCGCTTTCAATGATGGTAAGGTGGACATGCACGCTCCCGTGAAGGTGGTCGTGGACGACAAGCTCGAGGACGGAACCATCGGCAAGCGCCTCGTGGAGACTTCCGTCGGACGTGTCATCGTCAACGAGGTAATCCCCACCGAGGTTGGCTACTTCAACGACATCATTTCGAAAAAGACCTTGCGCGGCATCATCACCGACGTCATCAAGAGCGTGGGTATGGCTGAGGCCTGTGAGTTCCTCGACGGTATCAAGAACCTCGGTTACCGCATGGCCTACGAGGGTGGTCTGTCGTTCAACCTGGGCGACATCATCATCCCCGAGCAGAAGGCCGACATTATCGCCGACGCACAAGCTAAGGTGGACGAAATCGCCAACAACTACGCGATGGGTTTCATCACCAACAAGGAGCGCCACAATCAGGTCATCGATACATGGACCCACGCCACCAACGACCTCTCGAAGATTCTCATGACGCAGATGAAGGAGGCCGACCAAGGCTTCAACGCTGTGTATATGATGATGGATTCCGGAGCCCGTGGTAGCGCCGGTCAGATTAGCCAGCTGGCTGCAATGCGTGGTCTGATGGCCAAGCCGCAGAAGGCTGGTGCCGAGCCTGACACCATCGAGAACCCCATCGTCGCCAACTTTAAGGAAGGCATGAGCGTGCTGGAGTACTTCATCTCTACCCACGGTGCCCGTAAGGGTCTGGCCGATACCGCCTTGAAGACGGCCGACGCCGGTTATCTGACCCGTCGTCTCGTGGACGTTTCGCACGACGTCATCATCAACGAGGAGGACTGCGGAACACTGCGCGGTCTCGTCTGCACCGCCCTGAAGAACGGCGACGAGGTTGTCAGCAGTCTCTACGACCGCATCCTCGGTCGTGTCAGCGTGCACGACGTCATCCACCCCACCACCGGCCAGCTCATCGTTGCCGCAGGCGACGAGATTACCGAGGCCAAGGCCAAGTGGATTGAGGAGAGTCCCATCGAGAGCGTGGAAATCCGTTCGGTGCTCACCTGCGAAAGCCGCAAGGGCGTCTGCATGAAGTGTTACGGCCGCAACCTCGCCACCAGTCGCATGGTGCAGAAGGGCGAAGCCGTCGGCGTCATCGCCGCACAGTCTATCGGTGAGCCCGGTACCCAGCTGACTCTGCGTACCTTCCACGCCGGTGGTGTGGCCGGTAACGCTGTGGCCAACGCTATGATTAAGGCGAAGTACGAATCGCGCATCGAGTTCGACGAGCTCCGCACCATCGACGTTGTCGATGAGGGCAAGCCCGCCAAGATGGTGGTAGGCCGACTGGCCGAAATCCGATTCGTGGAGCGCAACACCGGCATCATTCTCCTCACCCAGCCCGTTCCCTACGGCGCCACTCTCTATATGAAGGAGGGCGACATCGTGCAGAAGGGCGATATCATTGCTCGTTGGGACCCCTTCAACGCCGTCATCGTGACGGAGGTGGGCGGAACCATCAAGTTCGAGGATGTGGTGGAAGGCGTTACCTTCCGCACCGAGTCGGACGAAACCTCAGGTATGGAGGAATACATCATCACGGAGTCGCGCGACCGTAACATGGCGCCCACGGCTCACATCCTCGACGCCAAGGGCGAGCTCATCCGCACCTACAACTTCCCTGTGGGCGGTCACATCGCCGTGAAGGACGGCGACACTGTGGAGGCCGGTACTGTGCTCGTGAAGATTCCTCGCGCCGCAGGTGGTGGTGGTGATATCACCGGTGGTCTGCCTCGTGTCACCGAGCTGTTCGAGGCTCGTAACCCGAGCAACCCCGCCATCGTGGCCGAAATCGACGGCGAAGTCACCATGGGTAAGCTCAAGCGTGGTAACCGCGAAATCACCATTACCTCGAAGGTGGGTGACAAGCGCACTTACCTGATTCCCATGGCCAAGCAGATTCTGGTACAGGAGAACGACTATGTGCGTGCCGGAACGCCGCTCTCTGACGGCGCCATCACGCCTGCCGACATTCTGGCCATCAAGGGTCCCACGGCCGTACAGGAGTACATCGTCAACCAGGTGCAGGACGTTTACCGCCTGCAAGGTGTGGTTATCAACGACAAGCACTTCGAGGTGATTGTTCGTCAGATGATGCGCAAGGTGGTTATCAACGAGCCGGGCGACACCACGTTCCTCGAGCAGCAGATTGTGGACAAATTGGAGTTTGCTGCAGAGAACGACCGCATCTGGGGCAAGAAGTACGTTGTCAGCGCTGGCGACTCGGAGACGCTGCAGGCGGGTATGCTCATCACGGCCCGCAAGCTGCGCGATGAGAACTCGCAGTTGAAGCGCCGCGACTTGAAGCTCGTGGAGGTGCGCGACGCTGTTCCCGCTACCAGTACGCAGATTCTGCAGGGTATTACCCGTGCGGCTCTGCAGACGAGCAGTTTCATGTCGGCCGCTTCGTTCCAGGAGACCACCAAGGTGCTCAACGACGCTGCCATCAACGCCAAGAGCGACTTCCTCGACGGTATGAAGGAGAACGTGATTGCAGGTCACCTCATTCCCGCCGGTACGGGTCTGCGTGAGTTCGACAAACTGGTGGTGGGCAGTCGTGACGACTTCGACCGCGCCATGATGAACCGCAAGGCCATTCTCGACTATCAGGACGAGTACTAAGCTACTCTCTCCACGATAATTCTATTGCAGGAGGCTAACACTTTGGTGTTGGCCTCCCGTTGTTTAGTCCCCTCCCCCGACCCGACACCTTGGTGCTTAGCATCGGCCATTGCCTTCGGCGAGTCTGCTTTCGCTCGGGTAATTGAGAAGTTCATTGCCGCTCGCTTAATCGCAGCAGGGCGCTTTCAAACAAACAAATCCTCCATGGACAGGACACTCTGTATCTGATGGGTGTCGGATGTTGGAGTCACACCGTAGGAAGTTATAAGGGTCAATAGAAGCGTTTTCTCAGTTTCCGTTTCATCGCGGAATGTCTCCAAACGTCTTTGCATATCGTCAATGTCTTCCTCGGTCACCTGATAGCGGCTCTTGTAGAACTTCATCTCGCAGATGTTGATGGTGTGGTCGTTTCTGTCTATCAGCAAGTCAATCTGTGCCTCTCGGTGAGGCCAGGCATGAGCCGTACTGATGACAGCTTCAAATCCCAAGGCTTTCTTTATCTGGTCGAGGTGTTGCAGACAAACGCGCTCGAAAGCAAGACCCGCCCATGTGTTGTGAATGGGAGAGTTGTACATAGACGTCCAGAAGTGGCGGTCGCCGTTCACATTCTTCTTGATAAATTGGAAATAGAACA
>JABUUA010000007.1:54487-58758 GCA_021443405.1 Bacteroidaceae bacterium
ACAATAGGTTGTGTGGTCTCAGACATAAGGTTGTCTGGGCGCAGACATCGGGACGTCTTACCATCGTCACCCAGCACACATGGAGCAGGAATATAGGCTAATTGCGGCGAATTCGCCATAATTAGGTCAAATCAGTCATCTTTGGAAATGTTTCCCCCTCCCCCGTGGGGGGAGGATCGGGGTGGGGTCTCCTCCCTCACACCGGATCCACATCGTAATACACCTGCGCTGACTTGTATTGCGGCAGGGAGAGGAGGTAGGCCTGTATCTGGGCGAGGCGCTGGCGCACTTGGCGTGCATCGACGGTAGTTTCCACTTTGAGCGAGAACTGGCGAATGTAGAACAACTTGACGCGGCCTACAGGCGGGACCACGGGACCTTGGACGCGGGTGGAGAACACTTGCCGAAGGAGTTGCGAGAGTTGGTGGGCGAGTTGCTCCACCACCTGCACATCGCGGTGCTTGACAAAGACGTAGGTCAGGCGTGTGAAGGGCGGATAGCGGAAGGCAAGGCGCTCCTCCATCTGAGAGCTATAGAGACCGGCATAGTCGTTGTGCAGAATCTGAGCCACCACCTCCGCGTCCGGCGACTTGGTCTGCAGGATGACCAGTCCGCGACGTCCGTGGCGACCGGCGCGGCCCGCCACCTGCGAGAGCATCTGGAAAGCCCGCTCGTAGGCTCGGAAGTCGGGCATGTTGAGCATGGTGTCGGCATTGAGAATGCCCACCACGCTGACCCGCTCGAAGTCGAGCCCCTTCGTCACCATCTGCGTGCCCACGAGAATGTCGGTGCGCCCATGCTGGAAGTCGGCGATTATCTGCTCGTAAGCCTCGCGCGAACGCGTCGTGTCGAGGTCCATGCGGCCGATGCGCGCCGCGGGGAACGCCTCGTGGACGAGGTCCTCCACGCGCTCCGTGCCGTAGCCGATGGTGGAGAGTTCGCGGCCCTCGCAGTTGGGGCACTGCATGGGCACGGGATACGACGAACCGCAGTAGTGACAGGTCATGGCCCGCGTGCCCTTGTGATACGTGAGCGACACGTCGCACGACTGGCAGCGCGGCGTCCAGCCGCAGGTGTGGCACTCCATCTGCGGCGCGTAGCCACGGCGGTTCTGGAAGAGGATGACCTGTTCGCCCCGCTCGAGCGCCGTGCGGATGGCCGTGTGGAGTTCGGGCGAGAAGAGACCCTTCATCAGTTTCTTGCGGCGCAACTCCTTGACGTCCGCCACGCGAATCTCGGGCAACTGGAGTTGCTGATAGCGCTCCGTGAGTTCCACGAGGCCGTAACGACCCTGCTGCGTCTGGTAGTAACTCTCGAGCGATGGAGTGGCCGTGCCCAAGAGCGTTCGAGCCCCGACCTTGGCCGCCAGCACCAGCGCCACATTGCGAGCGTGGTAGCGGGGAGCGGGGTCCTGTTGCTTGAAGCTGGTCTCGTGCTCCTCATCGACGATGACAAGGCCCAGACGCTGGAAGGGCAGAAAGACGGAACTGCGCACGCCCACGAGAATGTCGTAGGGCTGGTCGCTGAGCTGCTTCTGCCACACCTCGACGCGCTCGGCGTCGGGGTATTTGGAGTGATAGACGCCCAGGCGGTCGCCGAAGACGCGCTTGAGGCGCTCCACGAGCTGGGCGGTGAGCACAATCTCGGGAAGCAGATAAAGCACCTGCTCGCCGCGGTCGATGGCCTCCTTAATCAGATGGATGTACACCTCCGTCTTGCCGCTGCTGGTGACGCCGTGGAGCAGACACACGGGGTGTTGCTCCCACGCACGGCAGATGGCGTCGTGGGCCGTTTGCTGGGCCGGCGAGAGCGCGCGGAGCTTGAGATCCTGCGGCAGTACATCGGCGGCGAGGCGGCCGACCGTTTTCTCATAGACCTCGAGAACACCCTTGTCGCGCACGGCACTCAGGACAGCCTGTGAAAACTCGCGCAAGAGCGCCTGCTTCTCAACCTCCACCAAGAGCTGCGGGTTGGCCATGCGCAGCGCGACGGACGCCTGCGCCACGTCGAGGTAACGCAAGAGCAAGGCCTCCTGCTTGGGCGAGCGCTGGTGCATCTCGCCCAGCACGCGGGTGAGTTCGGCCTCGGAAAAGAAGGCCTCGGTGAGCCGGACGCACGCCACGGTCTTGGGCTTGTAGGTGCGCTTGATTTCCTCCTTCATCACCACGGCGCCGCGCTCGAGCAATTGCTTCACCACGGGCAGGATGTTGCGCACGGCGGTGGCTTTCTGCAACTCGGCCACCTTCTGTTCCAGCTTGCCCTGCAGCGCGAGGAGGACCGTGCGCTCCGAGGGGCGCAGCGTGGCGTCGGGCTCGTAATCGGGGTTGAGCGCCACCACACTCTCGCTCTCGAGTTTCATGCCGCTGGGCAGCGCCGCCTTATAGACGTCGCCGAGCGTGCAGAGGTAGTAGTCGGCAATCCACTGCCAGAGCTCGAGCTGCTGCGGGAGCAGGATGGGAGAAGCGTCGATGACTTCGAGCACCTCCTTCACCGCACAGCCATGGGGCGGCTGGTGATGGAGACGGACCACGATGGCGGAGTAGAGTTTCTTGTTGCCGAAGGGAACCGTCACCCTACAACCAACAGCCGCCTGCCCCTCGAACTCGGAGGGCAAGCGGTAGGTGAAGGCGGCGGCCAGAGGGAGGGGAAGAATGACATCGACGAACGTCGCTCCCCGACCGTCCCCCACGGCGGGGGGAGCCTGTGTGCTGGTAATTGCGCTCATCGGCCTTGGTGGTTAGTCGCCCCCCTACCCTACGGGCGGAGGGCGTGAGGCAGATTATCGACGGGTGCGGCGGACGCTGGCCTTGGGAGCCGAGGCGCTGGACGAGTTCTTCTGCTTGGACGAGCTGGCGCCCGAACGGCGAGATGTGCTCGAGCTGCCCTTGGAAACGGCAACCTCCTTCTTGGGTTTGGCGGTGGCAGTGCGCTTCGCAGACTTCGCCTTCGGCTCAGCCACGACGCTGTCGGCCGATGCGGTATCGACCTTCTCCTTATGCGTCCAGATGCTGGCCTCGAAATCGGTGAGCTGCTGTTCGATGCGCTTCTGCTCTTTCGCCACGGCGCTGTCGGTCTTGCAATAGTCGGTAATCAGGCGACCCTGCATGTTGGCCGTCTTGTATATCTTTCCCTTATAGAGATTGCGCGTGAAATAGTCGTCGGCCGTCATGTTGGTCACGTTGTTGTAGTTGCTCGACATCACGGGCAGCTTGCTCAGCCACGGGGCGAGGTCGTCGTACTTCATCCAGAACAAAGGTTTTGGAGCCGCCTCGCCGCCGAAGTCGTCGCCCTCGAGGAGCACGGGGCAAATGGCCGTCACCTTGGTGGAGGTGGTTCCGGTGCGCTGGTCGAGGTAGGCGCTCTCCTTGATGTAGTAACGCTTGACGTAGGCCGAGGGCACGTCGGTGTCGGCCACGGTGTATTTGCCGTCCTTTTCCTCGTAATAGATGTAGTAGCGCTCGAGCACCTCCTTCACGTCGCCCACCTTGTCCTTGGCAGCGAACGACTCGTTGCCGTCGAGCTTGTATTCGTAGGCGGGCACGCGGCCAGTGAGGAACAGGCGGAAGATGTAGGTGAACAGGTTGCACTGTGTGCCGACGGGCTCAATGGGGTAATAGAGCGCGGCGTTGCTGTCGTCGAGCAGGTCGAGCTGGCGATAGATGTCGCGGCGCCACACCACATCCTCGGGCATTGCCTCGCTGGTGGGGAACAAGAGAGCGGCACGGTCGCTGGCCTGACGGGCCGTCTGCGACTTGGCAGCCTCGTTGCTCGATACGGTACGGCGCTTGGCGGGCTGGGCCACCGCGGTGGCGGCCATTCCCATCATCAAAGCTATAAAAAAGAATTTCTTCATAAGATTCTTACTATTCTTAGGAGTCTGATTATTCGGGGTGAAGGGGGCGCGGTCAGTTGACGATGACTTCCATGGCGCCGTTGAGGGTGCGCTCGGTGCCGTCGGGACCTACGGCGCGAATCTTGCTGATGTAGAAACGCTTGCCACGACTGAGCTGGCGCATCATGTTCTTCTGGCGGTCGGTGAAGGCGGCGCTCTGGCTCACCTCGGGAACGGCGTTACCCATGTTGTCGTAGAACACGGTCTCGAAGCCGCGCACCGAGAAGGGGATGTAGAGCAGTCCGTCGTCCACGGCGGCCTTCAGTTCCTGGGTGTTCATGAGCACCTGCTTGGCGAGTTTGCCGCTGAGGAAGTTGTTGTCGCCGTTGGGGATGTAGGCCGTGGGGTCGGGCAACTTGCGCACGCGGAAGGTGAACTT
>JABUUA010000007.1:59910-71922 GCA_021443405.1 Bacteroidaceae bacterium
GCGGCAGGCGCAGCGGTGCGTCCCATATTTACCGTTAAGGCTTCAATCATTCTGCCATAAACTTGGTTAAGACTTTGAATTTGCTCAGCGAGTTTCTGCGTTTGATTATTGATGTCGTCGATCGTGCCCACCTGCAAACTGATGCTTTTAAGATGCAGCTCATACACCTTGTTGATACCCGTGAGCGTGCGGTTGAGGTTGTCCATTTCCTCGCTGTCGCGTGTGAGACGTGCGCTTTGCTCGTCCACCTTGGCAAAGGTTTCTGTAAGCGTGCGCAGTTTGTCGATATACACTTTCGTTGCCTCCTCCATTTCGGGCGACAAAACCGCTTGTGCTCGGTGGAGAAGCTCATCGTTCGCTGCACGAATAATTGCTGCGAGCTGTTCGGCATCCGCATCTTGCGGCAAAGTAAGCACAGGAGCAGCTGTGCTTGGAGCAGCTGGCGTTGAAGGCACTGCATTAGAGCTGGCAGCAGCTACGGGTGCAGGGCTGGCTGGCTTAGCCATAGTTGCTGAGGCAGTGGGCGCTTCGCTATCTTCCATAGAGGCTATAATTTCTTCGTCAGTAGGGAGCGTTTTGGGCAGCACCTTACCTATCTCCTCTTTATCGAAGGGGCGGTCGAACGCAGAAAGGAAGAACACGACAACCTCAGTGCCCATACCGATGAAAAGCATGAGATTGGCGCCGGGGATGTGGGTAAGTTTGAAGAGCGTTCCCAGGATGACGACCGCAGCACCCCAGCTATAGGCATAGTTCATGAAGGTCTGTCCGGCCATGGTGTCCATCCACTTCTGGATGACATTGATAGGATTATATTTGTTTGCCATTTCTTTAGTGTCTGTTTAACGTGATGATTGTTTCCTCGGAGGTTTATTTCTTGCCGCGGCTGTTGTCGCCCACCATGGTGCGGACACAGCGGAAGCCGATGAAGCTGCGGGGTTGGTTTTGATATTCATAGGCGCGCCAAGCGGAGCGAATCATGCTCTCGGGGTCCTTCCATGAGCCGCCGCGCACGCTTTTCTTCTTCAGTCGGTAGGGGTCTTCCTTGGCCGCGTTGTACTTGAGCTCGGGGTTCATGTCGCTCATGTTGCCCACGCCGCCTTCGGTATATACGGTGCTCGTCCACTCGGCCACGTTGCCGGCCATGTCGTAGAGACCATTGCTGTTGGCGCTGAAGATGCCGCACTTCGAGGTAATCAGACTGCCGTCCTTGGTGTAGTTACCGCGGTCGGGCTTGAAGTTGGCATAGAAACAGCCCTTGTCGCTCTTCACCTCGCCGCTCTCCCAAGGGAAGGTGCCGCCTTCCTTGCCGCGGGCCGCAAACTCCCACTCCACCTCGGTCGGGAGGCGGTAGCGCTGAATCTGCTTAGCCATGCCGCCCAAGCCCTTGAGCAGGAAATCGGTGCGCCAGGCGCAGAAAGCGTTGGCCTGCTCCCACGAGACGCCCACCACAGGATAATCGTCGTAGGTGGGATTGCTGAAATAGAGTTTCATGTAGCGCTCGTTGTCGGCGTTCTGGAAGTCGTTAACCCAGCAAGTAGTGTCGGGATAGATATTCACAATGTAGGTGTTGAGAAAGTCCCACGGGCCGGTGAGGGGGCGTGTGATGGTCTGACGCTGGATGCGACCTTCGTCGTCAATCCACGCCGTGTCCTTGGAAATCATGGGCACGTCGTTGGGGTTCACCACGTGGTCGGTGTTCAGGTCGCGTTCCTCGGGGTTGAGGCGATACTTGCGCTGCGCCGCCATGGCGTAGTCGTAGATTTCGTAGCGGTAGTTCATCTGACTGGCGTCGAGCATCTTCGTGCCGTCGATGGGGTGATAGACATAGACGCTCTCTATGGCGCGCGCCTCGTCTTCCGTGGCTTTGCGCCAGGGGATGGTCTTGTTCCAGTTGAGGTGCGGCGTCACGGGGTTGCCCTCCTTGTCCTCCTCTATCTTGTAGGTCTCGTCGCCGCCGTAGGCTGGGTCGGCCAGTCGCTCGCGGATGATGCTGTCGCGCACCCAGTTGACGAACTGGCGGTACTTGGCGTTGGAGATTTCGGTCTCGTCCATCCAGAAGCCGTCCACGGAGATGTCGCGCACGGGAGTGCCGGCGCCCCAGAGGCTGTCTTTCTCCTCCAGTCCTATCTTCAGACTTCCCTTCCGCACGGCCACCATGCCGAACGGTGTGGGCTCGCTGAAGGCGGAGCCGCGGACTCCGGTCAGTTCGCCGCCGGTGGCAGTGGCGGTTGACGAACTACCCATGCAGGCAACCATCACCCAGCCGAGGGCGACGGTAGCAAGCAACATTACTGGTTTCAATTTCATATCTTACGTTCTTTTTTATTTCATACTGCGTGGGGCGACGGGGCCGCCCTTCACGTTCTCTTATTTATTATAACAGACGCACGCTCTTGTGCAGGTTCTTTCCTTTCTTGAACAGGTTCAGGTCGGTCTGGTAACCCACCATCAGTTCGTGCGAACCGTGGAGAGCGCCGATGCCTCCCGTGTAGATTTCGTAACTGTAGCCAATCTTGATGCCGTGGAACACGGTGCCTAAGAGAACGGCCACGCTCACCGTGGGACTGTAACTGAGGCCGCCATACATGTGGAGTTTCTCGCCGTTGTAGGCCAGTCGGGCGGTGATGTCGCCGCGCCATGCCAACAAGTCGGTGCGCACGATGGCGCTGGTGTAAAGTGCATACTGCGGCTGGCGGAACTTCAGGTTATAGCCTCCCGTCAGATAATAGAGCCGGCCGACGTGGGTTTCGTTCATCTTGTCGTCGCCCAAGCGGATGGTGGGGCCCGTGGCGTGCATCGTGCTCAGACCGGCATACCAGCGGTTCTTGTAGGAGAAGCGGATGCCCGCATCCACATCGAGGGCCATTCCGTCCACCTGACTCGAAGCGAAAGCCGGGTCGCCGCTGTCCTCCACGTCGAGGTCGGAACCATTGAAGGTCTCGTTGAGAAAACCCACGCGGGCGCCGAAGCTCAACTTGCCGCCCCAGAGCGGCTGGTGGTAGGCGTACTGAAGATACAACTTTTTGTTGGCAAACAGACCAATCTTGTCATTCATAAACCCGACGCCAACGCCATGGCGCGGTCCGATGAAAAATAGCGGCAGGTCGGCCGTCACGAGCATGGTGGAGGGAGCATTCTCGAATCCCACCAACTGCATGCTGTAGGCGCCGGAGATGCTCAACTGTGCGTCGAGACCACTGGCAGCAGGGTTGTAATAGGTAGGCAGCGCCCAATAGTTGGTGAACGCCGCATCGTACTGAGCCCACAGCTGCAGGCTCATGAGCACGCTCACTACCAGCCCTATTAGCCTTTTCATCCAACTATTATAACGCAGTCGGGGCACGAATTATTGTGTGTGAAGGGAAGAATTTTGCGAAATTGTGTGCGTTACACCCATTTCAAGCGCCGGAAACACCAGTAAGCGATGCCGAAGCCCGCGGCCACACAAGCCAGCGAAGGGGCCACGCCCCCCAGCCAATCGGACAACATAAAGTCGGGATTGACGTTCGTCTGTATGGCCGTCATCGTGTTGTTAAACATGTGCAGCAGCGTGCACATCACCAAGTTGCCCGTGTGCCAGTACAGCAGTCCCAACACCACACCCATGGCCATGGCAAAGGGAACCTGTATGGGGTTGAAGTGAATGACGCCGAATAGGAACGACGACACGAGGATGGACATCCACATGCCTGCCCCATGCCGACGCATATCGCCTATCATTCCCTGACGAAACACCACTTCTTCCACAAGGGGACCGACCACGCAAAGCGCCAGCAAGCCCCAAGAATTTTGGGCGAGGGTCTGGAACTCCGCGGCCATGTCATCGGGAAGATTGGCCAGCTCCGTCGCCAGACCGATGGCCATAATACTCGCCACCGCGCCCACAAAGGCCAACGGAGCCACGTGCCAAGGAGTGCGACACACATCGAAGGCTTGCCGCCACTCGATGAGTCCTTTGGCCTTGACCGCCCATGCACAAAGTACGTCGGACGCCAGCAGCGCCACGGCCAGATAGGTAGCAGGCAAAGTGAACGAAGTACTGCCGGTCGCCTGTGCCCCGACAATCACCACCGCCAGCACCAAGCCCACAGCCAGTTGCAGCGCCACAAATACCAGGCACAACACAAGGGAAGTACGCACACAGCGAAAGAAAGATTGTATCATCTCCATAAAGTTCTTTAGTTACTATCCATCGGGGCCACCGCCACGCCGAGCCCCCATCATAACTACAAAGATACAAAGATTTTTGCAAACGACCATCAATAGAACACCAAAACAAACGTGGGGCAAGAGAATGTTTCCTGCCCCACGCCTGTTTGAGAATGGTCATAAGATACCATGGTAATAACGATACCACCAGCCGCCTGTAATAGCCAACAGTAGTATTATAAGCCACATAACACAGTGTTTAATGCGGCGAGGCTCCTTCGATTTAACGGCAAGAACTACTCCAAACACCGTTAATGCCACGCAAACAACATCACTAACAATGTTAAACCATCGTACACACTCATGAAATGTCATAACGCTTTTCTTTTGTTCAAGTAATTTGTTTTCTGCGAATTCGTCCACAAATATACTGATATTTACCGAGGATTCCAAATAAAAACAGAAAATAAAAGCGAAAGGTTTTGCGGATGAGTTTCCATTTCTGTTCGGTTTCTGTTCGGTAATTCCGAGTCAATTGGCGAGTACACGACCGTCACGGATGTAAAGGCCATGCTGCGGAACTTTGGGAAGGCGACGGCCTGTGAGGTCGTAAAGCGTAGAGGACAGGGGGGCCATACCAGAAGGCGATACGACAGGAGCATAGTTGATGACGCCAAGGTAGTCCTTGTCAAACAACCCATAACCATTCTGGGCACAACGGCTCAAGCAACAATGCGTTTCGTCGTTCAACGTACTATTTTTGACGACACCCCGAGTGGAACCTATACCCTGTATCCAAAAGTAGTCATTCGAGCGGCCATCGTTCTCCGCCGTGGCGCGTACCCAAAGCACCTTTCGTTTGGCTCCGCACCAGCAGAAATACTGAGTGTGAGTCTTGAGTACTGTAATACGATACGACGTCTCCTTTCGGCCAATCGGGCAAAGAACTATCGCGTCACCATGCTCCAGTGAGAAATCGTACGCCAGCGCCCAATCGGCGCCCTCATTGTCCGACCACCATACTTTGTCGCCGTCCTCGCGCATGAGATATCTCATGTCGGCGAACTCAACCCAATAACATTGATTGCCCTCTACCTGAGTGTCGCCCGTCACCGCCCATGTTTGCACGTAGTCGTCTGCGGTCACTTCCCAAGTGCGACCCGTGCGCAACAGTCGAGTATTCCGGTATTCATCGTCGTCGCTGACGACATACAAGCAGCAGTCGTCTTGACTACACCGAACAAGCACAGAGCCTCCATACCCAGACAGCGAACTCGGAAGATTATATATAGGAATGTCGCACATGCCTATGCCTTGAATCCAAGTAAAAGGTACAGGCTCGTGATTGGCGTCCGATACTAATTGCATGTGCATCACCTTACGCTTGATGCCCTGCATCTTTTCATACTGAACATCCTTGACCTCCACGGTGACAGGACCTTCCAATCCGAACGTTTCGCAATAGAAGATCTCCTCTGTTTCGCCTTGTGCAAGCGAAAAATCATAGCCTAAGTACCATTGTCCAGCGCAAGCAAACCATACCTTTCCATTGTCCTCGCGCATAGGATATTGAGGGGCATCGGAACACTCGGCATGTTTCAGTTGCATAATCTTTCCAGCCAGTCCGTCCACAATAGTGTCGCCACGCACCTCCCATGTGGCAGTTCCTCGCGGCTCCATTGAGACCAAATCAGCAAAACTCCACACCTCGCAGTCCCAAGTGCGCCCGTCTGCAAGCATTTGTAGATGCTCTTGCGCTGAAGCCTCACCAGCAACCGCCAGTAAAAGAATTCTCAATGTTCTCTTCATAATACACATTTTTTCAAGATAAACATTCCCTATGGAAAGACACTCTTTTACTAATATTATTGCACTATTCCATACTGCATAGCATACTTTGCGTTCACGGCCATTAGGACCCAGCAGCCTACGCCAAGTAGTATGGCTGTTGTATTCAAATATGATGTCCTATGGATTGTGGGACCATGAAAGGAAAATTTCATCAGGGACAAAGTATGAGACGAGTTGCGTCTTGTGGTCCTTGCTCACATAATAGCATCCATTCACCGTAGCGTACCAGTATTTGTAATCTTGAAGGAGCGCAGCATCGAACGTTTTATGTGGAACTGGGAGCTTGTCTTCTTGTATTCGCAATGAAGCAGAATGAAGTTTGCCGTTCATGAAAGAGTAAATCGTGCCATTTTCATAATACTGTCCCTTGTAGGAAAGCTTTGACTCGGTTTCTTCCTCAACTTCGTATCCCTCCATGTAGACCTTCACCTCTGCGATGGTACAACCCCATTCCATACAAGGATAGCGAAAGATGGTTGTTCCGCCGCAGATTGCCAGTTCACTGTGCGTGAAGTGCTTGTCGGGTTTGCCCAAGTCATCGTTATCACACGACGTAGTCACCATAGCCATTGCCAAGCAGGCAACTAACAATAAAAAATACCTCTTCATTATTTTAATAATAAGAATCAAAAAGTTGTCGATACAAAATTAGGGCCCAGCGGTCTCCGCCAAGTGGGGTTGCCGTTGGAAGCAACAGGTTATGGAAGTTGGACCATATTCTTTACCACCTCAGGCACGGTTACGCCATCGGGGAGCGTAATGGGTGCAAGGCTGCTCTTGCTCTTGGGGAGGGACGACGTCGTTTCGGAAGACAGCACATAGGCACGGATAGTCACTTGGATGGGAATCACTGCATACTTGTCCTTATGATTGATGAACAAGGTCTTGGTGATTTCGCTCTCGGCGAGATGACCTTGGGCAACGGATTTCTTATAATTCTCCCGATGCTTATCGTCAGCCAGTTTGGTCTGATAGCCCAACAAGTTCATTTCCCTCGGTTCTTTAGCTTCATAGACGACAACGGCCTTGTCTCCATCCTGCTTGACAGCGCCCACCACAGATCCGTCAGCGCCTTTGAGCGACTGCCCATCAACGGACAATCCGCCCTTTCCAATGTGGTGAGCGACAAACGCCAACTGGTCGAACGAAGGAACTTGGTGATAAACATTGGCGTGGCGATACACGAAACTGGTGTCGCGTCGCGCCTTCGCCTCCGCCGTGGCGTAGTGTTCCATCTGCGCTCCCCGCACCTTCACCTTAGTGCGCTGGTCGATGTAATAGTCAGCCATTCCATGCGAAAAATACGCCGTCTCCCCGCCTATCGCAGTCACGACACTGAAATAAACACGTTGTTTCACATAGTCCGCCCCCTTTGCCTCATTACCGGCATCAGGAACATCACGGCACAAGCCACCGCACACTTACAATACAAGAGGAAGTTCTTCATACAAAACGTTTTTATTATGTAACCTTGCAGCGCAAAAGTAAAAAAAAAAGACAAACATGCAAGAGTTTCAACAACTATTTTGGAAGAAAGTTTCTGAAACACTTGCAGTCCTTAGTACGTCAGCGAACGTGGCCCGACCGCCGATACCCTATCACTTACGCCAAAAGGTATAAGAGAGACTAAGACCGAAGGCACGCGTCTTGGGTCCTTGCATGAAGCCTCGGTGACGAACCAAGCCAAGTTGCGAGCATGCACTGAGCGCCAGCCTATCCCATCCTATCTTGTAAGCGAAACTAAGCCCTGCATCCAGTCGTTCCATGTTGGCATAGTGAGCGCCTTGGGGAATATCGCCGAACACCCCAAAACCCGCCTCGTAATGTTGTCCGTATCCGTCCACACCCTCCATAGAGCCATAGCCTTTCACGCCGACTTTGCCATAGAGGCCTACCTGCGGGCAAAGATAGAATTTCTTTTTCAGTGCAATTTTGTAGCCGACATGCACAGGGACACTGACATAGCCAAGCTTGTCCATGTGGATTGCTTGGATGTTGTGATAGTTAATCTTTGTGCCGTAGATGGACCCTCCTGTGCGTTCATAAGCAAGGCCACCCGAGAAAACCACATTGCATTTCAGCGTATACACCACATTGGCGCCCACGCGAAAACCATGATTGCCTTCTGCATATTCGTCTGTCATACCATGGCTGTCAAGCTTGTATTTGTTATGCAAATAACCCGCTTCCGCATCAAGCGACCATTCTTGCGCCTGCATGCAAACACAATGCAAGCAGCACGCACAAAACATAAGAACAATTAATTTCATCTGATTATATCTTTATAACACATTCCCTATGACATAAGGCATCGTCCAATGTACTCCACCAGACGAATTAATAGTCCATCCGTCAACAGCATTATAATTGCTATTCGAGAACACATAGTCTCTTTTATATACAATCTTATAGATGAGTTCGTCCTTATTCTTATATGGCAAATTGACTTTGAAGCCATACTCTGCTCCACCCCATGTTAGAGACAAATCAGCCTCCCACTGCACGGCATCACCTCCATCTTCTTCATGTATCATAAAGGCTGCATCATTTTCATTGGGGGTCCAATCAAAATTTAAAACAGACGTATCTGTCCACCATCGTTGATTCTTTATGTCTTTTCTTGAACGATTAATTCTAATATAAGTCACTTCTGGATCCAGCACTGTTAATTGAGAATTAGAAGAAATCTCAAACCTATCTAAAGACCCCATTTGGATGATAAACTCAGAGCCACCAGCCCAAACTGAGTCATATTGATGATCCGACATGAAACTCCCTAATTGTACGGTATATACAAGATTGTTGTCACTTCTTGTACTCCTAGTCACACTCTGGGAGGCCAAAGGTGTGTCATGAGATTCGTGAGTTGCAACATATCCCTGTCCTACGAACGCACAACTATTCGCTACATACTGACCAGAAGAAAAGTCAGGAAGATCCTCGTATCGAATTTCACTCAGGTTCACAATCCACACAGGATGGTTTTGCATATATTCTTCGTCCACTACAATGGTGTCTATTCTTTCATTGTCTTTAACAAACGCAATATTCCACAGTTGGCTTTCGTCTTCTGGGGCAAAGGTAATTGCTGGCATACTCACTCCATCCCAGTCTTCTGAATAAGGCCAATAAATCTGCAATCTACCAGAGTTTTCCAACACTGAGAGCGGCACCATGTCTGCATCCTCTGCAGAAGCCCGAGTGTTTCTGTAATGCTCATGTAAAAGGCGACCCAGCCGTGATTCTAACAAGGACCTTGTACTAATCTTGGTCTGTTCTGACAAAATCTCTTGAAAATATGCGCTTTCTTCTATTCCACAGAAAAGCGCAGTCTCCACAGTAGTCTTCACCTCCCGGCATGTCTCATTATCAATAGGTAACGACGCTAACAGCGATGCGATAGCCTGTAAATTCTTAGATGTGATTTTCTCACTCGTTGAACTCTCCGCACTATATGATGGAACGGATATATCATCCACATCATTGCTGCATCCAACGAAAAATAACGCAGACAGAACAACTACAATCTGTTTTAAATTCTTGTTCATAAAAATGATTAATATTAGTTTGTTAGACATAAAAGGAACTATTCTACACGCGAAAGTTGTTGACGGAAGAGTAATCATCTACACACCAAGAAATAATTCGCCCCAATACAGATAAGTAGGAGTAACAAAACGAATAATAAAGTCACCATATAAATCAGCAGGAATGACAATTCCCGTCTCTGCTCCAGTGAGATCCTGGCTATATGCTAATTCCTTACTATTAGCATACAACAACTCCACAGAGCAACAGCCTAAGGATGATAACACACAAACAATGTTGTTCTCTACTACGATATAAAATGATGCAGGAGGAGTTCTTCTAATGGGTGGTGTAGTTGGCAAGGGTTCAATATGACCAAAATGTAACCTCAAAGTATCTCCGCTCCCTACGGAAACAGCATACACTGATACAGCTGACCAACAACATAGCAACGCAAACAGTAGTTTTCTCATATTCTATATTTTAAATTTCTAATTCTCGTCCACATTTAAATTCTCCGGACAAAATTATAAAGAAAAAGACAAACTACAGCTAAAAATGTTGTTCAAAAAGTACACAGGTAGGCACAGAAAACACACAAAATCCCCTGCGAATCAAAATATTATAATACAAAGTACAAATAATACACAGAGCACTACAATCGATGAATATTAGCATCAAAAGTTCTAGAGCTATGGTCTCCGAATACTTTTTGGTTCGCAGAACAGCGAAGGTTACTGACACGTTGCCTTGAGAAATTCATCAAAACTGCTACTTCCGTAGGAATAAAATTAACTCTAGAAAGCAAGCACATGCAGAATTCACGCTCGGTCAGTTTTTTCTTATACGGTAATAAGCGATCATAAAAGTCAGGCAACATTTTTCGAACCACTTCTTCAAAGTCTTTCCACTCCACTCCTGTAGGAACGCACATCCCATGACTTGCATAGTTATGGAGCGACTTTACAACCTCGTGTTGTTGTAAACATTGTTCCAATTGCCACTGCTCCTGATTAGCATTATTTTGATACGCAGAGACAACTTGCAATAGACGATTCAACTCATCTTCTTTCCGTTTTTCAAGATCATTCTTGTTAGTACGCAACAACAGCAGTTCATTTGTCGTTGCTTCAAGCTTCGAGAGTGCTTCATAATATGCACAGTTTGTACGCCTTATCTCCAATGTCATCATCCGATAATGTCTTCGAGCAAAGCAATAAGTCAAACCAAATACACAAGCAAGTAATACAAATACAAAAAACGAGATGCGCTGGGTAGTCAAAAGATCCTCAGATTTCCGAAGTGCCTCTTGCTGATATTCTGTGTAATCAAACAATGCTTGCACACGAGACACTTCGTCTATTGAACGACGATAATTAGCCGTATCATTTGCATCTGCATATAACTTGGCGTACTTACACACAGAATCTGTCATCCGCAAAGAACCATACACCTTCATCAAACCCTTATAAGCATTCTCACGACACATCCAATCAGAGGTTGATTCCATCAACTTTCGATAAAATAGCAAGGCGGAATCCGCTTTGTGAGTTTTATGGTAATAGTCACCGCGATAAGTGTAAAAAAGTTCCGTGCCCGGCTGATTGTTACCCATGCTATCAACTAATCCAGAATTCTGTATGTACTCGTCAATCTGTTGCTGGGCCTTTGGTAAATTGTTTTGAGCCAAAGACAAGTCGAGAAAAACGCCATTCAAAGAGGCTGCATAATTGGGAAGTCCAGCTGACTTATATATACGATAAGCCCTTTTAGTCATCCTCAGCACATTCGCCGTGTCATGCATCGCGTAATATGCACCCGCCATATATTGTAAGCAACTTGCATACATTAAAGTGTCACTACCCTCCAGTGCTAAGGATGCAGCCTGCTGCCAGACCTCCAATTCACGTTGATAATATTGTTGATTATGGAAAATAATTCCCATTTGTGCAAGGATACGGCTTGCATAGGCATTGTCACATTCAATACTTGATGTATCAGAAAAGGCGACAGCTTTTAGAAAGTGTTGCAAAGCCCTTGGGCTGTCACCGCGATCACGAAAAACACACCCCATCATATAATTAGACCGCATCTTTTCTTCCTTGTCGCCATGCTTCATAAAATATGCTAACATATCTTCCACTCCGGGTAGCGTATCCATCAATACATAATTCCGGTTCATATCTTCTGCTTGACATAGCAACGAATACATCTTGCCATGCCGTACAGTATGTTCACAACCAGCGAGGCTATACATCAAACTAACAAAAAGCAGTGCGGACACTAAACGAAGTAGAACTTTCATAACTCTCATAATTCTAAGACAAAGATACAAAAAAAAGCTTGACGAAACAATGAAGATGAAATTTATTCACTTTAGCGGATAATGATTTTTACACAAAAGAGAGGTGGCACCCCAAATATTTAGGCAATTATATACTTTTAGGCACAAGGAACATTATTCATCTCATTATCAGTTCA
>JABUUA010000080.1 GCA_021443405.1 Bacteroidaceae bacterium
GCTCAGCCCGGTAGAGTCCACGTCTGGGGGGCGTGTTGTCGCAAGTTCGAATCTTGTCTACCCGACCGTTCCAAGAGCGCCGAAGCGAAAGCCTCGGCGCTCTTTTTATGCTTCGCTGGCTTGTGGAAGTTGGGTGAGTGCGTGGACCAGCCTCCGTCATGCAGTAATGACCCAACAACAGCGCTCCCCACTGTCGCGAGACAGCAGGGAGCGCCTAACGTAACATATCGATAAAATGAAAATTATTTCGTGTAAACAGCGCGAACGGAACGACCACGATAGCGGTCGAAACTGCCCGCACCGATGTACCAAGGCTGTTGTGATTTCGAGGCATCTACCACATATTCGTCCACTTTCAATATAACAGGCTCACCTTGTATCACTTCAAATCCCATGCAGAAAGCGTCTTGTCCCACAACAGAGATGCTGCCGCCATTACTATTGTCTGTGGGGGTTGACGACCAGAAGTCGCCACGTGCGCCAGAGCCACTACCTGCACCTTTTAAACCGCTTTCGTATTTATATCCGCCTGCAGGCAAGAAGATGCAGTTGCCGTTAGTTGCCTTCAGAAGGAGACCGTACACGGTGTTGAATATTTGCTCCGACACAGTCGTAGCGGACGCAAGAGTTTTTTGTTCTTCACGCGTGGGCATGCGCCAACCATTGTTAGTGTTTCCTTTACCATAGTCTGCGTGCTGCACTGCCACATCGAACGCAGGTTTCAGGATTCCCGTGTTATTGGGTGCAGTGATGTGTCCTGATAACTGTCGTCCATCATTGGCAGTATAACCATAATACAAAGCGCTATAATTTTGTCCATCCGTATCGGAATTACTCTTGGTATATTGCGTCTTTTCTGCTATCTCACCCCAAGCATAGTAACCACCATACGCAGTAGGCAGGTTAGCACCTACGTTGCAGGTCGCCCATTTACCGGCGGTTCCCAAGTCGACATACGGCTGGAGTTGCCACTTGGGCAGCGTGATGTTTTTCCGGGTGCTTGCGCTGACGGTGGTGACGGTGCCTGTGCCGCTGAGGTTGATGGTGTTGGTGCCCCAGCCTGCAGAGCGTATTACCACTTTCGTGATTTCTACGTCGATGGGGGGAAGGATGGCCGTCAGTGTGATTTTCCCCGTGGGGTCCAGCTTGGGAAGATTGGTGGTGGGGAAGTTGAACTTATAGGTCTCCTCGTGGATGTCGCTTGCGTTGTTGACTACGCTTTTTGTTTTGATGTTGTAGTCGAAGTAGGTGTTGCCGCTCTCCTTGTACAGGCAACCCCAGTCGGCCTTCACGGTGATTTCGATGGACGAAAGGTAGATGGCGCTGCCGTTCATGCCCTGTACGTCAATCTGGTACATGGTCATGATGGGCTTGAACGTGAGCTTCACATCGTTCACGGGTGCGGTTTCGTACTTACACACCATGTAGGCCTCGTTCATGTTGCTCCATGCAGCACTGGTGGTGCTGATGGTGAGGTCGGACGAACTGTTGTAGGGGCACTTGATGACGCCGTTGGCGGGATTCGCCGCGTCCTTGGGCTGCACGCCCGTGCCGTAGGCGGCGTAGAAGGTGTGCTTGCCGTTGCTGCCCCATTTCAATGCGGTGCCGACGGCGGTGATGCCGCCCGTGGCCGCGCCGCCGCTTGTCAGTTTGTAGGCTCCCGACGTGGGCTTCGACTCGTTGCACCAGATGGAGAATTGGTCGTTCTGCTTCCAAACGAGCTGGCCGCTGCCGTTGAACTCCGTGCGGGTCTCGTTGTCCTGCGCTACGCTGAAGCGGATGGCGTCGTTGGGCTGTGCCGGTGTTTCGGGGAGGTTGTCCTCGCTGCAACCGATGAATGCTGCGGCCACTACCAGTGACGCGAGCAGAGAAATATACTGTTTCATGCTGATGTGCTGAATTTGATGTTGAATCATTGACCTTGGTTTACTGCAAGGCATCCCACGACAGACTGTTCTCTGTCGATGTGGTGTACTGGGTAATCTCGGCCTGGGCTTTGGGGCTGGCCACAGGGTCTTTGCTGCCAGCAAGGATGCTGCTACCCATTCTCAGGGCATGCGAGAGCGTGTGCGGGGCGACATACGTCTGCCTGCTGCGCACGGGTTGCTCGTAGTTCTGTTTCATTTTTCTTTTAGATATGCTTTTGTTTTGCTTGTTAGCGTTAAAACTCTACCTATGCAAATTGCACGAAATGAACCGCAAAGGTATTTTTTTTTTTGAGTTATGCAAGCATTTTGCCCATAAAATAACGTTTTTTTGCGCAGATGTGTAAAAAGAAGCGTTGGGGAGGGCGAAAAGTGACTTGCAGAGGTCGGGCTGGGAGTGACTGGTTGAGGGAATGCGTTTTAGCCCTGGTCGGTCGTGGTTTAGCCGGACGATTTGGCGTATGAAGCGGGTTGGTCGATGAAATTCCGGTAAGGCTTACATTTTGCACATAAGATTGCGATTCCACTTTCTTTTTGCCGACGGATTTCTGACGAAATTGTGAGTGAAATAGAACGAGCGGATGACTGGAAGGCGACATTTGGAGGGCGAAATGCGGGTTCCGCGGTGACCCCACAGCGGTCGTGCGCACGTCTGGAACGATTCTTCTAAGAAAAACGGCTGACTCGTCCAGACGAATTGGGTCATTCGACCGCATGTTTTTGCCCGTTTTTCGGGACGATTTCGCCGATTTCTCACGACAAGATTTTGCAAACGGCTAATTATCAACGATCAATATCCCTATCGAATATCTCGCAGACACGGGCGACCGCACGGAATTTTATTTTGCGCCCTTTTGGAGCCATCGGCGTTTTGACATTTTGTCAACGGGACGTTTGAGCGCGTTTAACCAAAATCGGCCATTAGGAAGCCCTAATGACCGATTGCAGAAAGTTGGTTGGCGCGGTCAGAAGATGTGGAGATGGACCTCCATGACAGCGCGGTGACCGTTATAGACCACCGCCTGACGGACGACGTACGTCTTGCCCGCGGTGAGGCGGCCGGGGTATTGTCCCACCTTGCACTGGTAGTTGGCGGGCGTCATCTCGGCATAGACAAGGGCGTTGCCGTCGTAGTTGCAGACGTTCTCCGAGCTGTTGAACCAGTGGCCATATACGGTGCTGCTCGAGGTGCTGGTGGTGGGATTGTTGATGAGCGTGCCGTTCTTGTTCACGCCGCAGAAGCGCGGGTTCTGCGAGGTGCCTGTCTTGACAGCGTGCAGTTGTGCGGTGGTCAGACCCAGCGCTTCGCTGATGGCGTCCGTGTCGTACTGCACATATACGGCCGAATAGTTGCTGGCGTCGCGTGCCAGACGGGCATCGATGACCACAGTAGTATCGCGCGGCACGAAGTCGGCGGGGAAGTCGTCGGCCGTGTAGGTGTGCATGACGCCGTGCGGTTTCGTGCCCACGGTCTGTATGCGGTAAGGCCATTGCTCGTCGTTCGACTCGTCGTTGTCCCACTGGTGGTGCCACCACTGGGTGGGGCAGCCCATGACCACGAGCCAGAGGTCGGTGCAGCCCTCGGGCACTTGCAGCGAGGCCGTGCCGGAGGCGTCCTTTTGCATGTCGCCATAGATGGTTTCGCCCGCCTCGGTGTAGGCCACTAACCCGTAGCGCCAACCCGCGCGCGACTTGTAGATGGAGCGGTAGCCCGCGGCGCCGGCGATGCCTTGGAAGCGGACGCTCACCTCGGTGCCTGCGGCGGGAACGCGCAGACGGCTGATGTTGTAGCCGTAGTTCTGCGGACAGCGCTCCGAGGGTATCTGGTACCAGTCCTCGCCGTCTACCGTCACCGCTTGCAGATAGTTGCCGTGGCAGCCGCGGCGGTGTGCGGCCCGGGTGCGCCATGCGTCGAGGTCCCACGTGCACATGTGGGCGAAGCAGTCATACATCACGGCCGAGAACTCGTCGTGGCTCAGTCCCTGCAGACGCTTGATGGCGTCCACGGGGTCCTCGGGGCGAACCGACTCGCGCCACAGGCGTCCGATGAAGTCCTGACCGAAGCGGTCGCACAGATAGTCCTGGTAGAAGCAGTTGGGGTAGCGCGTGGACTCGTGCATGAAGTTGAGGTGATTCTTCTGAATGTATTCCTCGAGGTTCTCACCATCGGTGAACTGCTGGTCGGGATAGACCTTGTAAGCCATCCAGTTGGCGCAGTTCTCCCAGAAGCCGTTGCCGCCCGCGCCGTTGTCGCCGAGCCCGTAGTTGAAGCCGTGCGTGTTGTTGGCACCGCAGTCCACGTTGGTCAGATACTGGAAGGTGTGCCCGATTTCGTGGGCCACGGTGGCGCCTCCACGCGAGGTGACGGCCCAAGGCGAGACGTTGAACGTGCCCACCTTCATATCCTCGCCCGAGCCGCTGGCCACCCAGTCGCTCGTGTTATAGACGCGCATGATAATCTTATACTGGTCGGTGCTGCTCGCTCCTTCCACCACGAAGCCCAGCTGCTTGGTGTACACGTCCCAGCATTTCTCGCCGATGGAGAGGATGTAAGTGGGGTCGAACGTCATGCCCTTCTCCCAGAAGCACACGAAGTGCTCGCTCTCGCGATAGCGATCGTAGGCCCACGTGTTGTTGGGGTCGGTGTAGTCGCCGCCCATGGAACCCGGTTTGTAGAGCCAGCGGCCGGGGTTGGTGAACTGGAACTGCCCCGGCGTCTTCTCGCGGTAGGTGACCGACTTCGTGCCTGTCTGTCCGTCCGGTTTGTAGAGCGTCATCAAGGCGTTCTTGAAGACAATGGTGTCGTACGCCGAGATTTCCACGGCCACGGGCGCCGTGAAGCGGTCGTCGAAGCGATACCAAAGCGTGTCGGGGCGCTGGGCCGAGACAGAGAGGACCGCCAGAGCTGCGGCGGCCATAGAGAGAAGACGCTGTATCATTGTTTGCGGATTTTCAGAGTTTGACGGCCGTTACTTATTATATATGTACCGCGCGCGAGCGACTTGAGGTCGGCCCGCGAGGCGGCGGTGCCTAGGAGACGGCCATCGACCGAGTAGATGCGCAGGTCGCCCTGCATAAGCACCTCGTCGTCGGTCACGGCGATGATGCCGTCCTCAGTGTTCTTCTCTCCCGAGTAATCCTCTTGGCTGATGCGGAAGCATTTCACGTCGCTGAAGGCATATTCGCGGCTGTTGAGCGTGAAAGTGCCGTCGGCCTCCATCACCATGCGCGGAGGATTGTCGGTGGACAACTTGTAAAACACCTGCGTCCCTTTGCGGTCGTTCAGCGTGATGACCAGACTCTTGGCGGCCACCACCGCCGTGAGCAGGCTCAAGAAAACGAGACTTGCGATGCGTTTCATGGATGTTCTTTGAGTTTTTTATAGTTTTTTTCTTTATCTTTGTGGGCAAATATACGAAGAAAAAACGGAAAAATGCGACTGGTCAAGCCGAAAAAGTTTTTGGGTCAGCACTTTCTGAAGGACTTGGACATTGCCCGACGGATTGCCGACACCGTGGACGCCTGCCCCGAACTGCCCGTGCTCGAGGTAGGGCCCGGCATGGGCGTGATGACGCAGTTCCTGGTGCAGAAGCCCCGTCCGCTGAAGGTGGTGGAAATTGACTTTGAATCCGTGGCTTATTTACGCGAGCATTTCCCCGCCCTCGAGGAGAACATTGTGGAGGACGACTTCCTGAAGATGCACCTCGACCGCACGTTCGGCGGCGCTCCTTTCGTGCTGACGGGCAACTATCCCTATAACATCTCGAGCCAGATATTCTTCAAAATGCTCGAGTTCAAGCACCTGATTCCGTGTTGCACGGGCATGATACAGAAGGAGGTGGCCGAGCGCATCGCCGCGACACCGGGGTCGAAGACCTACGGCATCCTGTCGGTGCTCATCCAGGCCTGGTATTCCGTGGAGTATCTCTTCACCGTGGACGAGCACGTCTTCAACCCGCCCCCAAAGGTGAAGTCGGCCGTGATACGCATGACACGCAACGAAGTGACCGACCTTGGCTGCGACGAGAACCTCTTCCGACGCGTGGTGAAGACCACCTTCAACCAGCGACGCAAGACGCTTCGCAACAACATCCGGCCCTTGTTGGCCGAACTCGGCATCGACACACAAGCGCCGTTCCTGCAAGACAGCCTGTTCCAACAGCGCCCCGAACAGCTCAGTGTGCAACAATTTATCGACCTCACCAACCTGGTGGACCAACAACGACCCCGCCCGTGAAACGTATTCTCCATCTCATCGTAAAGGTGTTCATCCCCGTGGCACTGGCCGGCGCCATTCTGTGGTGGATGTATCGCGGCTTCGAGTGGGGCGAGGTGAACCGCGCGCTCCGCAGCGACATGCGCTGGAGCTGGATGCTGTGGTCGCTGCCCTTCGGCGTGCTGGCCCAGGTGTTCCGCGCCCTCCGTTGGCGTCAGGCCTTGGAGCCCATGGGCGAACATCCGCGCCGCCACACGGCCATCTGCGCCATCTTCCTCAGCTACGCCTCCAGTCTGGTGATTCCTCGTGTGGGTGAAATCCTGCGCTGCGGCGTGCTGCGTCAGTACGACCGCACGAATTTTGGACGCTCCGTGGGCACGGTGGTGTGCGAGCGCGTCGTGGACACGGTGCTCATGCTGCTGCTCACGGCCGTCACCATCGTGTGGCAGATACCCGTGTTCCTGCGGTTCATGGAGACCACGGGCGTGTCGCTGAGCGGCATTCTTCACGGGTTCACCCCCACAGGCTATGCCGTGACGGCCATGTGCGGACTGGCCGCCTTGGCCCTCGTGACGTGGATTCTGGCCAAACTGCACGTGCTGGAGCGCACGCGACAGATGGTGAAGGACATGCTGGACGGCCTGCTCTCCATCCGCCAAGTGCGGCATAAATGGTTGTTCCTTCTCTATTCTGTGGGCATCTGGGTTGCCTATTATCTCCACTTCTACCTCACGTTCTTCTGCTTCGATTTCACGGAGAACCTCGGACCGATGGCCGCGCTCGTGGCCTTCGTCGTCGGGTCGTTTGCTGTGTTGGTACCCACCCCCAACGGCGCTGGACCGTGGCATTTCGCCGTGAAGACCGTGCTCGTGCTCTACGGTGTGGCCGGAGTGTCGGCCGCCATGTTCGTGCTCGTGGTGCACACCATCCAGACGTTGCTCGTGCTGCTGCTCGGTCTCTACGCCTTGGCCGCCTTGGCTTTCGTGAAACCGCGAAGGTAGGGCGGACCTGTTCATCAAGGTCCTTTTGAGCCAAAAACTTGCTGTTCCGCTTTCTGTTTTGCAGAAAAAAGCGTAACTTTGTTCCCAAATTGTCAAAGACACACAAGCTGCCTCTGTAGTTCAATGGATAGAACTACGGTTTCCTAAACCGTCAATCCGGGTTCGATTCCCGGCGG
>JABUUA010000081.1:0-2450 GCA_021443405.1 Bacteroidaceae bacterium
AACATCGACTGCCGCTACAACTACACCAACCACTTCGACGTCTTCGCCGACCTCGCCGGCATCTACCTCTCGCAAATCTACTACGCCCCCGAGGGCAGCGCCGCCATCGCGGGAGAAATCTCCTGCCCGTGGAACGACCGCAAGACGCCCACGCAGGACGACATCATCCGGCAAAACAACACCTGGGCCAACACCATCGCCAGCGCCTGCCGCGCCTGGACGGGAGGTGGCGAGGGATACATCGAGACACAAGGAGCCGTGCTGCCCAACAGCGGACCGCAGTACGACGACTTCGCCGACTGGGAGCGACGCTTCCTCCACTGGAAAGACCGCTGGCTGGCCGACGAGCCCATCCCCTACGTCCGGCAGACCAACGTGCGCTGGCGACTGACCGACATGATGGCCAACGGCGGCAACGCAGCCACCGTGCTGCCCCCCGAGACAGAAGGACCGCAGACCAGCTACACGCTGAAGGGACAGACCGTGGGAACACGCCTCGTCACCGGCGCCGCCGTCTATCTGCGCCACACGTGGGGAGCCACCGTGCCTTGCGTCTTCGGCGACCCCGCCACGGGCAACACCGCCTATGCCTGGACGTACATCTACAGCGACCACGAGCAGACGGCCGGAGCACTCATCGAGCTCCAGAACTACGGCCGCTCGGAAAACGACCCCGCCCCCGCTGCCGGACAGTGGGACCGCAAGGGAAGCCGCATCTGGCTCAACGGCGAGGAACTCTCCGCCCCCAGCTGGAAGAACGCCGGCAAGACCATCGGGTCGGAGGTGGAACTGCAGGACGAGAACTTCACGGCCCGCGAGCCCTATCCCGTGGTGCTGAAGCAGGGTTGGAACCTCGTGTTCCTGAAACTCCCCTACGTCAGCAGCGGCTGCCGACTCAACAAATGGATGTGGACCTTCGTGCTCACCGACCCCGACGGACGCCACGCCCTCGAGGGCATCCGTTACTCGCCCGACCGCCTGTCCGACGACGCCGCCGAGCAACTCGTCCTCCTCATCAGCGACATAGAGACCACCATCGCCGCCACCGTGAGCGACCGCATCGGCTACTACAAACGCGAGAGCGCAAAACCGCTGCTCGACCTCATCGCCGCCATCCGGCCCACCCTCAGCGAAGAACTGCCCGCCGACGAACGAGCCGCCCAGCAACAGCAGCTCGCGGCCGCCTACGCCACCTTTCTGGCCACCTACAAGGACGCCGGCATCAACCTCCCCGCCACCAGCACCGACGGCGACGAACACTGGTTCACACTGCAGTCGAAGCGAGCCAGCCGCTACGCCACAAGCGCCGGAGCAGGAGCCGCCGTCTGCGGCAACACCGCACTGACCACCGCCGCCTACTGGAAGTTCACCCAGCGCACCGACGGCACACTGAACATCGTCAGCCGCGACGGACTCTACCTCTCGCCCGCCAGTCAGAACAACACGGCGCTGACCGCCGTACGCCAGCAGCCCGCCAAGGGATGGACCCTCAGCCCCTCGGCCGCCGAAGGCTACGTCATCGTCACCAGCGGCTCGGCACAAATCAACCAGACCAACCTCACCAACTACCCGCTCTACAACTGGGGCAGCGGCACGAACACCACCGACGAGGGCTGTCAGTACCTCATCGCCGAAGCACCGCGTCTGCCCGTGGAAAGCGTGAACTACAGCACCGACGCCCGTTCCTACTTCTACCACCTCTACACCCCCAATCGCGAAAGCCGCTACCCGACCGCCTACGGCGACGGCGCCGACATCATCGGGCAGACCGCCCCCAGCGACGCCGCGGCATGGAAATTCGTGGAGCGGACGGACGGCACTGTGGACATCGTCAACTACACCGACGACACGTATGTCTCGCCCGCCAGCGCCTACAACACCGCGCTCCGCACCACCGCCGCCCAACCTTCCGCGGGATGGACACTGAAGCGCTCGGGCAACTATTTCATCATTTACAGCGGCTCCACGGCTCAGTGGAACCAAACCAAGAGCGGACAAAACTACAAGCTCTACAATTGGGGCAACCAAGGAACGCCCAACACCAGCGACACGGGTTGCCAATACCTGATAGTGGAGGCCGACGTCACCCTCCCCGACCCTCAGCCCGACGCGCTCACTTCGATACATTCCACGGCCTTTAACCCCACCTACTACACGCTCGACGGCCGCCCTTGTCCCCAGCCACGCCACGGCTTGTTCGTGGAACGGAGGAAAGGAATGGTCCGGAAGGTGGTGAGGTGAGAGGGAGAAAAACTCCGAGCGCCCAAATCCAGCCCCCGACACTTCTGTGCCCATAAACCACACAGCCTTGGACCGTTGAAGACCCAAGGCAGTGGAAAAGAAAGAATGACGTTTTCGCTTATTTCATCACGACGGGGCGGATGGAGCGAGCATAGTAACGGACGTTGGCGCTCCCGCCCCAACTGTTCGAAGAGAAGCTCATGTAACGC
>JABUUA010000081.1:2733-10035 GCA_021443405.1 Bacteroidaceae bacterium
GCTTCGGTGGCTATGCTATATTTGCTGCCGCCCCCCACATAATCCTTCAGAGGGTCTTTGTCGGTACCGCAGTAATCAGCTGTAGCGTAATAAGCATCGCTGCCGCCCAAGAGCTGGAAATAGTAGCGCCAGGTAGCTTCATAACCTTCCGCATAGAGGTCGGTGCCCCAGCCGTAATAGAAGCCGTATTCCTCCGGTTTGCTGGCCCCCAAGTTGCAGGTGGCCCAGAGCAGACCGCTCGGCAAACCGAGATCGACGTACTCGTGACCGTTGACGAACGGACCGCCCTTGTGCGTGAGCAGCACGGTCTTCACCAGCTCCGCGCTGGTGATGGTGACGGTGGCCACCACGTCCATGCCGATGCCCGTGTTGTCCGTCTTCGGAGCGACGGTGAGCGACTTGCCGTCGCTGGCGGGAGTAATCGTCCAATAGGCTTCCTCCGACACGGTCGCTGTCCACACGTTGTTGGCGGCGACCGCCACGGTCTGGGGCGTGACGTCGTCCCATTCCCACGTGAGTGAGGTGGGCGCAACCTCCAGCACTGCCGGCTGTTCGTCCTCACTGCAGCTGCTCGCCACCATCATGGCGCAAGCGGCGCAAAGCATGCAAAGAATTTTCTTCTTCATATTTGTTTCTTTTAAGTTATGTTGGCGATGGTACTCGGCAAAAGTAAAAAAAAAAACGAGATTCCAAATTCTTTTGATGTATTTTTACCACCAACAACAAAAAAACGAACAAACTGAGCCAATTCCTTTACAAAGTTAACCCCCGTCCCCTCGAGAGGACGGGGGCGGGGTTCACCCCTTTTGCTGACATCTTCAGAAAACGAAGCAAGGAAAAGAAGATGCCGCTGATTCCCCCATAGTCAAGGTTCTATAATGTCTGGGGGATGTGTGTTCGTCGTCACATTCTGCCGCCTCCGCCGAAGCCGCCTCCGCCACCAAAACCACCGCGACCACCGCCGCGTTCTCCGCCACCGCGTTCTCCGCCAAATCCACCGCGCTCTCCCCTCTCGCCGCGCTCCCTCATGCCGCCTTCGGGACGCTCGGGACGGTCGGGACGCTGCTCACGACCTCCGAACTTGTTGAAGCGCCACGACACGGTGAGCATTCCGTAGCTGTTGACCATACGGTTGCGAGAGTCGGTGCGGGCGGTGGCCGACACGTTGCGGTTCACCTCCTCACGGCGGTTGAGAATATCCACCCAACGGAGGGTGACGGTGAGATTGCGCTGGCGCAGGAATCGCTGACTCAGCGAGGCGTTCCAGAGCAGCTCGTTGGTGTTCATGTTGGGGTCGGAATAACCGCGGCGACTGCGTTGCGAGATGTCGCTGCCGAAGGTCATCTTCCACGGCATCTGCAAATGAATGTTGCCGCCGTAGGAGAACGTATAGGTGTCGAGGTTCGAGGCGCTTGTGTTGGTCGAACGGCTGTGGTTGTAAGAGCAATTCGCGTTGACGTTAGCCTCCAAATGCCAGTCGGCCTCCTCCCAGTCGCGCCGGTAGGTCAGTCGCAAGTTCTGCCCCGCGTGCATGCCTCGCGTGCGGTTCTTCACAGTCTCGTGCTCCTGACTGCGATAGACGTAGCCCACGGCGTTGGTCACCCCTCCGTTCGTGCTCATGCCCATGCGCCAGTATTGCTTGATGCCGAGCGCCGTGTTGAATCCGTAGCGCACGGAGCCGTTCCAGTTGCCGTTGATGTTCATGGGCATGGAGATGCGGCCACCCGTGACGTCGTTATACTCTGTGCGGTTGGTGGTGGAGTTCTGCGTGGTGCGGAACGAAAGGCTGAGCGTGTTGTTGCGCAGATATTCGGTGACGCTGCGGCGGTAGTCGGCGTTGAAGTTTTGTGTGAACGAGGGTTTCAGATTCGGGTTGCCGAGCCGGATGTTCAGCGGGTCGGCGTTGGAGAGCGTGTCGGGGATGAGGTCGGTGATGCCGGGCTGTCCGGTGTTGCCGTTGTAGCGGAGGTCGAGTTGCTCCTGCCGACTGAATTTGTAGCGGAAGTTCAGCGTGGGCGAGGCGTTGACCACGCTCTGCCGAACGTCGTAGTGCTTGAGTCCCTTCGTATAATTCACGCTGTTGACCTGCGGCTGCACGTTGCCTCCGATGGTCAGTTGGTAGCGAGTACGGTTGATTCGAATCTGCGCCCTCACGTTGTGGTTCTGGTAAATGTTGGTCGTGTAGTTGCACTGGGCGAGGTCGGGCGCGGCAATGTGCTGCCACTGGCGGAAGTTGTCCACGTCGATACCGTATTGCTCAAAGGGTCGCAGTCCGCCGTCCATCCAGTCGAAGATACTGCTCACATTGCGGTCGTGGTCGCTGAAGCGGTGGCTGTACTGATAACTGAGTTGCAGATAGACGGCGTCGGCCAGCGGTTCGCTGTAGCTGAGACGGGCGGAGACGTTGCGGTTCTTCTGCGGCGCCTCGTTGAACTGCACTTTGTGATAGACGCTGTCCTCGCCCGTGTAGGCCATTATTTGGTAATAGTCCGTCTGACTGTAGTTTTGCGACTCGCTGTTGTTGCGCGAGTAGTTGGCGTCGAGATTGAGCGTCACGTTGCGACCGGGCTTCGCCAGCCGGCGGTTGAACTGCGCCGAGCCGCCCACATTGAAGCCGGAACTGCTGCTGTTGTTACGTGAGAAGCGGTGGTTCACACCGATGGAGTCGCTCCAGCGGGCATATTCCTTCAGCGGGTCAACCATATATTCGTAAGGGTCGGCGCGGAAGTCGGCGCTCTCGTTGCCCGAGCCGTTACGATTTCGGTTGTACGACAGGTTGGGACGGATGAGGATGTTGGTCAGCGAGTCGGGTTTCCACTCTATCTTGTATTCGAAGCTGAAGTTCTTGGAGTTGCTTTCGCTCGTGCTGTGGGAATTGCTATAGGCGGCGTTCTTGTTCTCGAAGTTCTGCGAGTTGCGCCAACTCTCGCTGCTCCCCTGGTTGAAGTTGCCGTTCAGTTGTCCGTTCAGTTCTATCTTCTCGTTCTGAATGTTCATGGTAGCGCCTGCCGACTGTCGGTCGTTGAGGCCGTTGCCGTCGGTGTTGTTTCCGTTGCCCACCACCGAGAACTTCTGGTCGCCGATGAAGCGATTCACCATGGCGCGGCCCGAATAGCGGTCCTTCGTTCCGTAGCCGCCGTCGATGTTACCGAACCATCCGCGCTTCTTGTTCTTCTTGATGCCGAGGTCGAGCACTGTGCGCTCCTCACCGTCGTCAATGCCCGTGATGCGCGCGTGGTCACTTTTCTTCTCATAGGCCTTCACCTTCTCCACGATATCGGCGGGAAGATTCTTCAGAATCATGTTCATGTTCGACCCGAAGAACTCCTTTCCGTCCACCAATATCTGACTGATGTTCTTGCCGTTGAACATGTAGTTGCCGTTCTCGTCACGCTCCACTCCGGGCAGTTTCTTGATGAGTTCCTCCACGAGGTCGCCCTCCTGCAGCGTGAAGGCGGCGGCGTTGTACTGCACGGTGTCGTCCACCACCACCATCTCGGGCAGTTTTCCCTCCACCACCGTCTCGGACAGCAACTTAGCGTCCACGCGCATCAGCACATCGCTCACACGGAAGTTGCCGTTCTTGGTGGGGAGCTTGACGGTGAATTTCTGTTCCTTGAAACCGAGGAAAGTGATGCTGAGCGTGTAGTTGCCCGTGGGCACGGCAGTCAGTAGATAGTGACCGCTCTTGTCAGTCAGCACGCCCTTGATGAGTTTGTTCTCCGCCCCCAGCAGACGCACCTGCGCTCCCTCAAGCGGGTCGAGTGTCTCGTTCTCAAACACAGCGCCGCGCACATTGATGAGCACAGAGTCGGTCTGCGCCCCCGCGGCCACGGCCACAAGGCTGATAAATAAGAACAAATAGAGGCGAGCGAACTTCATACAATTCTATAGACCGCGCACGAAAGAAATAGTTTAATCGGCGACCGCTATTTTTCAGAACTGCCGACGACCGACGGAACAAATCACCGCGATTCTTGCAAGGTTTCGTTTATTTCACTAAATTTGCCATAAAATTGCTGCGGATGGCTTACAAAGACAATTTCCTGTTCATGACCCTCAACGTGGGCTTCGCCGAGCACAACGCCGACTGGAACTGGCGAGGCGTGCGCAGTCCCTTCGCCCGACTCTACTACGTGACCGAGGGCGAGGCCGACATCGAACTGCTTGCTGACGAAGGGACCACCATCAAGGAAACGCTGCACCTCAGCCCCGGGAATCTATACTTCGTGCCGCCGTTCGTTACTCACAACAACGTGTGCCGCGGGCACTTCTCCCACTACTACATCCACATCTATGAGCATCCAGACGCCGAGCACTACATCTTCAGCGAGTACGACTTCCCCCACCAACTGCCCGCCACTGCACAGGAACTCAACCTCATGCAGCAGCTGGCCGCGATAAATCCGCAGATGCGACTGAGAGCCAGCAATCCTAAGAGTTACGACAATCAGACGGAACTCCTCAACAGCGTCCGCCAAAACCAAAACCGACCGCAGGCCGACATACTGGCTTCGCGCGGAATCATCTATGTCCTCATCAGCCGCTTTCTCCGCGAGGCACAACTGCGCCCCGTGGCCAGCGACGAACGCATTGTGCAGGTGATTCACCACATCCGCACCCATCTCCACGAGCCGCTCCACGTGGCCGCGCTCGCCAAAGAAGTGCTCATGAGCAAGGACCACCTCATCCGACTCTTCAAGCGAAACATGGGCATAACGCCCTCGGCCTACATCTTGCAGCGACGCATGGAACTGGCCGAACTTCTGCTCATCACCACTCCCATGCCCATAAAAGCGGTGGCCTCCCGCACCGGATTCGAGGACTACAGTTACTTCTGCCGTGTCTTCCGCCGCGAGCTGGGAACCACGCCCCATCGTTACCGCCGTGCATAATCTCGGAATTCTGAGACAATAAAGAAATAGGAGAGAAACCTCGTCGTCTCCCTCCTACTCTATTGATTGACAATCTATTTACTTCACCATGATTTTCGTGGTCTGTTGTCCTTGGCACTTGATGTAAAGCCCAGGGGCAAGACGTGAGGCCGGAACGCGCATGCCGCTGAGATTGAAGTATCTCGCCGTTGCATCGCCGCTCGGTTCCTCCAGAACTTCCACCACTTTGGTGGTTCCGTCGTCAGCGAAACTCGTCATGAACAAGACGGGCGCCGAGGTCATCACGCTGGGCGTGGCCTGACCGGCCCATGTAATCATCCAGTGGTCGCCGTCGAGGAGCGGAGAAACGCGGAAGTCGGAGATGAACGGATATTCATTATTGAGAGGAACTTCCACACGCTGCTCCCACATCTTTGAGCCGTCCGTCTTACTGAATTTCTGGGCAAAGATGTGACAACCCGACAGCTCGGTCTCCGTGTCGGGCTCTATATATACGAGGTAGAACACCACAGGATTGCCGTCCTTGTCGAGGACGATGTGGGAACAATCGAAGGAACAACGCTGAACGCCCTCCACCTGCACTCCCTCAGGCTTCCACACTGGGTCGCCGTCCTTGTCGAGTTTTTGCAGCACAAGGCTGGACATCTTTTGGAAAATAGGCTCAACGGTCTTGTGAACCACAAAGATATTTCCTGTCTCCTTGTCCTCCACGAATCTGGGCAACTGGCTGCGATAGGCCAGTCCCGCATCGATGATGTTGGTCACCCGAGTACCGCCAACTTCCGAGTCGTAAACATATTCGCCGTTGCGGTCGATGTGCGACATTCTGATTACCTCAAGCTCGGGGTCCACCGAGAAGTCGTGCCACGCTGCCAACACACCTCCGTGTCCGTCGCTCTGGAAGTCGAAGATGGGATAGATGGCCGCGCCCGTGCTGATGTCGGCATAACGGCCACAGTTGATGAGGGTTTCTTCGTCCCACACCGGGTCGCCGTTAGCATCGAAACAATTGGCCACCATATACATCTCCATGCCTCGGAGCGACACGATTACGAACTCATTGTCGCCACCGTCGAACAGATAACTGTAAAAAATATCCTTGTCGGCGCTCATCAAAACCTTAGGGGCGTTCCACAGTAGTTTTCCGTCCTTGCTCACGCGCTCCATCATCACATACATGCGGTTTTCGTCCTGCGGATAGAGCGAAAGGTCGTCGGTGAAGCAAGTCCACGCCACCACATACGACCCGTCGGTCAGTTGCGTGATGCTCACACTGGCGTGCTCGCCAGCCTTCCCACGACCGAGGTCAACCGGTTCCTTCCAGAGCATTTCGCCGTATTTGTTCACTTTATAGAGGGCATAACTGCAGAGCCTGCCTGAATAGTCGCCCTGCGCCTCGGCGTTTCGGCAGTCGTTGGTGATAACAAGGATATTGTCGTCGGCATCCGCAAAGGCCTGTCGGTGCTCAAACAGCGAGTAGGAGCGCGAACCGTAGTCGCCGCCCACAAACACCGGTTTTCCGCCAGGCATGACAGAGGCGCCGTTCTGAATGCTGTTCAGGAACATCTGCACCTTCGACCATCCGTCAGTGGCTTGGTTCCACACCACGGTGGTGGTTCCGTCTTTGAGGTCGATGGTCCAGAAGTCAGCGGCCTCCCCGTTGAGCTCAGAAATTTGGATAGGCGTCGCGCCGGGCCCTTGAGCCCATATCATGGCGGCGCAGGCTACTGCAGCCAAGAAAGCAAAGAATCTTTTCATAATTTTCAATGTTTTGTTATTTAATAGTGAGCAGCTATTTTAGTCAATTTGTCATATTTATCGGTACAAATTTACAATATTCCCGCTCTATCTCCAAACTTTTCCCCGTTGTTTTTCAAAATTCCAAACCACTCATGAGGTTTCGTCTCAATTCCAGAGCGATAGCGCGAACAATTAACTTCGCCAAGCCTGCGCATGCGCGGGAATAGTTAAGAGCACGGGTAAATTCATTCAATGAATCAATGTCTTGCAGACAACCTATTGTTTTGAACAAATCGTCCTTACGATTTGCCCAAGACATCCTTATGAATTGGTCAAGACATCCTATTGTCTCAGCCCAGGCATATAAGTCGATATTCTCTCACTCAGCAGAGAAATTCGACGGATAGGTTGGGGAAAACAAGGTCTTTATCAAAACCCCTTTTCTGCCAACCAATCTTTCAATTTCTTCGTCTCAAGACCATGCTTTGCAATATATGAAGTAAAATAGTCAGCCCCTTTGCTATTCAGATGATGAACATCACCATAATAACTATCATCAGGGAACTGGAAGTCTTCATAATCCGCTATCAAGATATTTGGGTCATAGTCTTTCCTGCATATGCATGAAAGATTGCTAGTTTATTTCTGTTTCAGAGTGTTGGCTGCG
>JABUUA010000081.1:13793-16979 GCA_021443405.1 Bacteroidaceae bacterium
CACGCCGTCCACCTGCACGGGCGTATCGCCCTTGGCATAGGTGAGCGAGCCCCAGACAACGGGCTGTTTGCCGTGCTGCTGGCAGAACTTGATGAGGTGGTCGGTGAGCGAGCGGAAGAGTTCCACCACGTCCTGCTTCTTGTTGCTGTATTCATCGGTGCCGATGTGCACGCGCGGACCGGCAAACACGGGCTCGGGACCGCCTATGTATTCGGTCCACAGACTGTCGAGGAAAGGAACCACGGCAGGATTGGTAAGATCGAAGTGGTCCACGCCGAACTCCTCGCAACCGAGCGACGGACGGAAATGCGTGAAGGCGAGTGCATGGGCGGGCGCGTCGATTTCGGGAATAATCTCCACACCTTTGCGGGCCGATTCAAGGATGAAGTTGCGGAAGTCGCGCTTCGAGTAATAGCCGTCGCGCGCGGTGAGTTCGGGGAACAACTCGCTCTCGATGCGGAAGGCAGCGTAAGTCTCGTCCCAGTTCTGGTGGAAATACTTCTTGAAGCCGTTGTCGTTGAGATGCACCTGCAAGCAGTTCATTTTATAGTACGACATGACATCGACGAGATGGCGGAGATAGTCGAGGGGAATGTATTTTCGGCCCACGTCAATCATCATCCCGCGCAGGGCGTAGTCGGGGCGGTCGGTCGCGGTTCCGCAGGGGATTTCTGGGCTCTGGGCGCTCCACTGTATCAGCGTCTGCACACCCCACAGCACGGCCTGCGGCGTGTCGCCCTTGATGGTGATGCGGTCCTTGCGCACCACGATGGTATAGGCCTCGGCGTCCTTCTTCCGACCCGAGCAGACCAGTTCCACCACGGGGGCGTCGCTGCCCGCCGGAGCGGAGATGGCGAGACTCTGGCGGAGATAGTCGGCGGCGTAGGCGAGTTCGGGTTGCAGCGCCCGGACGTTAACGCCTTGCCCTACGACACAGACGCCCTTGCCCTCCTTCCACTGCTTGACGGCGGGAAGCGTGAAGGGCGATTCGGCGGCCTGCAACTGCACGGCGGCGAAGAGAGTCACGATGAGAAACAATAGTTTTTTCATAAGTAGAAATGATTAAAGGGTTAATGATTATTATTTACAAAGAGTCGTGAACGGACAATATTTGCAGGCTTTCCCCTCGGCACAAGGTCGGAAAGGCGTCTGCGGGTCGAATATCTCCCGAATCAGCGCCTCCAGTCGCACGCGGAAGTCAGCCAGCGTGTCGGCATCCAATTGCTCCACCGTCACCTTATCCATGGCAAGGTCGGGCGAATACTCGCCGTGCAGAGCCTGGGGGATGTAGAACAGACACGGGCGCATCTTCTCATGGGCATAGGCGGCATATTGGGGGTCGGTGGCCAGAATCATGCCGTAGAGGAAGGTCTGCAGGAAATAATGTGCCCCGTCCACTTCCGACTCAGGCTGGAAAATGTCGTCCAAAGTCTTGGGCTCTTTCTTCTTTTTTCCCGTCTTATAGTCCACAATGCGCAGATAATCCGTACCGTTGATGCGCAGACGGTCAAGGCGGTCGATGCGTCCACCCGTGCGAATCTCCACCGGACCCGACGCCGTCTCCAGCGACATGCGGGTGGAGATGCTGTACTCAAATCCGCAGAAAGTAATGGGGGCATGCGCGGCATCCCAGCGAAGGATGGCGGCGAGATAGCGCCGCACTACACTGCGAATAATCAGGACCGTGCCGACAAAAGCGGCCGATGGAGTCTGCCGGTAAAAGTCGGCCACGCGCTGCTTCAGTTCGTGCGGATGAGCGGCCTCGAGAAAGACACGCAGAAATGCTTCGCGTTCCTCCCGGCATTTGTAACTGTCGTACTGAGCCGCCAGGAAATAATCGACCACAAATGCCAAGTCAATGATAGCGTCGATGGTCGGGTTGTCCTTATAGTCCAGCACTTCCTTGATATCGGAGTCCTCCAAGGTCTTTGTTTTCAAACTATTGCAAAGGAACTTATACACCAATTCGGCGGCGTCGTGAACCAGCGTTCCGAACAAAATATTGTCCACGCCCTCCCCTACTTCGGCAGTCGGCTCAAGACGTGCCACGTACTGGAAATAGAACTGCAGAGGGCAGGCCAGGTAACTGTTGAGCGCCGAGGGCGAGAGGCGGTAAATGCCGTTCTTCTTGAGGTCGAACCACTGGCGCATGCGCTCCAGCACCTCGGGCGTCTTCGGCACTTTTCGAGAAGCGGGCGCAGACGTTTTGACTTTGGATTCGAGGCGCAGACATTCCACAGGTAATTCCGTATCGGCCAGCAACTGACGCAGATAGCAGCTGGGCTCGCGCTGATTGAGGCTATCGCTGTTGTCGTTGTAAACCAGCGTGACGTGCTGGGCGCGCTGCAACAGTCGGAAGAAATAATAGGCGAACACCGCAGTCTTTCGCTCGACGGTGCTGAGCCCGTAGGACGCCTTCAGACAATAAGGAATGAGCGACACATCGGCGCTGCGCTTCGGTAGGAAACCTTCTTCGACGGACAAGACCACCACATCGCTGAAATCGAGATTGCGCGTCTCGAGCAGACCCATCAGCTGAAGACCGTTCTCCATGTCGCCGTGGAAGGGAATGCTGCCGCCCGACAGCGCCTGGCGAACGAGACGACGGAGCGTGCTGCGCTCCACCTGCAAGGTACCGCACTCCAGCAATTCGCAGAACTGATTGACAGCGCAATATACCTGGAACGTGGCCTCGGTGTAGAGCTGGCTATATACCTCGGTCAGGCCCATGTCCTTGATGGACTGCCCCAACGTTTCCATGCACTCGCGCAGCCAAAGGAACAATGCCTTATCGTCGGCCGCATAAGAGAGCGCAGACGAATTGTCGGCCTTGAACGACTCGGGACAGAAAACGTGGCTCCGTAGCCGCGACAGGAAGGTGGCACGAAAACTGCGGGCATCAGCGTCGTAGCCGTCGCACTGGAGGTCCAGCAGCGCCATGAAATAACTATATACGGGCGTGTCCACCAACGGAAAACCCATCGTAACATTGAGCAACGTGGGGGACTGCGGTTCGTCGGCCGGAATGGAATGGAGCACGGACTTCATCAGCGACTCGCCGTTCAACAGAAGCATGACCGCAGAGAAAAACGCGACCGCCACGAACGTCTGCGGGACACTGAATCCCGGTCTTTTTGCCGCGCCTCCGGCGGTGTCGGTGTTGTTTTTTGTATTTTTCATATCAAC
>JABUUA010000081.1:17205-22309 GCA_021443405.1 Bacteroidaceae bacterium
CTGTTCATTTTGGAAAACGCATCCGCAATGATATTCTCATAAATCGCACCCTTATACATCAGCCCGTCGGCCGCCAAACGCGCGCGCAATCCTTCATAAAGTGACAACATGCGGTTCCACATTGAGCGGAAGCGCTTCTTGAGTTCGGTGTCATCGCCCTTGAATTCGGAGAAGAACTGCCCCACCACCCGTTTCTGGTCGTCAGTCAGATAATCGACGGTCTCCAGTTCGGCCATGTCGGATACATTGGCGAAAAGTTTCTCGACATCGACCCGTTGCTTATCGACGTCCTCAAAATCGCTTATCAATATCTCACCCCAGCCATAGAAGCGGTCGAGGCTCTCGGCATCGGGGACTTCCTGCCGATAAACCTCGTAGAGCTCGCACACATTACGAATGGACTCGCTGGGCGTGTAGGGCGAGCGGCGAAGAAACAACTGGTCGATGGTGATGTAGTGAGGAGCCCACACAGGTCGGCCGCCCGCGCACTGCAGCAGATATTTGTTCATGAACAAACTGGCGCGCTTGCCGGGGAATACGATGGTGAGGTCCGAAAGGTTGTTGCCAAATCGGGCAATTAGGTCCTGAGCTACTGTATGCAGAAAATTTGTCATAGGTCGATGCGTTGGGTTATATTGGAATAAACATACCACAGCCAGCCTTCCACCTGCTTATCGGGGTGCATATCGTGCATAAGCTGCAGATAGCAGCGCACTTGGACGGCATGCTCTGCGTCGCGTTTTCCGAACTTATAATCCACCACCACGATACGATTGCCCGTCAGCAACACGCGGTCGGGGCGATGATTCACAGTCGCGCCGTGCTCATCGGTGGAGAGAATGGCACATTCGTTGAACAGCTGGGAACTGCCGTCGAACCACGTAGCCACCAGCGGATTCTGCAGACCTCGCTGCGCCAGACTCACCACCTCACGACGCTGTTTTTTTCCGGCCAGAATGCCGCGGGCCACCATGGCGTCGGCCACCCTTTCCACCTCGTCAGCCGTCTCTATCTGACTGAATATATAGTGGAGAAGTTTTCCTTTCTCGATGTAGCCCAACTGCTTTTCGTCGAGTTCGTCATCAGAAGTATGTACAAATTCCGCCGCCGGCCGGCTCTGCCGGAACGTCATGCGGCCTTCGTAGGAATGCATTTCGATGGGACAAGCCTGAAACTCGGGTTTCATTCGATTGGTAGTTTTCTGCGATTCTACTCCCTTGTCAGGCTGCTCAAACGAAGCCGGCGTCCCCAATTCCAGCAAACCTTCTTTGCTAAACTCGCATTTGGCAGGCGGACACGCCGCCAGCAGGTCGGCGATGTTTTTAAGTTCCCCTTTGTTCGAAGACTTTTCGCCCCACGCCAACAGATTGGCCTCAGCGCGCGTGAAAGCAACATAGAGAGTGTTGAGCTCGTCCACGCGCTGTTGGAAATGCTCCTCCTCATAGTCGGCCTTGAACGCTCCATTCTTCATGGCCGACGTCTTGTGAATCGGCAGCGTTCCCAGCCCCATGTATACTTCGTCCTTCGGTTCACACCACAACAAGTCGTCCTTGAAGCCTTTATCCGCCTCCAACTTCCAGTTGCAATATGGCATAAACACGGTGTGGTAAGCCAAGCCTTTGGAGGAATGAATCGTCACAATGCGAATGCCATCCACCTCCCCCACGGGAATCGACTGCTGGCTCAGCGACGCGGCCCAGTCAGTCAGGAACAGCTGAATGTCGGACGAATGGTCGCGAAGATAGGCCGAAAGCGTGTCGAAGAAGCCGAAGACGTAACTCTCCTGCTGAGGAATCTGGTCCAAATGCAGCATGCGATAGAGATGTTCGCACAACTCGTAGAGCGGCATTTGCCGCAGTTGGCCGAGATGTCCCAAGAAATCCTTAGGCAGAACGGCCGACGGGTCACACAGCATGTAGTCAACATCCGGAGTTTCCGCCTTCTTCACATGCAGGCAATAGAGTTTCATCAAGCAGCGAAGCGGCAGGGAGGAGGTCAGTTCCGCGTCTCCAGAGCAAATGACCTCCAGCGCACAGACCATCATGTTCACGGCCGGCGAATAGTTCAGTTGGAATGCCTCGTCACTGATTATCTGCACCTCCGGCATGTGCTCCCCAAAATAGGAAATAATATGCTGCAGTTCTGTCCGCTGTCGCAATAAGATGGCCATCTTGCTGTACGGTACATGATGCACGTCGTGCAAGAGCCGGATTTGCGCACACATATCAGCCATGCAGTCAAATTGCTCATCGTCCTCGCCCGGCTTTTCAGAAATGCGAATGCGGACATAGCCAGCCCCCATTTTCTTGGGCAACACTTTCTGTCTGACCTCGTTATAAATATCGGTAATGGTGGTGCCGTCGGCACTTTTGCCCAGTTTGTCAAGAGTCTCAGCGGCGTTGGGGAAGAAAGCGTTATTGAAATTGATGATGGTCTCCAGTGAACGGAAATTGGTGTCCAGCGGCCGAGGGTCGCTCTCCGCCCCTTTCAGTCCGTGGTCGCTCAGTTCCTTGAGCGTGTGCCAGTCGCCATTGCGCCAACGGTAAATGCTCTGCTTGATATCGCCTACCACCATGCTCAGATTGCCTTCTGCCAACGCATTGAGCAAGAGCACACTGAAATTGCTCCACTGCAATCGGCTAGTGTCCTGGAACTCATCAATCATCACATGGCAGAATCGATTGCCCATCTTCTCAAAGATGAACGGAGCGTCGCCGTCCTCCACCATTCTGTTGAGCACCAGCGGAGTGTTGGCCAGTGTGAAACTGTTGTGGTCGCGGTTGATTTTCTTTACCTCCTCGTCGATGACACCCAAGAGGGCCATGGGGGTGATGGTGTGCAGAATCTGGTCGATAGTCAGCAACGACTCTACCACCCTCTGTGCCTTGGCCAGCAGTGCACTCATCGCCACTGCGGCGGCACAAATGGCCGCATTGTTGCTGTCGGCTTTTTTCACCATCTTCATGGGGTCCTCCGCAAATCCCTGCAGACGTTTGCCCATGGATTCAAGCTTTTTGTTGCGCAGTTTATCAAAGAAATTCGGAATGTCGCCCCCGTTAGAGAACTGGCTGGTGTCGATGCCGCTGGCGTCGAACTCGGCCACCACATCGAGCAACCGCTTCTGTCTTTCCTTCAAGGCCTTCTTGAACTCCTTTATATTCTGTAACGTGAACGACTTGTTCCGAACATCCGTACTTCGGCGCAGATACTGTTCCTTGAAGAGCCACGAAGAGAGTTCCTTGATGTCTTCACGAAAATCCCATGACTTGTCGTTCTCGATGCGCGTGTTGATGTAGTCTTGTAAATAGCCAATCAAGTCCTTGCTCGTTCCTTCGCGAAGGCCGTCGAGCAGGTTATCCACCGCCGTCTCCAGCAGTCTCTTGTCGCCCAACTCCACCTGCAGTCGGGCATTTAAGCCTAACTCGCGAGCCATGTTGGTCAGCACAGACTGGAAGAACTTATCGATGGTAGAAACAGAGAAGCGGCCGTAGTCGTGCAGAATCTTGTTCAGCGCTTCCCTGCAACGTTTGCGAATCTCATCGTCGTCCATGCGCAAACGGTAGGTTTTCTCCAACTCCTTGCCGATGGCCTCCAGATAGCCTTCGCTGTCGGGCAGTCCATGACCGACGCCGTAAAGTTGTTCCAAGATGCGGTCTTTCATCTCGCCCGTCGCCTTGTTGGTAAAGGTGACAGCTAAGATGCGGCGATACTCATCGGCACCGCGAGCCACCAGCAACGTGATGTATTGAACGGCCAAACTGAAAGTTTTACCACTTCCAGCCGACGCTTTATAAAGTAGGAATCGAGGATTCATGCAGTCTAATTAAAAGTTTTCCATGTTTTTGAACAGGACGATTTCCGCACATCGGCACCGGTGCGGCAGTGTTGCCAAAGGCGAAGACAATCATTCCATCAAATTTCTGTTGGCAAATATACACTTTTAATTTTAATTTTTGTAATTTTGCAGTCCGATAATTCAAATTATTTTGAAATGGCAGGATATTTAGTTGAAGACACTCGCAAAGTAACCACACATCGCTTACGCGAGATGAAGGAACAAGGCAAGAAAATAGCCATGCTCACGGCTTACGATTATACCATGGCTCAAATCATCGACGGCGCTGGTGTCGACATGATATTGGTGGGCGACTCGGCCAGCAACGTCATGGCGGGCAACTACACCACCCTCCCCATCACCATCGACGAGATGATTTATCACGCCCGTAGCGTTGTACGCGGAACCCGCCGCGCGCTGGTGGTCTGTGACATGCCTTTCGGAACCTACCAAGTCAACGAAACCGAGGCCGTCTCCAACGCCATCCGCATTATGAAGGAGACGGGCTGCGACGCCCTGAAGCTCGAGGGCGGCGAGGAAATCATCGAGGCTGTGAAGAAGATTCTGGCCGCCGGCATCCCCGTCTGCGGACATCTCGGACTCACCCCCCAGAGCATCTGCAAATTCGGTACATACGCCGTTCGCGCTAAGGAGGAAGCCGAAGCAGCAAAACTCGTACGCGACGCCCACCTGCTGGAAGAAGCCGGCTGTTGTGCCGTCGTACTTGAGAAGATTCCCGCTGTGCTCTGCGAACGCGTGTGTCAGGAACTGCGCATCCCCGTGATTGGCATCGGGGCTGGAGAAGCCGACGGGCAAGTGCTCGTGTGTCAGGACATGCTGGGCATGAACAAAGGGTTCTCGCCCAAGTTCCTGCGTCGCTACGCCGACCTTCACACTGTCATCACCGATGCTGTGGGGCAATACGTCACCGACGTGAAAAAGGCGACCTTTCCCAATGCCGACGAGCGGTATTGACCCTACACTCTTATGACGAGAGAAAACGAAATCTCAAGTCTCACAAAAAAGAAACCTATTGCTTTCTGCACGTCTGCTATTGCTCGGCACTTCAAGCAAACTTGTTTACGCTTGCTTAATCGCAGCTTTGTCATTCATACGCTGTCGTATGCAGAATACCTCTCGACAAAAATCTATGGCTTTTGTTTGGAGGGGTCGTTCTTTTTTCGTACCTTTGCAACTGCAAAGGAAAAAAACGGCGCTTTCGTCTAGCGGCTAGGACACATGCCTCTCACGCATGGAACACGGGTTCGA
>JABUUA010000082.1 GCA_021443405.1 Bacteroidaceae bacterium
CTTTGTACTCATCGTTCATGATGAAACAGATGTTCATGCGCGAACGGTCAGCGGGATCGGCAATCGTCGCCTTGAACAACTTGTTGCGGTCAATCTCACTGTAGAGCATGTCGGCACGCTTGATGGCGCGCTCCTCCATGGCCTTCAAACCACCATTCTTCTTGATCCAGCGCAGATTGAGGAGCAAGGAATAGATGGGCACCACGGGAGGCGTATTGAACATTGAACCATTGGCTATGTGTGTGCGGTAGTCCATCATAGTAGGAATCTCGCGACCCGTCTTGCCGAGCAGTTCCTCTTTTACGATTACAAAGGTCACGCCCGCCATAGAAAGGTTCTTCTGTGCGCCGCCGTAGATGCAGGCATATTTGCTCACATCGATAGGACGAGAGAAGATGTCGGACGACATATCTGCTATCAAGGGCACGGGGCTGTCCATATCTTCGCGGATTTCAGTGCCGTAGATGGTGTTGTTCGTGGTAATGTGGAAGTAATCGACATCCGTCGGGATGGTGTAGCCCTTGGGAATATAGTTGTAAGTTGTGTCGGCGCTGCTGGCCACTTCCACGGTCTCGCCGAACCACTTGGCCTCTTTCATGGCCTTCTTGGCCCATACGCCCGTGTTGAGGTATGCGGCCTTCTTGCCGAAGAAGTTGTGGGCAACGCGGTGGAACTCAGTGCTGGCACCGCCTGCGAGGAAGATTACCTGATAGCCTTCGGGCACATTTGCCAGCTCTTTTATAAGGGCGACCGCCTCGTCAACTACGGGTTGGAAATATTTGGCGCGGTGACTAATTTCCATCAGTGACAGGCCGGTACCTTCGAAGTCTAAGATTGCTGCTGCAGTGGCCTCGATTACTTCTCTGGGCATAATACTGGGGCCCGCGTTGAAATTGTACTGTTTCATATTCTTCATTTGTGTCTATATTGTTTCACTTTTACAGACTACAAAGATACAACATACGCGCGAGATAACCAACAAAATCTTCATAAAATATATGTTCGCGCGCACAAGCTCGCCCACACATGCGCACGTGCGGTTTCAGACATGCTTATGTGTGAGGCCAGACATGCTTATGTGTGAGCTCAAACATAAGGACGTTTGAGCCCAGACATATGGACGTGTGAACGCCCTCCCAAGCATCATGCTCCGAAGATGTCCGGAAAAGTAGCTAAAAAGGTCGTTTTGAACTACAAAGTACCTTTGCTGGAAGGCAGAATATAGTGGTCGGGGTCGCGCCGAATCGCCATTTTGAGGGCGCGGGCAAGTGCTTTGAAGATGCCCTCGATTTTATGATGTTCGTTGGTCCCTTCTGCCTTGATGTTCAGGTTGATGCGCGCAGCGTCGGACAGACTCTTAAAGAAGTGGAGGAACATTTCCGTGGGCATCTCCCCCACCCGCTCCCGATGAAACTCGGCATCCCATACCAGCCAGGGGCGGCCGCCAAAGTCCAAGGCCACCTGACACAAGCAGTCGTCCATGGGCAGACAATAGCCGTAGCGCTCTATGCCGCGCTTATCACCCAAGGCCTTGGATAAGCACTCGCCCAGGGCCAACGCCGTATCTTCGATGGTGTGATGTTCGTCCACCTGCAAGTCGCCGTTGCATCGTATGAACAAATCTATATTGCCGTGTCGGGCAATTTGTTCCAACATGTGGTCGAAGAAGCCCAGACCCGTCTCGATGTCCGCCTCGCCTTGTCCGTCGAGATTCAAGCGCACGACGATATCGGTCTCCTTAGTCGCGCGCTTCACTTCCGCCTCACGACTGCCGCCATACACCGTCGCCCTCACCTTCTCCCAGTCGGGGAACAGGTAGTGACAACCAAGGTTTTCGGCCAGTTTGCGGTCACTCTCGCGGTCACCAATTACGTAGCTTTGGGCCAAATCGTAGTGTTCCGTGAGGTATTCCGTCAGCATGCCGATGCCCGGTTTACGGGTCGGAAGCCCCTCTTCGGGGAAGGAACGGTCGATGTGGATGGCGTCGAACTCCACGCCTTCTCCACGCAGAATGTCCAGCATGAGCTGATGTGTCGGCCAAAATGTATCTTCGGGGTATGAGGGTGTCCCCAGACCATCTTGGTTACTTACCATTACGAACTTATAGTCAGTGTGCTTACGAATCCATGCTAACGTAGAGATGCAACCCTCCATGAATTGGAATTTCTCATACGAATCTATCTGCTCGTCGGCGGGCTCACGAAGGATGGTTCCGTCGCGGTCGATAAAAAGAATCTTCTGTTTCATGCTGTATAATTACGCAAAGCGGCCAGTAATGCGCAGTTTTCCTGCGGCGTGCCGATGGTGATGCGAAGGCATTGTCCGCACAGGACGACCCGATTTCGGTTGCGAACCACAATGCCGCGGTCCACGAGATAATTGTAGATGCGGTCGGCATCGGTCACACGCGCCAGGAAGAAATTGGCGTCGGTGGGATAAACATGCTTGCAGATAGGCAGTTCGGCAAAGGCGGGAAGCATGTGGTCACGTTCGTGCAAAATGACGCTGAGGCGCTGTTGGAACTGCTCCGTCTGGCGCAGCGTCTCCATGGCTCGCTCCTGGGTCAGTTGGTTGACGTTATAGGGATACTTCACCCGGTTCATCAACTCGATGATGGCCTTGTCGGCAAAAGCCATGCCCAACCTTATGGCGGCTGCGCCCCAAGCCTTGCTCATGGTGTTGAGGACAATCAGATTCGGATAACTGTCCAAATCGAGGCGGAAGGGCCGATGACTGGAGAAGTCGCTGTAGGCCTCGTCGAGAACCACGATGCCCGCAAACTCGTTCAGGATGCGTTCTACCTCCGAGCGGAGCAAGTCGTTACCGGTCGGGTTGTTGGGCGAGCACAGGAACACCACCTTGGTGTGCTCGTCACAAGCGGCAAGAATAGCGTCGGCCGAGACCTGGAAATCGCTGTTCAGCAACACGGTGCGGTATTCTACATCGTTCACTTCTGCGCACACCTGATACATGCCGTAGGAAGGAGCGATGGCCACCACGTTATCTTCCTTAGGCTCGCAAAACACACGAAAGACCACATCTATGGCTTCGTCAGACCCGTTTCCCAAGAACATATTGTCCACGGGGACCTGTTTCATGGGCGACAACATCGTTTTGAGTTCCGTCTGCAATGGGTCGGGGTAACGATTGATGGGCGCATTATAGGGATTCTCGTTCGCGTCGAGGAACACACTGGCCGGGCGGCCCTTGAACTCGTCGCGCGCGCAACTGTAAGGAACTAAGTTCCAGATGTTCGGGCGAACTAAGGATTTCAAGTCAATCATAATAGCTTGAATGGGGTTATACACTCTGAAGACGCAGCGTCATGGCATTTTTGTGCGCGTCGAGTTGTTCGTTGGCGGCCATCAGTTCGACGGTGGGTCCGATGGCCCGAATGCCGTCGTCCGTGATGTGCTGAAAGGTGATTTTACGGCAATAGGCGTCGAGATTCACGCCACTGTAGGCGACGGCATAGCCGTTGGTTGGCAACGTGTGGTTCGTGCCGCTTGCATAGTCGCCCGCGCTCTCGGGCGTGAGGGGCCCCAGGAAGACACTGCCTGCGTTGACAACCTTCTCGGCGAGTTCCATGTAATTCTTGGTCTCGATGATTAAATGCTCGGGAGCATAGGCATTGCTAAGTGCCATCATGTCGTCGTCGGTCGTTAGCACGAATATCTTGCTGTTGGCAAGGGCCTGTGCCGCAATCTCGTTGCGAGGCAGCGCCGCCAACTGGCGGTCGAGCTCCGCTTGTACGGACGTCACCAGCGATTCGCTGTTAGTGACGAGCACAACCTGCGAGTCGATGCCGTGCTCGGCTTGCGACAAGAGGTCGGCGGCGACGAAGGAAGGGTTGCTGTCCGCGTCGGCCATCACCAGCACTTCACTGGGCCCTGCGGGCATGTCGATAGCAACATCGTGGAGCGACACCATTTGCTTCGCGCACATGACATATTGGTTGCCCGGACCGAAAATCTTATGAACCTTCGGAACCGTCTGCGTGCCATAGGCCATGGCGGCAATCGCCTGGGCACCCCCTACCTTATATATATGGCTCACTCCCGCTATGCGGGCGGCCACTAAAATGGCGGGATTCACCTTGCCCTCGCTATTGGGCGGGGTGCAGAGAACTATCTGCTGGCAGCCCGCAATCTTTGCCGGCGTCGCCAACATCAGCACGGTGCTGAAGAGAGGAGCTGTTCCTCCGGGGATATACAACCCCACCTTTTCGATGGGAACTGCTTTCTGCCAGCACGTTACGCCCAGAGTCACTTGGCAGGGCGTAAGGTTCAGGCGTTGCGAAGCATGGAAGGTGTGGATGTTGGCATGGGCGACCTTCAGCGCTTTCTTCAGGTCGTCGCTGACCAAAGATTCTGCTTCCTCTATTTCCTGCTCACTAACTGCCAGCTCGGTCAAATGCGCCTTGTCGAACTTGGCTTCCAACTCCTTGAGCGCTTCGTCGCCACGTTCCTTCACTTGTTGCAGCACGTCGCCCACCACCCCTCTGAGGGTGCTCGCGTCCTTGACCGGACGTTGCAGGAGATTCGCCCATTCCGACTGAGGAGGATTTCTGTAGACTTTCATCACAAAATCATCTTTTCAATGGGAACCACCAAGATGCCTTGTGCGCCCAACTCCTTGAGTTTCCCGATAATCGTCCAGAAACATTTCTCTTCTATGACGGTGTGCACGCTGTTCCAACCTTCCGTGGCCAAGGGCATGACCGTAGGACTCTTGGCGCCCGGAAGCACGTCGATGACCTCTTGCAAGTGCGCCGTGGGCACATTCATCAGCACGTATTTCTTGTCTTCCGCGCTCTTTACGGCTTCGATTCGGAAAAGAAGTTCGTCGAGCAGTGCGCGCTTTTCAGCGTCGAGAGTGCGGTTGGCGATTAATAGCGCCTCACTCTTCATGACCACTTCTACTTCCGTCAGGTTGTTGCTGACCAATGTACTGCCGCTGCTCACAATATCAAAGATGGCGTCGGCTAAGCCGATGCTGGGGCTTATCTCCACGGAACCCGTGATAACATGTACGTCCGCCTGAATGCCTTGCTGCTCAAGATAGCGGCGCAAGATAACGGGATACGATGTGGCAATCTTCTTGCCTTCGAACCATTGAATACCAGTATATCCTATATGCTTAGGGATGGCCAGGGACAAACGACACTGGCTAAAACCCAAGGGACGCACCACCTCGGCGTCCTCGTGCCGTTCTTCGTATTCGTTCATTCCCACGACACCCAGGTCGGCGACGCCACTTGCCACGCTCTGCGGAATATCGTCGTCGCGGAGATATAGTATTTCCACGGGGAAGTTTTTAGCTTGTACGAGTAGGGTTCGTTTGCTGGAACTTACTTTGATGCCTGCTTCTGCTAACAAGGCCATAGTATCCTCATAGAGGCGGCCTTTAGATTGTACAGCGATTCTCAGCATTTTCTTATCTTTTTACCATTATTAGTGTGTATCGCTTACAAAATTACAAAAAAAACGTTATCTTTGTAAACAAAACAATCAGAAAAAGCACAAAAACTATGTACATCATCGGCATTGCTGGCGGTACGGGCAGTGGCAAGACCACAGTCGTGCGTAAAATCGTGGAAAGTTTACCTTGTGACAAAGTGGCCATCATCCCACAAGATTCTTACTACAACGATACGACACATCTTACTCTGGAGCAGCGCAAGCTGATAAACTTCGACCATCCCGACGCATTCGACTGGAAATTGCTGGCTCATCAAATAGACCAGCTCCGGCACGGACAAGCAATCGAGCAGCCTACCTATTCTTATTTAGTAAGCAACCGACAGGAGGAAACCATACACGTGGAACCTTGTGAGGTGATAATCATCGAGGGGATTATGGCACTGTGGAAGAAAGAATTGCGCGACTTGATGGATTTGAAGATATACGTAGATGCCGACCCCGACGAGCGATTGATTCGAGTCATGAAGCGAGACACTTCGTCGCGCGGCCGCACTCCTCAGATGGTCATCGACCGTTACATGCAGGTGTTGAAGCCCATGCATGAGGAGTTCATCGAGCCGACAAAGCGTTATGCCGACTTGATTGTTCCTATCGGAGCCAGCAACGAACAGGCCATCGACATCATGCGCACCTATATAATTCACCGCCTACGTCCCGTTCATTTATAATACTTATAACGGCGTTGTGGTTGGGTTCGTGCCAACAAGCGACGCAGGATAAACAATTGTCGTCGACATTCTCCAAGCAGAGTGTCGACGAATTGTCGGCGGAACTCGACCTACCCGAAATACAGGCGACGGGTGAGTTGATAGGAGGAACGCTATCGGGCCCCGATACTTATTTCGAATATCGTGGTATGGGCTTCGGTCTGCAATACGAGATAGCTGAGGAGTTTGGTCACGTCATCGGGGCTCGCGTCCGCATGGAAGTGGCCCACGATACTACGGAGTTGCTGACCATGCTGAGCAAGGGAGATATCGACTTCATCTGCATGGACATGCCCGAACAACCGGACATGGAGCGATGCGTGAACAATTGGCTGACCCGCAGTTCCTCGCCGGAATTGGCCCGCGCCGTGAATGATTGGTACGAACCGACTATCATCCACCAAATAAAATTACGTCACCAACAGCGAAATCAGCAGGTGAGGACGGTGAGACGTAAGGCGCGCCCCGTCATCCTGAACGCATCTCGAGGACAAATCTCGCAATTCGATGCCATCCTGAAACGGCAGGCGCAGCGCATTGGCTGGGATTGGAGACTGCTGGCCGCGCAGTGTTATCAGGAGTCGGCTTTCGACCCGAAGGCCGTATCGTGGGCGGGAGCTCAGGGACTCATGCAGATTATGCCGGGCACAGCTGCGCATTTGGGACTGAACGGCACGGCAGTTTGGGAGCCCGACGCCAATATCACTGCGGGCGCACAATATCTCAAAGAACTGTCAACAACGTTTTCCGACATTGCTAACCCGAGCGAACGGATTCGATTTACCTTGGCGGCCTACAACGGAGGCGCCGGACATATCCGCGACGCCATGGCGTTGGCAAAGAACGAAGGACGTAACGTGCAGCGCTGGACTGAGGTCGTTCCGTTTGTGTTGCGCCTAAGTCAAGCGCGCTATTATCGGAATCCCGTGGTGAAATATGGGTATATGCGTGGTTCGGAGACGGTAGATTACGTGGCAAAAATCGAGGAACGCTGGCGGCAGTATCGCCAAGCCGTTCACTAATCTTACTTATATAATATAGTAAATCATTTGAGCACTGCATCAAACTTTTACGACGAACTTGAACTGATAATCCCAGC
>JABUUA010000083.1 GCA_021443405.1 Bacteroidaceae bacterium
CACCATCACCATCCCCACCTACAACGAGCGCGGAACGGGTGCTGTGACCAAGAACCTCTGCGGTTTCGTGACCGACGACGGCGAGGAATATCTGGCCGAGACCACCACGTTCCCCGTAGGTCAGTGGACCAACGAGGTCATCAAGTTCTCGCTCTCAGAGGAGACCAGCGGTCATTTCTCTATCGGTTACGAGGCCTCTAACGCCGGTTCGGGCTCTATGCCTCACCTGTTTGTCGACGAGTTCACGCTCATGTACAACGGCGTCATCAACAACCCCAGCCTCATTGCACTGCAGGGCGCTGTGCGCAACGCCGCCAACTACACCGAGTCTGAGGAACGTTACGAGGAAGCCATCCGCGAGCGTCTGCAGACGGCCGCCGAGAACGGTCAGAGCCTGCTGAGCGCCGCCAGCGCCGACGAGACGGCCAACGTGGCTGCCGTAACGGCCATCAACAGCGCCATCGACGAGGCCATGGCCAGCATGGCTGTCTATCAGAAGTTCCTCGCCTTCATCGAGGGCGACCTTGCCGCAGCCATCGACAAATATGGCGACAACGAGGTGATGGAGTACTTCGACGAAGACCTCAACGACACTCGCGACACTTACATGACTGCCTACGAAGATGGCAGCTACACCACACAGCAAATCAACGAGGCCATCGCAGCCCTCAAGCCCGCCGTGCTCGCCGCCGTGCAGAGCGCGCTCGCGGCCGCCGCTGCCGATGGTGAGGCTCACGACATCGACATCTCGCTGCTCTTCGAGAACATCAGTTTCACGAACCAGAGCACCGCTGGCTGGACGGCCACCTACACCTCTGGTAAGTTCGAGAGCCAGCAGAGCGGCGTCTGCGAAGTGTGGAGCAACGCAGCGGTCGATTTCACTGCTTCCACCACCTTGAATGGTCTGCCCGCCGGTGCTTACGAGGTGAGCGCTCCCGGTTGGTTCCGCGACGCCGGCGACATGAATGTCGGTTACGACCACTACACCAGCGGTGAGATGGTGGGAGTCGCCTACATCTTCGCCAACGGCAACAAGACCATGCTTCTCAACCAGGCCGACGAGCGTCTGCTCGCCGATGCCGAGGACGACATGCACAACGGAGTACTCAGCGACGGTCAGTACCTGCCCAACGGTCAGGCCTGCGCCCAGCAAGTGTTCTACAACAGCGACATCGACGTCACCAACACCGTCACCACCGCCCTGCTCGAAGCAGGCGACCTCACCATCGGTTTCAGCGGTGCTGGCTTGCAGTCAGGAACCTGGACCGTCTGGGGCGCTATGACCGTGAAGTACAAGGGTAACACCGACGACCTCATCCTCACCGCCATGAACGAGGAAATCAGCGCCCTCATCGACGAGGCCGTGACCACCGGCATGATTGACGAGGTGGGCTATGTAAACCAGGCTTGCACGCAGCTCGACGACGCTACTGAACAGGGCGACGCTGCCCTGACGGTGGACGACCGCGCCACCAAGACTGCCGCCATCGCCGCCCTGCGCGAGGCCATCGCCTATGCCAAGGAGAGCGGCAACACCTACGTGGCTCTCGGCGAGAAGTTCACCCTCTACAGCGAATACCTCATGCCCGACGTTGAGGGTGAGAGCCAGCGCTTCGAGAACCTCTTGCAGGACATCGGCGCCGGCATCGACGACGGCTTCGAGTCGAAGGAGCAGATGGAGGAGATGATGGCCGACCTTTCGACCCTCTTCACCGACTATGTCATGGGTCCCGTTCGCGAGAGCGCTTCGGAGGCTGAGCCCGCCGACATCACGGCCGCCATCCTCAACCCCAGCTTCGAGGGCATCCTCAACCCCAACAACCAGAAGGAGTACTGGACCGCAAGCAAGGACGGCGGTAACGAGGGTTATCAGGCTGGCATCTACGAGTTCTACGGCAACAACAGTTTCGACATCCATCAGACCGTCACTGGTCTGAGCGAAGGTTACTACCGCGTTCGCGTTCAGAGCTTCTACCGTCCCGGCAACAATCAGGACGTGGCCGACAGTCTGAGCACTTGCGGTACTGACTATGGCCGCTACGCCGTGCTCTATGCCAACGACCTGCAGCAGGCGCTGAAGAATCCGCTGGAGCGTGCCGACGAAGACGGCAATCTGTCCACCGACATCCTTGCCGGCGAAGGCAGCGAGGTGGCCGTGAAGTGGGGCGACGTGGAGCAGTTCTATGTTCCCAACGACCGCACCGCACTGGCTCACTACTTCGAGGCAGGCATCTACTGGAACACGCTCGACGTGAAGGTGGGCGCCGACGGCGTTCTCACCATCGGTCTGCGCAAGTCGCAGAGCGTGGCCGGCGACTGGTGCCCGTTCGACAACTTCGAGCTCTACTACCTCGGCACGACGGCTCCCACGGCTGTTGAGAGCATCGCCGACGATACAGAGCGCACCGCACAAAACAGCAGTTGGTTCGACCTCCAGGGTCGCCGCGTGCTGCGTCCCACTCACGGTGTTTATATCCGCGACGGCAAGAAGGTGCTGAAGTAAGCAGTTAGAATATCCTCACTAAAAAAGGGGAGCGAAGAGGTAAATCTTCGCTCCCTTTTCTTATTGGGACAAGTTTTTTGGGGACAAGTTTTTATTGGGATAGGGCTTCGGTTATTTTCTGCTTTAGCGGTTCAATGTCGCTAAAGCCGGTCTGCTCGTAAAACTGACGGCCCTTTCGGTCGTAGATAAAATACTGCGGAATGCCTCCGCCGAAGCCCGGAATCTTGTTCCAAAGGTCGTCGGGCAAGCGGTAGTGGAGACCTGGCATGGAGTTGATTTGCTTCGACCATTCGAGCACGGGGCTCGTCTCGTTGGTGACATACACGAAACGGATGGGACGGCCAGCCCATTCGGCCTTCAGCAGTTCCATGGCTCGGATGCCGCGCATGCAGGGTCCGCACCAAGTGGCCCAGAAGTCAAAGAACAGCACCACATCGGGGTTTTCGCGCACGACATAGTCGAGAAACTCCTCGCCCGTGCAGTCGGGGGTGTCCTTCACGGTGACCTCGTGGGCGGTTGCCCGGAGTCGTTCGATGGCTACGCGGGTGGAGTCGTTGATGGTTAGCAGTTCCTTGCGGAAATAACTCGGAATCGTATCGAAAGCCTCTTCGGGCATCAGCTCCAGACCGCGCATCCGCTTGGCCAGGTTCATGGCCTTGGCATAGTCCTCCATCCACTGGGTGGCCACGCCGCCGATGTGGTTGGCATGGGCGTATTCGAGGAAAGCGTCGTCTTCCAGGAAGTAGAACGAACGGCCGTCCTTAAGTAGGATGAGGTCGGCGGCATGGGGGTCCTGCAACTGCACAATGCCCGCTTCTGCATCTTTGTGGTAGCGGCGAAGGTAAAACCATTCGGCCATGATGCGGCCGAATTCTTTTTGGCGGCGTGAGTAGTCCTTTCGGCTCTCTATCTCACGGATTTTCGTCTGAAGCGCATCCCAGACAGAATCGGCAGGGACTTTCGCAATGGGTCCGTGGCCCATCCATCGTTCCTGGTAATAGACTTGCTGAAGGTCGCCCAATGGACCCTCGAACTGAATGACGCTGTGCTCGGGAATCTTCCGGTCAACCCCCGTGGCCATAAGCGCGGTTTCATCGACATTGATGGTCACCTCTTGCCCCGGAATCATGAGCGCCCAGAACTGCGTCATAGGGGAGGGCATTTTGACGGGTACCTTATACATTCGGCTCGTCTGGAATTCGTAGCCGTTTTCCGAATCGTCCTTGAAGAGACCGGTGGAGAAAGCGTTGAAACACCCAAACACAAGTGCGGTTTTGGTCGTCCCATCGTGCCTATACTGATTACAAGTGAACTTGGCTGTGCCATAGGTGGGCTCCAAGGGTTGGAGTGGTTCATTCTTGTCGTAGGGGAACGGCTTGGGCTTACCTAAAACGAAGGGATAGAGCTTGTTGTCCAGACGGATGCCCGAGACATTGAAGGTGGAACCTTCTTCCTCCACGAAATCAAAGACTGTGGCCTTGGGGTCGAGTGGCTCGAACTCCAAGCTGATGGAATCGTTTTCTCGCTCATAGTGCTTCGCAAAGTCGAGGTCGGCGCTGTCCGTCACGATTCCTTCTTTACGCGTAAAGACGGTGGCTCCGTTCAAGCGATAGGTCTTTCCATCGACCACCAAATGCGACTCCTTGTTCAACGTCCAGCCGACGCTGTATAGTTTAATGCCAACGGTGGTGGCGGTCTTGCCGAGAATGACCGTTCGGGGTAAGAACCTTCCGCTGCCCTCGGAAAATACGGGGTTGTGCACTACTTTGTCCTTGGCAGTGGCGTTCAGGGCTGTGATGAAGGCTACTAAAAAGGTTGTCTTTTTCATGGTTATTTCTGTTTGAAGGGTTGATACTTGTGAGCTTCGGAAACAACCTTTGTCTGGAAGGCTGCTGTATGTTTGGCTCTGGCTGTTTCCCTAGAATGAGTACAAAGCTACAGAAAAAAAACGGTAATCCAAAACTTGTGGTCGTATAAATGTCTTTGCCAACACTTCGAGGGTTCTTTCTTTATTGCTGGCGGGAGATTGACATCTTTCCGATTTTTTTTGTATCTTTGTAGCCAAATAATTGATGCAAAATGTTCAAGCACACTATCTGCGCCCTGTTGTTGGCGCTCACCGCTCTCGGTGTTCAGGCTAAATTCGTTGGCGAGTCCCCTGTGTCGGGAACGCAGTATTATCTGCTCAATGTCTATCAGAGCAAGTTCCTGCAGACGGAAGGAACCGTACTAAAGACGGCCAAGGAAGCCACGCCCGCTCTGTGGACTGTAACCGGCTCGTCGGTCACCATCGGCAACGTCACTTATCAGATTGCCGCGAGCGACGGCGGCTACACTCTCACCAGCGCCGGCGGAGCACTCATGTTCCAAGGCGGTTCGTATGTTCACGACGACGCCACGGGCAAGGACTTCCTTTGCATCCCCGGCGGCGGACAGCAGGTCACCACGGCCCCCATCACCAACAACACCACCTGCGATTGCGCCCAGTGGAAGTTCATTACTCAGGCGGAATATAACGCCATGATGGCCAAGAAAACCTTCACCGCCTGCGCCTTGAACGTGGACGGAATGCCTAAGGAAATCAAGGCCGCTGGCATTATCACTATCACGCTTAACGACGACGCCAAGGAAGGGCTCGGCGCAACGGCCATCGGTCGGCGGTTGAACACGTCGGGTTACGATGTGGTCGGTCTGATGGAGGACTTCAATTTCCACAGTGAGATAATGGCGCAGGCCACCGATTATACAGCCATGACGCACCGCGGAAAAATAGAATCTACCGCCGAAGCGATCGAGCGCATTGCCTTTCAGAAGTCGCCGGTCTTTGACATCGACGGTTTGGAACTGCTCACCCGTAACGCTCATGCCACGGCTTCCGGTGAGTCGTGGACGGCATGGGCCAGCCACAATGGTTACACCGACTCTGGAGCCGACGGCCTGATTGACAAAGGTTATCGCTACTACACCATCACGCTGACGGACGGCACGGAGTTCGACCTCTACATCCTCCACATGGACGCCGAGACCAATCCTGCCGACAATGCGGCGCGTGAAGCGCAGTTGCAACAGTTGGCCCAGGCCATCCTTGCGTCGAACAACGGTCGTCCCATCCTTGTGATGGGCGACACCAACTGTCGTTATACGCGCGACCCACTGCAAACCAAGTTCATCAACCTCATCAATGCCGACGCGCGTTTCACCTGCAAGGACGCATGGATAGAGCATGTCCGCGACGGCATTTATCCGGCTCAGAACGGCAACAGCATCATGGTGGACGCCGAGGGTTATCGACGTGGCGAGGTGGTGGACAAGATTTTCTACATCAACAACACCGCCTCAAACATTCGCATCGCGGCGGAACAGTTCCGTCAGGATTTGTCGTTCGTGGGCGAAGATGGTTATCCGCTCGCTGACCACTGGCCCATCGTGGTGGAGTTTAGTTTCCACAACTACGACCCCGCGATTGACGATGTGGAGGAGGAACTGCACACGCAGTCGGGTCTCTATCTGCGCAACCGCGCCACGGGTTATTTCCTGAAGGCTGGCGGTCGCTGGGGAACACACGCCGTGCAGGGCGACTATGGTTTGCCTTGCGAACTGACGCAACTGAGCGACGGCCAATATGTTCTCAATAGTGCCGAAGGTAATGTCAACCACGGAGCATACATGGACGGCAGCGGCGCCGACAAATGGCAACTCACGCAGCAGGGCGACTTCGTGACGTTCTCCTTCATCGACAGCGGAAAGATGAAAGCCTTGAGCGCGGCCGACCCCTTCATCTTCAGTGAGCACACGCCTTTCAATCCCACGAGTCCCAACCAACGTTATGTGTGGGTGGAGGACTTCAACGCCAATAGTCAATACCAGCAATGGCAGTTGCTGACCAAGGAACAACTGCTCGAAGAAGCCTTGTTCGCCACTCCCGACCATCCCTTCGACCTCACATTCATGCTCCCCGGCGCTAATTTCGACCGCAACGACCCGGGCGTTGCTCAGTGGCCACTCATTCCCGACAGAACGCGCATGTGGGAAAACTATCGCGACGGCTATTCTGCCGACAACGATTATTCGAATTTCGTGGGCGAAGTGTATGTGGCTGACCGTAAGTGGACAGAAAGTGATGGCGAGTCAATGTGGGATGTCTATCAAGTGCTCCAAGGATTGCCCAAGGGTCAATACCGCGTGACGTGTCAAGCCTTCCAGCGCATCAGCAACGACAATACTACCACGGCTCAGATTTATCTCTACGCCAACGACGGCAGTCACCTGTCGATGAAAGAAGACCAAGTGCCCGCCCATGCTTGTCAAGTGCAGTTGATGTACGACGTTCATCAGACTGAAATAGAGGGTAGCACTACTTCCGGAGGATATAAATATCCCAACACTATGACGGAAGCTGCTCACTTCTTCAACGCCGGTTACTATCAAAACAGCGTGGACGGCATCACCGTTACCGACGGAACCATGACGGTGGGCATGTGCAAGACCAGCAAAACAGGTAAGTATAATAACGCCTGGACATGCTTCGACAACTTCCGCATCTACTATCTCGGCGCGGGCACACCGCTCGAAGTCACCACCAACGCCGAAGGCTGGGCCACCTATGCACCCAGCGAGGCCGTGATGCTGCCCACCGGCGAAGCAACGTTTAGTTATGTCGAGAGCGTCGAGGGTCGTCAGGCTAAAGTGACGGAGTTCCAACAGAATTCCGTGCCCGCCGGAACTGGCATGCTCGTGAAGACCGCCAACCCCAACGTCACCGTGCAACTTCCTCTCGCCA
>JABUUA010000084.1:0-4002 GCA_021443405.1 Bacteroidaceae bacterium
AGTTCAATGGATAGAACTACGGTTTCCTAAACCGTCAATCCGGGTTCGATTCCCGGCGGAGGTACACAACGTTTAAAGTAAAAAGATATGGCAGACTCACTTGAAGTGAAGGAAGCAGACCAGGTAGTGGTGCGCTTCTCCGGCGATTCTGGTGACGGAATGCAGTTGGCCGGCAACATCTTCTCCACGGTATCAGCCACCGTGGGCAACAGTATCTCTACGTTCCCCGACTATCCCGCGGACATCCGCGCCCCGCAAGGCTCGCTCACGGGCGTCAGCGGCTTCCAGGTGCACATCGGCGCAGAGCAGGTATATACCCCTGGTGACCTGTGCGACGTACTGGTGGCCATGAACGCCGCCGCCCTGAAGACGCAGTACAAATATGCTAAGAAGGACGCCACCATCATTATCGATACCGACTCGTTCGGACCCAAGGATTTGGAGAAGGCCGCCTTTGCTACCCCCGACTATCTGGCTGAGATGGGCATCGACGCTGACCGCGTGATAGCCTGCCCCCTCACGCAGATGGTGAAGGACTGTCTCAAGGACAGCGGCATGGACGTGAAGAGCGTGATGAAGTGCCGCAATATGTTCGCCCTCGGTCTCGTATGCTGGTTGTTTGACCGCGACCTGGAGATAGCCTTCAACTTCCTGCGCGAGAAGTTCGCCAAGAAACCCGGTGTGGCCGAGGCCAACATCAGCGTGATACAGGCCGGTTACGACTACGGACACAACACTCACAGCAGTGCGTGCAACGTGCGCCGCATAGAGACCAAGCACAAGGTGCCCGGACGCTACATGGACATCACGGGCAACAAAGCCACCGCATACGGCTTCATCGCCGCCGCCGAGAAGGCGGGTCTGAAGCTCTACCTCGGCAGTTATCCCATCACACCCGCTACCGACGTGCTTCATGAACTCTCGAAACACAAGTCACTGGGCGTGACCACGGTGCAGTGTGAGGACGAGATTGCAGGCTGCGCTTCCAGCGTGGGTGCCTCGTATGCCGGCGCGCTGGCCGTCACCAGCACCTCGGGTCCCGGCATCTGCCTCAAGAGCGAGGCCATGAACTTGGCGGTCATCATGGAGTTGCCCCTCGTGGTGCTCGATGTGCAGCGCGGCGGTCCCGCCACAGGTCTGCCCACCAAGAGCGAGCAGACCGACCTGCTGCAGGCACTCTTCGGCCGTAACGGCGAGAGCCCCATGCCCGTGATTGCCGCCCTCAGTCCCACGGACTGTTTCGACGCCGCCTACGACGCTTCAAAGATGGCGCTTGAGCACATGACCCCCGTGGTGCTGCTCACCGACGCCTACATCGCCAACGGCAGCGGCGCGTTCCGCCTGCCTGACCTCAACGACTACCCCGCTATCCATCCCCCTTATGTGCCGGAAGAGCTGAAAGGCAGCTGGACGCCCTACATGCGTGCCGAGAATGGCACACGCTACTGGGCCGTACCCGGTCGGCAGGGCTTCGAGCATATCCTCGGCGGTCTGGAGAAGGATAACAAGACGGGCGCCATCAGCACAGCCCCCGAGAACCACGACCTCATGACGCGTCTGCGCCAGCAGAAGATTGACAACATCGAGGTGCCCGACATGGAAGTACTGGGCGACGAGGACGCCGACCTGCTCATCGTGGGTTTCGGCAGCACCTACGGCCACTTGCGTGCCGCCATGGACGAGCTCCGCGCCCAAGGCAAAAAGGTGGCCATGGCGCAGTTCCGCTACCTCAATCCCCTGCCCAAGAACACCGCGGCGGTGCTCACGAAGTTCCCCAAGTGCGTGGTGGCCGAGCAGAACATGGGCCAGCTGGCCGCATGGCTTCGCATGAAGGTGGACGGCTTCTGCCCCGCTCAGTTCAATCAGGTAAAAGGCCAACCCTTCGTGGTCAGCGAGTTGGTGGAGGCTTTTGGTAAACTCATCTAAAACGAATTGTCATCATGGAATATACAGCACAAGACTTCAAAAAAGGCCAGCCCCGCTGGTGTCCCGGTTGCGGCGACCACTTCTTCCTGGCCTCACTCCATAAGGCAATGGCCGAGATAGGCGTTGCCCCGCAGGACAATGCCGTGATTTCGGGCATTGGTTGCTCCAGCCGTCTGCCCCACTACATGGCGACGTACGGCATGAACACCATCCACGGTCGTGCCGCCGCCATAGCCACTGGCTGCAAGGTGGCCAATCCGAAGCTCACCGTTTGGCAGGTGAGCGGCGACGGCGACGGCCTTGCCATCGGTGGGAATCACTTTATCCATGCCAACCGTCGCAATATCGACCTCAACATGATACTGCTGAACAACCGCATCTACGGCCTGACGAAGGGACAGTACAGCCCCACCAGTCCGCGCGGTTTCGTCAGCAAATCGAGTCCCTACGGCACGGTGGAGGACCCCTTCCGCCCCGCAGAACTCTGCTTCGGCGCCCGCGGCCACTTCTTCGCTCGCGCCGTGGCCACCGATGCCGCCGGCACGGTGGAGGTGCTGAAGGCCGCTAACGCGCACAAGGGCGCTTCGGTGTGTGAGATTCTGCAGAACTGCGTCATCTTCAACAATGGCACGCACGACAGTGTTTACTCAAAAGAAGGCCGCGCCAAGAACGCCATCTACGTGCGCCACGGTCAGCCCCTTGTGTTCGGCGAGAACAGCGAGTTCGGTCTCGTACAGGAAGGCTTCGGTCTGAAGATTGTGGAGATTGGCAAGGACGGCGTGACGCTGGACGACATTCTCGTTCACGACGCGCACTGTCAGGACAATACCTTGCAACTCAAGCTCGCCCTTATGGGTGACGGCGACGGCTTCCCCATTGCCCTGGGCGTCATCCGCGATGTGGAGGCTCCCACGTACAATGATGCGGTGGACGCGCAGATAGAGGAAGTGAAGGCCGCGAAGCGGTACCACACCTTCGCCGAGCTGTTGGAAACCAACGATATCTGGGAGGTGAAGTAAGTCGCCTGCCGATGAAGAATAGGACAGGAAAGGATGTGCCTGCCGGCACATCCTTTCCTGTTTCCGAAGACATCCTTATGTTTGGGGTCACACGTCCTTATGTTTCGGCTCAGACAACCTTATGTTTGAGCCCAGACGTCCGTATGTTTGAACTCACACGTCTGCACGACTACCGCACTGTATTTGCCTTTTCCATCCCTTTCATCGACGGGTTTTTGCCGCGACGCCCCGCAGAAATGAACAATAAATGCAAACTGCGCTTTTCAAATAGGCGCGCACGAGCCCAAAAACTACTCGGTGCGCGCTACTTTTTCTCCTTAACATTTCCTTTTTACACCGATTTTTTATATCTTTGCAGTGCTTATGATGCGCAATGTACAACTTTAAATAATTAATCAAACATGGCTACATTAGATTTAACCAAGTATGGCATCACCGGTTCTACCGTGATTGCACACAACCCTTCGTACGAGAAGTTGTTCGAGGAGGAGACCAAGGCCGGTCTCGAGGGCTACGAGGTAGGTCAGAACACCGAGCTCGACACTGTGAACGTAATGACAGGTATCTTCACCGGCCGTTCGCCCAAGGACAAGTACATCGTTATGGACGAGAACTCAAAGGACACTGTATGGTGGACCACCGATGAGTATAAGAACGACAACCATCCCATGAGCGAGGAGGTTTGGGCAAAGGTAAAGGAAATCGCCAAGAACGAGCTCTGCAACAAGAATCTCTACGTTGTGGACGCTTTCTGCGGCGCTAACAAGGACACCCGCATGGCCGTTCGCTTCATCGTGGAAGTGGCTTGGCAGGCTCACTTTGTTAAGAACATGTTCATCCAGCCCACCGAGGAAGAGCTCGCTAACTTCGAGCCCAACTTCATCATCTACAATGCTTCGAAGGCAAAGGTCGAGAACTACAAGGAACTGGGTCTGAACTCAGAGACCTGCGTTGCCTTCAACGTAACCAGCCGCGAGCAGGTTATCATCAACACCTGGTACGGTGGTGAGATGAAGAAGGGTATGTTCTCTATGATGAACTACTACCTGCCCCTGCA
>JABUUA010000084.1:4113-7261 GCA_021443405.1 Bacteroidaceae bacterium
CGCCTGATTGGTGACGACGAGCACGGATGGGACGACAACGGTGTGTTCAACTTCGAGGGCGGTTGCTATGCCAAGGTTATCAACCTCTCAAAGGAGAACGAGCCCGACATCTACGGTGCCATCAAGCGCAACGCACTGCTCGAGAACGTGACCGTGGCTGCCGATGGCACTATCGACTTCAACGATAAGAGCGTGACCGAGAATACGCGCGTCAGCTATCCCATCAACCACATCAACAACATCCAGCCCGGTAGCTCAGCTCCCGCCGCTAAGAATGTTATCTTCCTGTCGGCTGATGCCTTCGGCGTTCTGCCTCCCGTATCTATCCTGACTCCCGCACAGACTCAGTACTACTTCCTGAGCGGCTTCACCGCTAAGTTGGCAGGTACCGAGCGCGGTATCACCGAGCCCACGCCCACCTTCAGTGCTTGCTTCGGCCAGGCCTTCCTGGAGTTGCACCCCACGAAGTACGCTGAGGAGCTGGTGAAGAAGATGGTGGCCAACGGCGCAAAGGCTTATCTGGTGAACACCGGATGGAACGGAACCGGCAAGCGCATCTCTATCCCTGACACCCGTGGCATCATCGACGCCATCCTCGACGGCAGCATCCTGAAGGCCGAGACCAAGAAGATTCCTTTGTTCGACTTCGAGGTTCCCACCTCACTGCCCAACGTAAATCCCGCCATCCTCGACCCGCGCGACACGTACGCCACCGCTGAGGAGTGGGAGGTGAAGGCTAAGGATTTGGCCGGTCGCTTCATCAAGAACTTCGGTAAGTACACCACCAACGAGGCAGGTAAGGCGCTCGTTGCCGCTGGTCCCCAGCTCTAAACTGACGCTGACAAAGCAATTATACGGCCGTTCCCTTCGTGGGAACGGCTTTTTTTTGTACCTTTGTCGCGTAATATATATAAATAAGGTATAACCATGCGCAAATTATTCTGCTTGCTGACCGCCGTGTTGGTGACGCTGCCACTATGGGCACAGTTCCAAGACCCCGTGAAGTTCAGCGTGAAACAGAACAAGATTTCGGACTCAGAGCTTGAATTAGTGTTTACCGGCAACGTGGAGAAGGGCTGGCATGTGTACGGCACCGACATCGCCGACGGCGGGCCCACCAAGGCGGAGCTTACACTGGAAAAGCAGGAGGGACTCACGCCGAAGGGCGGTCTCAAAGCCACGGGCAAGGTGCATCGTGCTATGGACGAGATGTTCGGCATGGAGTTGTCATACATGGAGGGAACGGCGTCGTTCAGCCAGAAGTTCACGATAACAGGCGAGAAATATGCCGTGGCTGGTTATCTGACGTACGGAGCTTGTAACGACCAGAACTGCATACCGCCCACCGACGTAAACTTTCAGTTTGCGGGCGACGGCGTGAAGAAGGCGGCCGCAGAAGAGCAGAAACCCGACGAGAAGACTGAGGAAGTGACTCCCGATGAGGCCGTGACCGACTCCGCAGCTCTGGCCGTTGCCGATTCGACAACCGTGGACACGCTCGCCGCAACGGCGCTGGACGGTCTTTGGACGCCCGTTATCGACGAACTGAAATCCTTTGGCGAGGACAACACCGCAAAGCCGGGCGCTGGTTGGCTCAGTATTTTCTTCTTAGGATTATTAGGAGGTCTGGCCGCCCTTGTAACGCCGTGCGTGTGGCCCATTATCCCCATGACCGTCAGCTTCTTCTTGAAGCGCTCGAAGGACGACCGCAAGAAGGGCATCCGCGACGCCGTCACCTACGGCGTGAGCATCGTGGTCATCTACGTGGCCCTCGGCTTGTTAGTGACCTTTTTCTTCGGTGCCAGCGCCCTCAACTCGCTTAGCACCAACGCCATCTTCAACATCTTCTTCTTCCTGATGCTGCTCGTCTTCGGTGCGAGCTTCTTGGGCGGCTTCGAGATTACCCTGCCGAGCAGTTGGAGTAATGCCGTCGATAGCAAGGCCGGCAAGACGACCGGACTGGTCAGCATCTTCTTGATGGCGTTCACGCTTACGCTCGTCAGCTTCTCTTGCACGGGTCCCATCATCGGTTTCTTGCTGGTGGAGGTGAGCACCAGTGGCAATCTTGTGGCTCCGGCCGTCGGCATGCTTGGCTTCGCGCTGGCGCTGGCGTTGCCCTTCACGCTCTTTGCCCTCTTCCCCTCGTGGCTGAAAAAGGCGCCCAAGAGCGGCAACTGGATGAACTGCATCAAAGTATGTCTGGGCTTCCTCGAACTGGCGTTCTCGCTCAAGTTCCTGAGTGTAGCCGACTTGGCCTACGGTTGGCACATCCTCGACCGCGAGGCGTTCCTCTCGCTTTGGATTGTCCTCTTTGCTTTGCTGGGTGCTTATCTGGTGGGATGGATTCGTTTCCCCCACGACGAAGACGAGTATGACGAGATGGGCGAAGTGGTGGTGAATCCCCGCACGTCGGTGGTTCGTTTCTTCCTCGCTGTCATATCTTTCGCCTTCGCCGTCTATATGGTGCCCGGTCTTTGGGGCGCTCCCTGCAAGGCGGTGAGTGCTTTTGCGCCGCCGATGAACACGCAGGATTTCAATCTTCAGCCGAAGGCCGAGCAGGCTCACTTCGAGAACTACGAGGAAGGAATGGCGTATGCCGCCGCTCACAATATGCCGGTGATGCTCGATTTCACGGGTTACGGTTGTGTCAACTGCCGTAAGATGGAGGCCGCCGTCTGGACGGCACCTGAGGTGAAAGAGCTCATCGAGCAGCAATATGTCCTGATTTCGCTGTATGTCGATGAGAAGAAAGCGCTGCCCGAACCCGAGACCGTGGTGGAGAACGGCGCAGAGCGCAAGTTGCGCACCGTGGGCGATAAGTGGAGTTATCTGCAGCGCAGCAAGTTCGGCGCCAATGCCCAGCCCTTCTATGTATTAGTGGACGCCCAGGGAAATCCGCTCAACAAGAGCTATTCCTATAATGAAGACGTGCCCGCCTTCGTGGAGTGGCTGAAGGGCGGACTGCGCAAATAACCCGAGAAAACGTTTGAAAATATCAATAACATTATGAAGAAATTCTTTCTAACTCTGTTTGTGGCGTGTGCTTCGCTGGCACAAGCCCAGGAGATGCCGGCCGAGATGATGCAGCCTCTGCCCACCGACCCCAGCATCCGCATCGGTAAGTTGGACAATGGTCTGACCTACTACA
>JABUUA010000084.1:9767-16774 GCA_021443405.1 Bacteroidaceae bacterium
GAAGCCGTGCCAGAAGTCGGTGTAGGTGAAGTCCTTGGCGCCCATGAAGAACGCCTGCAGACCTTTTTCGGCACCGGAAATCACGGCTGTGTCGTAACCGAACAGGAGTCCGCCAATCACAGCCACCAGCACGATGGAGAACAGATAAAGTTTACTGCCTTGCATGATAACTTGTTATTTAGATGTTTATTTGTTTGTGAATTTATTTTTCCGTAAAGTGGAACCAGTCCACATCCACGTAGCCGCCCAGTTGCTTGGTGGCGTAGTTGAAGATGGCGAACTTGGTGCCCATGAAATGACGGGTGTAGTCGAAGCGCATGGCCACCTCGCGACCGATGGTCTGCCAGTTCGCGCCGTCGAAGCTATAACTGAAGGTCGCCATGTCGCGGCGCGGACGGAAATCGCCGTGCACGCGCAGATAAACGACCTTTCCTTTCACGGCCACTTCGCCCAGCACCTCGCTGTCCACGCGGTCGATGCCGTGCTGGCGGGTGAAGATGCTCTTTTCCTCGCACAACTGCAGCACGGTCTTCTTGCCTTTCTTCACCACGCGCAGCACGCCGCTGTCGCCGTTGAAGGCAGCCAGACCGCAGACGTCGCCGTCCTTCATCTTGCTGATGTCGATGCAGACAACGCCCGTGCACTCGGGACCCGACATGCGCTGTGTGAGTGTGTTCGGGGCCACCTGCAGGTTCTTCACCACGCGACCGGTCTTCAGTCGCAGGAAGCCGGGGCGCTCGCTCAACGACCACGCGTCGTCGATGGGATTGTGATTCCACTGCCAATAGAGCTTCAGACCCTTGCGAGCGTGGTAGCCGCCTTCTGCGTCCGTGGGCAGTTGGTCAAACTCGTCGCTACCGATGAGGCCCAGCACCGAGGGATGTTTCTTCGAGGGGTCGTTGGGAATGCGGTAGGCACGCTTATCGAGACGGGGATTCCCCGTGGGGTTGTCGCCGACGCTCTCGGTCAGTTCCTCGTTGACAGTGCCCACGTATTCGCCGCACATAGGCCAGCCGTCCACCCATGTCACGGGCATGGCGCACGGAATGCGCCCGATGCCGCCGCGGTCTTGGAAGATAAGTGCCCACCAGTTTTGGTTGCTCTGGTCGTCGCCCACCAAGCAGCCCTGGCCCACGCCACCGTAGGTTTCGAACGGCGTCTCCAGAATCACCTTCTTCTCATAAGGGCCGGTAATCTTGTCGGCACGGTAGCACACTTCGCGGCGAACGCGCCCGGGCACGCCCCATTTCATGGAAATCATGCACAGGTAATACTTGCCGTTGTGCTTGATGACGCTGCTGCCTTCGAGCAGTGAACCTTGTTCTTCGGCGTCGCGCTCAAAGATTTGCATGTCGATGCCGCCCTCCAGCGGGTGGAAAGTCTCGGGGTCGAGCTGGCACAGATGGCCGGTGTTGCAGAACATATACACGCGTCCGTCCTCGTCGAAGAAGAGCGAACCGTCGTGCATGTGGGGCGGACGGGCCACCAGTTTCCATGGTCCTTCAGCCTTGTCGGCGCAGAAAACGAATCCCTTTGCCGGAGCGCCGTTGGCCGTGAACCACACATAGAACTTGCCCATGTGGTAGCGAATGCTTGAGGCCCACTGACCCTGTCCGTACACCGTGGCGTCGCCTTCGAGGTTGTAGCGGGGGCCGTCGTCGATGCGGTCGAAGACATAGCTGACCGTCTCCCAGTGAATCATGTCCTTGGAACGCATGATGGGGGCGCCGGGCATGAGGTGCATGGTGGTGCTCACCATGTAATAGGTGTCCTGCACCTTGCACACGCTGATGTCGGGAACGTCGGCGTTGATTACGGGGTTGCGGTACGTCTCTTGCACTTGGGCAGAACATAAGCCTGCACCAGCCAGCAAAATGGCTAAAATCAGTCTTTTCATAGCATTGATTATTGTATGTTCTACAAAGTTAAGAAAAAGGTTTCAAATCCCCAACAAAAAGAGCACCAACTTTTCCGTTGGTGCTCAATGTCTTTGGAATAGGGCGTCGTCGCTTCCCTGTCGACCGGGCAATGCGAGCCGCGCCTGGGGTTGCTTAATCTTCGTTCAGCACTTCTTCGTCCTCATTCGCGCCCGTGTCGAGCAGGGGCTTGCCAGCAATGGCGGCACGAATCTTCTCCGTGATGGCGTCGGCCAACTCGGGATTGTCGGCAATCGCCTTCTTGGCGGCCTCGCGGCCTTGGCCTATCTTAGTGCCGTCGTAACTGAACCATGAACCACTCTTGGTGATAATGTTGAAGTTGACACCGAGGTCGATGATTTCGCCCAGGCGGCTGATTCCCTCACCGAATAGGATGTCGAACTCGGCCACACGGAAGGGAGGTGCCACTTTGTTCTTCTTAATCTTCACCTTCACATGGTTACCCATCACGTTCTCACCGTCCTTGATGCTGGCCGTCCGGCGGATGTCGAGACGCACGCTGGCATAGAACTTCAGGGCGTTACCGCCTGTTGTGGTCTCGGGACTGCCGAAGGTGACGCCGATTTTCTCGCGTAACTGGTTGATGAAGATGCAGGTGGTCTTGGTCTTGGCAACGGTCGCGGTGAGTTTGCGCAGCGCCTGACTCATCAGTCGAGCCTGCAGGCCCACCTTGTTGTCGCCCATGTCGCCCTCGATTTCGGCCTTGGGCGTCAGTGCGGCCACCGAGTCGATGACAATGATGTCTATGGCGCTCGAGCGAATCAGCTGGTCGGCAATCTCCAGAGCTTGCTCGCCGTTGTCGGGCTGCGAAACCCACAAGTTGTCAATGTCCACGCCCAGATTCTTGGCATAGAAGCTGTCGAAGGCGTGCTCGGCATCGATGAAGGCCGCGATGCCGCCCTGTTTCTGAGCCTCGGCGATTGCGTGGATGGCCAGCGTAGTCTTACCCGAACTTTCGGGGCCGTAGATTTCTATGATACGGCCTTTCGGGTAACCGCCCACGCCGAGCGCGGCGTCGAGTGCGATACTACCAGTGGGAACGACCTCGATGTCCTCGATTTTCTCGTCGCCGAGTTTCATAATCGAGCCTTTGCCAAAGTCTTTTTCTATCTTGCTCATCGCGGCCTGCAAGGCTTTCAACTTGCCTGCGTTGTCGGTGGCGATGGCTATTTCGTCTTTTTTCATTTTTGCCATTGTGTGTTATTATTATGGTGGATGTTAATAGTTTTGCGGGTGTCAGAGCTCCAAGTCGATGTCGTGGAGCTCGTGCCAGGGGAGTCCCTGCAGGTTGAGTTGCTCCATGAAGGGGTCTGGGTCAAACTCCTCCACGTTGTGCACACCGGGTTTGCTCCAGATGCCTTTCAGGAACATCATGGCGCCGATCATTGCGGGAACGCCCGTGGTGTAGCTCACGCCCTGCATGCCCGTCTCCTCGAAAGCGGCCTGATGCGAGCAGTTGTTGTACACGTAATACGTGTGTTCCTCGCCGTTCTTGATACCGCGTATGCGGCAACCGATGCTGGTCTCGCCATCGTAGTTCTGCCCAAGTTCCTGCGGGTTTGGCAGCACGGCCTTGAGGAACTGCAAGGGAACAATCTTCACGGTGATCATACCTGTGCCGTCGGCCTTCGGGGCTTGATATTCCACTTCGTCAATGCAGTCCATGCCGATATTCTGGATGACCTCGAGGTGCTTCAGGTAAGCCTCGCCGAAAGTCATCCAGAAACGAGCGCGCTTGATGGTGGGATAGTTGATGACCAGCGACTCGATTTCCTCGTGATGCAAGAGATAACTCTCTTTGGGACCTATGTTGGGATAGTTGAGGGGCTGGTGAATCTCCATGGGTTCTGTCTCCACGTATTGGCCGTTCTCCCAGTAAAGTCCCTTCTGCGTAATCTCGCGGATGTTGATTTCAGGGTTGAAGTTGGTGGCGAAAGCCTTGTGATGGTTGCCCGCGTTGCAGTCAACGATGTCGAGATAGTGCATCTCGTCGAAGTGATGCTTGGCGGCGTAGGCCGTATAGACGCTGGTCACACCGGGGTCGAAGCCGCAGCCAAGGATGGCGCAGAGGCCGGCCTTCTCGAAGCGCTCGCGGTAGGCCCATTGCCACGAATACTCGAAATGGGCTTCGTCCTTCGGCTCGTAGTTGGCCGTGTCGAGGTAGTTGCAACCCGTGGCCAGGCAGGCGTCCATGATAGTGAGGTCCTGATAGGGGAGGGCCAGGTTCATGACGATATCGGGCTTATACTCCGACATCAGTGCCACCAACTCCTCCACACTGTCTGCATCCACGCGGGCGGTGGTGACGTTAGTCCCATATTTTTCATTGAGCACCTGGGCCAGTGCGTCGCACTTGCTCTTGGTGCGGCTGGCGATTTTAATCTCGGTGAACACGTCTTTGTTCTGTGCCACCTTGTGGGCTGCCACGGTGGCCACGCCACCAGCGCCGATGATCAATACTTTTCCCATCTTATATTTAATGTTGTTTTATTGCTTATGTTGTGTCGGACGTCTTATTCTATTTCATCGCTCTTGATGCCCATCGCGTGCATGAGACTGAATCCCAGCATCATCTCGCGCGGCTGATGGTGCTCGTTGGGGCTCATGGTAAAGAGGGTGACGTCCTTTTTCGGGTACTTCGTCGCAAAGAGCTCGCGAAGCCTTTCTCCGGAATTTTCCATCTCGGGCAGGAGCATCAGTCGCTTGACTTCGCGGGAGTTCAGGGCCACTTCGGCGCATTGCGAGAAGAGGTCGTCGCCCGACAACTCCTCAATCTTCACGCAACTCATCAGAAATTCGCCCAATGCGTTGTCCATGAAAGCGGTTCCGTCGATTTCCAGCGACAGGTTGGCGGGGTAGAATTGCTCCATCATCAGTTTGTCGTGACTGTGCACAAAGATGGCCTGCACCTCGTTCTTACCTTCCGGAACACCTCCGTCAAGCGCCACGCACACCAGCCAGCTCGCAAGGTCGGCATCGGGCACGTCGCGGAAAAGCATTTGGGAGAAGTTGCTCGACAAGTGGTAAGCTACGCTGTCGATGTAGTCCGCGTCAATCAGGATAACATTTTCTTTAAACATGACTACAAAGATAACATATCGCCGACGAATAAGCAAAAAAAATCCCCGCAATTTTATGTTGCGGGGATATATTGGGTGTCGGTGTGTTTACTTCTCGCACTTCTTGCAGCAGCAAGTGCCTATGCCGCACCAAACAACTGCGGCGATGGCTGCTCCGATGAAGGGACCTACGACGAAGGCCCACAGTTGACTCAGAGCTTCACCGCCTGCGAAGAAGGCGGGAGCCAGCGAACGAGCGGGGTTGACACTGGTGCCCGTGTAGTGGATGCCTACGAGGTGAACCAACACGAGGCTGAGACCGATGGCCAGACCGGCCAGATTGCCTGCGCCCTTCTCGGCGTCGGTGGTGCCCAGCACCACGAGCACGAAGACGAACGTGAGGATAATTTCCACAATCATGGCGGCCACGGGACCGTTGGCACAACTGTTAGCGCCGGTCAGCGTGCCGTCGGCACCCACTTGCTGAACAAGCACCCACAGCAGGGCACTGCCGATGAATGCACCGATGCACTGGGAAATCATATACAAGATGCCGTCTTTGAGGGAGGTGCGACGACTGATCATGCAAGCCAACGTAATGGCGGGATTGATGTGGCAACCCGATACACCACCGATGGTGTAAGCCATGGCCACTACTGCCAGACCGAATGCAAGAGCTGTTCCCACTACTGAAGCGGTGTCGAGACCGCAGTTCAGGCTCACGGCTGTGCCGCAACCCATCAACACAAGGACGGCTGTGCCGACCATTTCTGCTAAATACTTTTTCATACTGTTAGTTATAAAATGAATAAATTGTCGGGACAAAATTATACATTTCTAACGAAAAGTACAAACAAGTTGTGTTAAAAATCGCCACCGAAGCCACTGTCGTGGCCGCCCATCGGGCGCTGTCCGCCACCGAAACCACCGGGACGCTGACCGCCGAAGCCCTGTCCGCCGCGCTGTCCTTGGCCCTGGCCCTGACGTTGCTGGGGAGCAAAAACTTTGTACAACTGCTGGGGAGTGAGTAACTCTTTCATCTTGACGTAGTAGTCGCGGGTGGCTTGCAGGCGCTGCTGCATCTGCTCAATCTGCTTCTCTTGTTGCTGCATCTGCTCCTCGAACTTGGCCGTAGCCTCCTCGTCGGTCATATTTTTGCTGTTGGTTTGGGCGTTCTGAGGGCGACGCTCCCAGTTGTCGCGATTCGATACTGCGGCCGAATACTCCTTGTACAAGGTGACGAACTGTTCCTTTTGCTCGCCCTTGAGGTCGAAGTCCTTTGCCAGACGCTCGGCCTGCTTCTCAGTGCGCTCGGCCATCATCTGCTGCATCTGCTCGCGGTTCATACGCTGTTGTGCACTGGCTGCCAGTGCCATCATAGCCACGAGGGCTACCATCATCATTTTCTTCATACTATAATATATTATATAAGGTTAGATTTCGAGAATATGACACTTTTGTGACAGTAAGGTTTAATTTAGACGCCAAAAGTTTGCTGCGTTAACAATATTTCGTATATTTGTAGCAGATTTCTATCAGTTCAAGTTAAAAACACACAAAAAGTTATCGGTATGAAACAAAAAAGATTCATTTTGCCTGAGACTGAAATCCCTACGCACTGGTATAATCTCTTGGCTGACTTGCCAAACAAGCCATTGCCCCCGCTCAATCCCAAAACGAAGGAGCCGGTGAAGGCCGAGGATTTGTATCCCATTTTCTGCAAGGCCTGCGCCGACCAGGAAATGAACGATAAGGATGCTTGGATAGAAATCCCCGAGGAGGTACGCAGTCGTTACGCCTTCTATCGCAGCACGCCGCTGGTGCGCGCCTATGGTCTGGAGGAAGCGCTGGGCACGCCCGCGCACATCTATTTCAAGAACGAGAGTGTGAGTCCCGTGGGCAGCCACAAGCTGAACTCTGCGCTGCCGCAGGCGTATTACTGCAAGCAGGAGGGCGTCACCAATATCACCACCGAGACCGGAGCCGGTCAGTGGGGCACGGCGCTTTCTTA
>JABUUA010000085.1 GCA_021443405.1 Bacteroidaceae bacterium
GCGCAGCACCATATTGCCGCCGTTGCGTTCGGCCCATCCCTTCTCCCACAGATAGCCGGTCACTTCGGCAATCTGGTCAATCACGGCTTGCAAGCCGGGGCGGTTGGTGAGAATACTCATAACTATTTTATTCGTTTGATTTTTCAGTGATTATCACTCTTACACATCAGCGCCGTAGCGCTCCTCCGTAATCTGGCGCAACGACTTGCCGCGGGTGTCCGGAGCGCCTACCATCCCCACCAACAGCGAGACGAGCAACAGCGCTATCATGCACCACGCGGCCACGATGAACCCTTCGCCGTGCTCGCCGTAGATGTGCGTGAAGGTGAGCCCCCATACGGCCGACAAGCCGCGGACGACGAAGAACATGAGCCCCTGAGCACCGGCGCGGAACCGGGCGGGGAAAAGTTCCGAACCCCACAGGGCGTAGAAGACCTGCACCGAGATGCCGCCCTCGATGCCCCACAGGATATTGAACAGCCACAGCACGGCCATGCCGCTCATCCCGAGAGCCAACAGCTTGGGAGAGAACACAATGACGAGCCACGCCGCCACGGCGGTCACGAGGCCCATGACGTAGATGCAGCGATGGCTGGTGCGGTCGATGAACAGCGAGCAGACGAAGGTCACCGCGACGGTGACGGCCCACAGCACACAACTCATCCAGTTGGCCATCTCGTTCGTCACGCCGCCCGCCGTCTCGTAGATATGCGGGAGGAAGAAGCCGCACACCGAGGCGACGAGATTCCACGTCAGATAGATGGTGGCGAGAAAAACGGCCGTTCGAACCGCCGTGCCGCAGGTGAACAGTTCGCGGATGTTCGCCAGCAGTCCCGAGGTCTTGTTGCCGCTCTCGCGGACCGTCGCCAGCCATTCCTCACTTTCTCCCAAGCGGCGTTGCAAGTTCCAGGCCACAAAAGCCACCACGAACAGGCTGAAGAAGACCACGCGCGAGGAGAACACGCGGAGCGCGCCCCCCCCCATAGCGTCGCCGCCGACTGCATGGGCCAAGGTCTCCACCCCGCCGAACCAATAGCCGCCGGGTGCGAAGAGCATGCCCAGCAGCAGGATAATCATCGGCCCCACGCCCCACGACATCTGGGAGATGCAGATGTTGCGGCCGCGATTTCCAATCTCAGAGTTCTCGGAGATGTAGGTCCACGACGCCGGAACGCCGATTCCCACCGAGATGCCCGTCACCAAGAAACCCGCCAGCAGCATGGGGAAACTCACGCTCAGCATCACGAGCAGCACGCCCGCCATATAGACCAGCATGTTATAGGTGTAAATCGCCTTGCGCCCGTAGCGGTCGGCCATGAATCCGCCGATGATGGCTCCCACGGCGGCGCCCAGACAGTTGGCACTGATGAAATTGAGCCAGCCGAGGTGCATTTCGCTCAGACCGAGATAGTCCTTCCACAGCGTCAGACCGCTCGCGCCGGCCACGATGGCTCCGGCGTCGAGGTAATTGGTGAGCGACACCGCAATCGTGCTCTTCAAACTTCCTTTTTCCATACGCTCACCCTCTCTTGCTCGTCACCGTCTGTTCGTAGCGCTCAATCTCCGTCAGGAAATCGCTCCCCACGGGAACGTCGTTGCGCAGGCAGAACTCGTCGTACACGGCCTGCCAGGGCATGGCTTTCAGTTCTTCGAGCAGCGCCAACAGCTTGTAGCCCTCGCCCGCCAACTCATGCCGAGCCAGCAACGACTGGGGCTCGAGCAGCGCCCGGCACATGCACTTCTGCGCCGCGCGCGACCCTATCACGTAAGCGCCGATGCGGTTGATGGACCCGTCGAAGAAGTCGAGGCCGTAGTGCACGCGGTCCAGGGCCTGGGCGCGCACAATCTCAGAGAAGAGTTCCTGCGTGGGGTCGTCCATGATGGTCACGTGGTCGCTGTCCCAGCGCACGGGGCGCGAGACGTGCAGCATGAGTTCCTTCACGAAGGGGAGCACGGCGCTCACCTTGTCGGCCGGACTTTCGGTGGGGTGATAATGTCCCGTGTCGATGGTCAGAATCTTGTCGTTGGCGGCGGCATAGGCCGTATAGAAATCGTGACTGCCCACCGTGAAACTCTCCAGTCCGATGCCAAAGACTTTCCCCTCGATGCAGTCCTTCATCATGGGCTGCGGGGTGGCGAAAATCTCGTCGAGGCTCTGTTTCAGCAGATTGCGGTAGAGGGCATGGTTGACCGAGACGTCCTTGCACCCGTCGTGCACCCACAGATTCATGATGCAGGGGTCGTTCTGCGCCTCGCCCATCGCGTTGGCTATCTCGCGGCAACGGCGGGTGTGCTCAATCCAGAAATGCCGAATCCCCTCGTCGGGGTTGGCCAGCGACAGACTGCCGCTCTTCGGGTGGGAGAAGCTCGAGCTGTTGAAGTCGAGTTTCGTGTTGTGTTCCCTCGCCCACTCCATCCAGCTCTGGAAATACGAGGCGTCCACCTCGTCGCGGTCCACCACCTTGCCTTGGAAATCGCCGTAGATTTCGTGCAGATTGAGGCGGTGTTCGCCGGGGATGAGCGATTGAGCCATGAGCACGTCGCTGCGCAGTTCGTCGATGTTGCGGGCCTTGCCGGGATAGTTGCCGGTGCTCTGTATGCCGCCGCTCATCGCGCCGGCCTGCACCTCGAAGCCGGCCACGTCGTCGGCCTGCCAGCAATGCATGCTCAGATGGAAGTCCTGGAGCTGGCGCAACACTTGCTCCGTGTCCACGCCCCACTCCGCATAGCGCTCGCGCGCCACGGCATACGCCTGATTGATGAGTTCTGTCTTCATATCTTGGTTTTCTAATTTGTTTCACACTTCGCCGCCACGGCGCAAAAGCGCTCGTACGCTTCGTCCCACGCCGCCGTGTCGCCGGGCTGGTAACGGCGCACCTCCACGCTGCGGCTCACGATGCCGCGCATCGCCTCCAGAGACCCCACATCGCCCGCCGCGCGCACTTGCACCAAGGCGTTGCCCAGCGCCGTCCCCTCCGTGGGTCCGGCCACGACGGGCAGTCCGGTGCAGTCGGCCGTCATCTGCATGAGGAAGGGGTTTTTGCTGCCGCCGCCAATCACGTGCAGACGGCGAATGGGGAAGTCGGCGAAACCGGCCAGCAACGCCAGCACCTGCCGGTAACGGCACGCCAGCGAGCGGTAGATGACGCGGATGAAATCGGCCGCCGTGGCGGGCGCGGGTTGTCCTGTGCGCTCGCAGAAGAGGCGGATGGCCGTGCACATGCTCTCGGGGTGGGCGAAGTCGGTCGCGTCGGGGACTATCAGGCTCGGGCAGTCGCTCTCCCGGCAAAGGCCCGTGAGCGCCATGATGTCGGCGGGGACATCGGTGAACTCGCGGCGGCAGTTCTCGAAGAGCCACAGTCCGCAGATGTTTTTCAGGAAACGGGTCGTGCCGTCGAGACCGCCCTCGTTGGTGAAATTGTGCCGGAAACTCGCGTCGTTGATGATGGCGTGCCGACTCTCTATGCCCAGCAGCGACCACGTTCCGCAACTCAGATAGGCGTAATCGCGGTCCTGCGCAGGGACGGCCGCCACCGCCGAAGCCGTGTCGTGTCCGCCCACGGCCACCACCGGCACGGGGCCGCAGCCCGTCTGCCTTTGCAGCTCCTCCGTCAGCACGCCCACGCGCTCGCCGGGATGCACTAGGCGGCCGAACTGCTCGCGGCGCATTCCCACCGTGGCGAGCAACTCCTCGTCCAGGTCGCCCGTCGCCGGATTGAGCAGCTGGCTGGTGCTGGCGATGGTATATTCGCACACGGCCTCGCCCGTCAGCAGAAACGACAGGGCGTCGGGCATGAACAGCACCCGCGACACATCGGCGAGCGCCACCCCGCGGCGGCGGAGCGTGTCGAGCTGGAACAGGGAATTGAAGGGCATGAACTGTATGCCGGTGCGCTGGTAGAGCTGCCGGGCGGGCAGGGCCGTCTGGAAATAGCGCTCCACGGCGCCGTCGGTCTGTGGGTCGCGATAGCAATAGGGGTCGCCCATGGGCCGTCCGTCGGCGCCGAAGAAGGCGAAGTCCACGCCCCATGTGTCGATGCCGATGCTCGTGAGGGGGATGTGCTGCTCCGCCGTGCGGGTCAGGGCCTTCACTATCTCGGCGTGGAGGTGCGCCAAGTCCCAATACAGATGGCCGTCGCGCGGCAGCTGCGGGTTGGCGAAGCGCGTCCACTCCTCCATCTCCACCCGGCCGTCGGCATACGAGGCCAGCACCGTGCGCCCGCTCGTGGCGCCCAAATCCACCGAAAGAAAGTGTTTCATGGCGAGTTCTGTTGGTTTGTCTGCGTAAAGATACGCATAAGCATAGACTCTGCAAAATAAAACGTGAGAATTTTTAACTCGAATCACCAGTCGAAACAAAAAGTCCCCTCCGCCGTTTGGCAGCGAGGGGACTCAATAGAATAGCTACGGTTAGGGGATTATTCCCAGATAGAACCGTGGTAATAACGGAAGTTCTTCTCGAAATAAATGCTGTTGTCTGGATTGCTTACGTCGGTGAGTTCGAAGCCCACGGGGTTCATGGGGTTGCCCTCGCGTGACGAGATTTCGTATGTCGTCCAGTCGTCCTGCTTGGCAATGGCATCGACGGCGTATTTCAGTCCCATATCGTAGAAACTGAACGAACGGCCGGAACGTTCCTTGCCCGTCCAGCGCAGCGCGATGTGGGTGTTGTCCACCTTCTTGATATCCAGCGGGAAGGTCACCTCGTCGGCGCCGTACCACATATTGAAAACCAGGTCGAGCGTTCCATTGGCATGGGGATAGAAGCACTGATAGACCCACGACTTCGACGAATAGTTCGTTCCGCTCTCGTCCATGGCCGTGCGCAACTTCTCATACTCGCCCTGCGTCCACGTGCCGAGACCGCTGTAGCCGAAGAACCAGTTGTCGTAGTCCTCCATCACGCAGAGGTAGTCCGAGAAAGGCTTGGGACCAATCTTGGCTTTTCCGTGGATGTCCGTAAACTCGCCCGACGTAAAGTCGAGCTGCATCTCCACGACGGTCACGCCCTTATAGACGAAGTTCTCCATCAGGTAGATGCCGTTGGTGAGGTTGCCGTAAGAGTAGAGATGTTCCTTGACGAGCCCATCCTCCTCGTCGGCGAAATAGACGGCCACGTTGCGGTAGCCCGACAAGAAGCGGCACGGCAGCGTGTCGCCAGCACAAATCATCACACAGTCGTAGGCGGCATAGTCCGTGACGTGGTCGCTCTCGGTCTGATAGTCGGGGGCGGGCTGCTTCATCTTCACCATGAAGAAAGGCAGTCCCTTGGTCTTGCCGTGACCGAAGATGGTGTCTTCGTTCTCCGAATAGCGGTCGAGGCAGAACTCAAAGTCGCCCTGCAAATCCTGGGCGAAATACTGCGACTGGTCGGAGTAGTAGTGGAAGAAGGCGTTGTACGTGTCGAACGACAGCACCACGCCGTTGTCCATCTTGAAGGAATAGGAACTCTGCACGCTGTCGAGCCCGGCGGCATAAGGGATGGAGCGGGTGGAAGCCGAGGGATAGAAGGTGCACATGGTCGGCTCGAAGCGGACGGCAAACACGCCCACCGAGGGATGACGGCCGTACGTGGGCGTGCTGACGTAGAGCGCCCAGCCGTATTCGTTGTTGTTGAAAACCCGACGGTAATCGGCCATCCAGCGGTCCTGACGGGTGGCGGGCTCCACGTCGAAGAGGTTATCCTCCTTGAACTCGCACGCCGACAGCGCGCACAGCACTGCCGCCGCAACGATGATGAGATACGATATCTTTTTCATGTTCGTTGTTCTGTTTAGAGGTTAAAGAGAGATGTCGTCGAAATCCACGTTCGCCAGATTGGCCTCGCGCTCCTGAATCTCGTCGTGCAGCGCGTCGATGTCGAGCTTCCAATTCTTCTGGAAATACTCGCGGACGATGCGGAACTTGGTCTGAAGCTTCAGCTTTCCGTCCGTGCCCGCCTTGTCGAAGATGGCCTGCCACTCGTCGTTGGTGGAGCAGACATAGGTGGAGAAAATCTCGGCAAAGTCCTCGTCGGCGCTGTAAGCGCTGTAGGCGGTGCAGAAGCCACGCGCGTAGATTTCGGGGTCGCTCTCATCCACGAAAGCGCTCGTCCACTTGCCGCCGAGATACGTGTTGCCGTTCACCTGGTTGAACTCGTTGGTGTAGGGCGACTTCTGGTGGAAGACGTGACCGAACTCGTGGATGATGGTGTGGAAGAACACATTGTTCAACTCCTCGCGACTGGTGATGACGGCAAACTGTTGCCAGTTAGCGTCGTAGGCCATTTCGGTGAGATGATTCACATACCAAAGGTTGATTTTGTAGCCGCCCTCCGACGAACCCAGCGTGTAGCTGCCGTTCGAGGCCCAGCCGCCGTTGGAGTTCCAACCGGGATTGCCCACCAACTGGATGTGCTTGGGGAAGTGGTTGCGGATGAAGGCCGAAGAGCCCGTCACCTTGTCGAACGAATCGAAACAAATGTACTTGAGCACCGTGGCCATGCGGATGGCGCTTTCGTACTTGGGCGGCACGAGGATGTAGTCCATGCTGATGACGTTGTCCTCCCAACGATAGTTCATCTCGATGTTGTAGGGCTCCACAAAATTTTTCATGAGCCAGCGGTCGAGGTCG
>JABUUA010000086.1 GCA_021443405.1 Bacteroidaceae bacterium
AGTCAGATAATAACGTAAGCCCCCAGTGGTGTGAAGCGAGAGCTTAGCCACTGGGGGCTACTTTTTCCCTATGACGAGCAGGCTCGGCCAAGCACCATAACTCAGAAATCACAGCGAAGCCTCATGACTGATTGGGACGATAAAAAACGACAGAAAGACGGGATTGCCTTTCTGTCGTTTCTCGTTGGGTGGTTGTGGATTATTTCTTTATGGTGTAAGTGCCGGCGGTATATTCTTTAGAGGTTGTCTCGCCGGGGAGTGTTACCGATGCGGTGGCGCCTTTGGGAATGGTGAACGTCCACGTCCAGCGGTTGCCTTTATACTTCCACGCACTGCAGATGGTTCCGGCCGCCGACTGATAGATGGCCGTGAGATGACCGAGACGCTTGTCGGGTTGCGGCCGCATGATGATGTGCTTGAAACCCGGTTGGGCGGGGTCGGCGGCGATGCCTGCAGCCGTTTCCCAGAGCCATTCGCACACGCAACCGTAGGCATAGTGGTTGAAACTGTTCATGCCGCGCGGACCCATGCCCGTGTCCTTCATATAACTGTTCCAGCGTTCCCAGATGGTGGTGGCGCCGTTGTCGATGGAGTAAAGCCACGAGGGGTTCCTGCGCTGGAAAAGAAGTTCGTAGGCGATGTCGCTCATGCCGTTGTCGGTGAGCGTCTGCATCAGGATGGAAGTGCCCAAGAATCCCGTTTGCAGACAGTTGCCGTGCGCCTCGAAGTTCTGACGTAACCGGTTGATGGTCCGTTCCTTCGCACTACCTGTCACAATCTTGTTCCTGAGCAAGAAGAGGGCGGGCGTCTGCATGGTGTTGAGCAAATCGGTTTTGAAGTCGCCTTCGGGCGTGAGAAAGCGGTCCTCGATGTAAGTCCGCGCTTCGGCGGCCATGCGGTTGTAGCGCGTAGCGTCGCGACCCGTAGCGACGGCCATGTCGCGCATCATCTCTGCGTCGGAGAGCCAATAGGAGGCACAGAGGAAGTTCCAATAGTCGATGGCTTCGGGCTTCACGCCGTCGGGGCCGTACTGCTGTCCGCTGCAACTTTCCAGCGGTTCGTAACTGAGCCAGTCGGCCCACTGGTAGTTGCCGTTCTCGCTGGCATGGGCCGTGTGGTCGTAATGGGTGGCGGCGATGTGACCCATGAAGCGCTCCATCGACTCCCAACTTTCTTCGATGATGGTTGGGTCGTCGAATTGTTTCCACACGGTCCAAGGAACGATAATGCCCGCGTCGGCCCATCCCACGCGCATCATGTCGCCGTCGGAACAACCGTATTGGGCATAGGGCGCTGTTCCGGGATAACCGCCCAAGGCACTCTGTGTGTCACGCAAGTCCTGCAGCCATTTGTGGAAGAACCGCCGCGTGTTGGCGAAGAATGTTCCCGTCTCGGCAAACACTTGCGTGTCGGCCGTCCAGCCCAGTCGCTCGTTGCGCTGCGGGCAGTCGGTGGGGATGGAGAGGTAGTTGCTGCGCTGACTCCACAGCGTGTTGGAGATTAGTTGGTTGACGAGCGGATTGCCCGTTACGATGCTTCCCGTTTCCAGTTCTGCTGTGATGGACGAAACGGGGATGCTTTGAATGCTTTGCAGGGTGACGGCGTCCGTGGCGGTGATGGAGGCAAAACGATATCCGAAGAACGTGTGGGTGGGGTGGTAGCTCACAGGTTTCTTCGAGTCGGCAAAGGTGTAACTCATCCACATTCCTTGGTCGGGGATGCGCAGGTTGAGACGATGTACCGAGCCCTCCGGTCCGTCCATTCCCCGACTTTTCGCGCCGTTGCCGTCGTTGAGCAGTTCGCCCAGTCGGCACACCAATTCCGTGCCCGCTTTGGCCTGGAATACGAACGAAGGCACGGCGGCGCAGTTTTGTCCGAAGTCCACCACGAGGGTCTCGCCGGCCTGCAGACGGATGGTCTGCCCTGGCTTGTATTCGCGCAGTATGGTGACGGTTCCGTAAGCCGCATCGTCAGCGTCCGTTGTTCCTTGCCACACATAGACCCGTATGGGACTAAGCGTTAGGTCGTGCCGCAGATAGACCTCGGCGCCGTTGTTGGGCAGCACCTCGCCCTTGAACTCCTGGCTCACGCCGGGCGCTTTCAGTTGTTCGGTGGTCTGGTAGCCCGGAGCGATGCGGGCGTCGAACACCTCCCCGTCGAAGATAGCCGCGTGACGGATGGGACCGGCCACGCCCGCCTTCCAATCCTTGGTGTTTGTGCCGAATCGGCGTGTTGTGCCGTCGGCGTACTTCACCTCCAGCACACCGCGGAAGGCCACTCTGTCTCCCCAGATAGGTCCTCCGCCTGGCGTCACAATCTTGTCGCCCCACCAGCCCGGTGTCACTTGTGCGGCCAGTTGGTTGTCGGCGCCCGCCTTCGTCTGCAGACAGCGAGTCACGTCGTAGGTGAAGGCTCGCTTGGTCTTGAGCGGGTGGGTGAAACCGGGTTTCAGCACTTCGTCGCCCACAGGCTGACCGTTGATGTAAAGGTCGTAAGTGCCCAAGCCTGTGGTCATCCAGCGGGCGCTGACGATTTTCTGTTCGTTGCGCAGCGTGGTGACGAACCAGCAAGCTCCGTCGGCGGCTCGACTGCCGTCGTTGATGGGGGCTTGAGCCACCGGAGCGTCGGGGACATTGAGCCACTCGGCCGTCTCCCACGCTTCGTGGTCGAGTGGGGTGGCGAGCGGTGCTTGGGCTTGACTTTGCAGGCTGACAATGAGCAACGCCAAAGCGGCTAACAGATAAGGTGACGAGGTTTTCATGATGTTTTCAAGTGGTTGAAATGATTGCTCTTTCCCACAAAGTTACGTAAAAAGCCCGAGCCGCCCAATCTTTTGCCCCGATTTTTGCTCTCATCGACTTGTATTTGGGCTTTGCTTTTTCGTCTCATTTTTCCGAGCCGCCCTAAACCTTCGGCGAATTTTTCCGTCAATACCATAGGTATTTCAGAAAAAAATCGTAAATTTGAGCATTGAAATCGTAAAAACATACAAACTATGGTGACACTTGTGATAAGTATTTTGAGCGGTATCCTCGCTGGTTACATCGCCAGCAAGTTGCAGAAAGGACAAAGCAGCGGTTGTCTCGTAAACCTCTTCCTCGGCATCATCGGCGCTATTGTAGGCGGTTGGTTGTTCGGTCTTTTCGGCATACAGGCTTACAGCTGGATAGGCGAGATTGTAACCTCAGTGATTGGCGCTGTAGTGGTGCTGTGGGTGTTTGCAAAGTTTAAGTAAGATGAACAAGACCGCGCAGCGAGCGGTGAGCCTGCTTGTCTGTCTGCTGATGATGGCTGCGGCTGCCGTCAGCACCTATGGTTATCTTGCTGGCCACAACATTGCCCGCGGCACGGAAGTCCCCGCTTTCTCGTGGGGCGACGATTGGGCGTCGCTGCTCACTGTCAAGTTCGTGGCCACGCTGCTTGTGGTGACCACGGCCTCCGTACTGCCGCTGTTTTGGAAGAATAAGCATTATCGCACAGTGCAGTTGGGACTCAATGTGGCCGTTACGGGCTTCTGGAGCGGCGCCTTCCTTTCCTATGCCTTTTTGCTGGGCACGCTGGCTTACGGCATTCGTCTGATCGCTGTGGTGGTTCCGGTGATTATGCTTGTTGTGGCCTTCGTCTATCCGCTCTTCGGTAAGCGAAGCCACTATTGCATGTGGGTCTGTCCGTTGGGCTCGGCACAGGAACTTGCGGGCAAACTCAATCCACGCCACAAGTGGAAGATGTCAGCCGCCACTGTGCATCGGCTTGAGGTGGCGCGCGACGTCGTTTGGGCCCTGCTCATGCTCATGCTGTGGACGGGCATCGGCTTTGCTTGGGTCGATTACGAACTCTTCATCGCCTTCATGTTCCGCATTGCCCCCTGGGGTGTGACGGCGGCGGCCGGCGTTGTGCTGTTGCTCTCCGTGTTCGTGTCGCGGCCTTATTGCCGCTTCCTTTGTCCCACGGGCAATCTCATCCGTCTGGCGCAGAACGAAAGTAAATGAATCCATGGAAGAAAAGAACGATGATGAAAAAAGTATCTCTTTATCTCAATATATTATTAGCGCTGGCGTTGGTCGTCATGGCCATACACTTGGTGCAGTTGAAGCAGGCCGTTGCTGAGGCAACGACGGTGACCGAAGGAAATGTTGTGGAGCCTGCCGATACGTTGGTCGTGGAAGAATCTTCCGATACAATGGCCGTTGTCGAAGAAATAGTGAGCTCGCAGCCTGAAGTTGCCGAGGAAGCCGTGACTGAAACTCCCGTTCCGGAGAAAGCGAAGCCCGCTCCAACGGAAAAGCCTGTGACGAAACCCGCGGACAAAGCCGTGGAAAAGACCGAGGAGAAGGTCGAGACCGTGCAACCCGCCGCTCCCGTGGTGCAGGTCATCAACACGACCGACCTTGCCGCCGATGTTCGTGGTTATGTGGGCGCAACTCCCGTGGAGATAACGATTGAGGACGGTCGGGTGAAGAGCGTTCGGCCGCTGCCCAACGACGAGACGCCCAACTTCTTCCTCCGCCTCACGGAGAGCGGATTGTTCCGTGCCTGGGACGGACTCTCGGTGAGCGAGGCAAAGAGCGTGCACGTGGATGCTGTGACGGGCGCCACCTTCTCGTCGAAGGCTGTGATTGAGAACGTTCGCCGCGGTTTGGATGCGGCCAAGTAACCCCGTTGAATCCGTAGAAACAAACTATTAACTATCCATACTATGAACGAGAACAAGAATAACGAGATGTCGCGCCGCACTTTCCTGCGCCGCTCCGTGTTCGGTCTGGCTGGCCTCACCGCAGGTGTGTCGGGACTGGCTTCGGCCAAAGAGGTGATTGAGTATGCCGAGGGCAAGAAGCAGAAGCCCGTCCTCATCACGCAACGCAAGAACCCCCGCAACGGCGACAAGGTGGGCATTCTCGGTTACGGAATGATGCGTCTGCCGCGTGGCGAGGACCATCAAGTGCTCATGGATATGGTCAACCAAGAGGTGGACTATGCCTTGGCTCACGGTGTGAACTACTTCGACACAGCTCCCGCCTATGGCGACAGTGAGGAAATCACCGGCAAGGCGCTCTCGCGTCACCCGCGCAAGTCCTATTATCTGGCCACTAAACTGAGCGACGTTCGGGGCGAACCTACTTTCGAGAAGTCGGTGGAAAGCTATAAGCGAAGCTTGAAGCGCTTGCAGACCGACTACATCGACTACTATCTGCTCCACTGCATCGGAACGCCCAATGCCGACCGCTTCCGCGCCCGCTTCGTGGATAACGGCGTGCTCGACTATCTCGTGGAAGAGCGCAAGAAGGGTCATATCCGCCAGCTCGGCTTCTCGTTCCACGGTGATTTCTCCACCTTCCAGTGGTGTGTGGACAACAACGACAAGTATAAGTTCGACTTTGTGCAGATACAGATGAACTACGTCGATTGGCGTCACGCCTCGGGCGGCAACACCAACGCCGAGCAACTCTACGCTCTCGCCGAGCAGTGCGGTTGGAACGTCATCATCATGGAGCCCTTGCAAGGCGGCCGTCTGGTCAATGTGCCCAAGCACATCGACACTCGCATGAAGGAGAAGTTTGGCGACGACGTGAAGCCCGCAGAGCTCGCCTTCCGTTGGTGCGGTACTTATCCCAAGGTGCTCACCTCGTTGAGCGGCATGACCTACCTGAATATCTTGGAGGAGAACGTGGCCACTCACACGCCGCTGAAGCCCATGAACGAGGAGGAACTTGCCTTCATGGAGGACACTGCCCGCCTGATGCTCGACAAGCGCGCTGTCGCCTGCAACAACTGTTCTTACTGCATGCCCTGCCACTTCAAGGTAAATATCCCCGGCGTCTTCAAGTATTACAACGACCAGCTCGTGGCCGGCAACATCATCCGCGACCGTTCTGCCGAAGGTTTCGCCGAGGCTCGGGATAAGTATCTGGCCGGTTGGCAGCAGTTCCCCGAGGGAACTACCTTCGACGCCTGCGTGAAGTGCGGACACTGCGTGCGCAAGTGCCCCCAGCAAATCGATATTCCCGCCAAGATGGATATGCTCAAGGAGTTGCAGCAGGAATTGCAAGGTTAAGCACCCGCTTGAACATGAAACAAAGGAGCCGCCCTTCTCGGGGCGGCTCTTTCAGTATTTGCGGCGCTGAATCTTAGGGAATCCAGCGGCGGTTAATCTCGGTGATCTGGCCGTGCTCGATGGTCACGCGCGTGTTCAGGACGTTGAAACTGGGGCGGCTGTCCTGCAGTTGCTCTATGTAGAGTTTTTGATTCGTGCGGATGGTGTCGCTGGGGTCGGTCGGTTCGGTGCCGCAGTCGATGACGGTGAAGTCCTCGGCCAAGGGCACTTCCGCCTTGCCTAACTCCGTGTAGGTGGCGTGGTCGTCCCAACCTCTCGCTACGTAAGTGCCCCCTTCGTGGGGAACGAGGCAGCAACCGCCTTCGTCGATTTGTCCGCCGTTGATTTCTATCCCGCCGTTCGTCTCCTCGATTTGCTGGATGGCTATGGGCTGGCCGTCGTAGAGGAGGGTGTCGCCCACTTGC
>JABUUA010000087.1 GCA_021443405.1 Bacteroidaceae bacterium
GTCTTCAGATATTAAGGGGCGCGGGGGTAACACTTTTTTTTTGTGAGAGTTGAGAGATGGTCGTCACTTGTCACTTTTCCAATCGATGGCGTACAACCTATCAATGAGGTAGTTAACGGCATTTTCTATTGAATCTGAACCCCACTGACCAGCAACTCTCAATGAGATTTTGAGAGAAACTCGTCGCTCGTCACTTGTCGCTGACCCATGGTTACAGACTAACTATCAAGTAGTTGGAGCGGTTTTTGTCGCTCTCGAGCGTCGTAACAACGGCGTATTTCAGCCTTCATTAGCTTGAATTATGCCGATAAGTAGTTGTATATCAATTCAAAACGAGCGATTCTCCCAATCTACACGCGTGAGCGAGCGGGGGCGAGCGCTGAACTCCCGGCCATCGAACTGCAGACAAAACGCCGCAGAGGCTGTTCGAGGGTGAAGAAAACACAGTTTTACGGATAAATTTAGGCAAAATTGGCCCTCCGCGAAAAAAAATTGCACCTCCACAAAAAAATTTTCAAAAAAGCCTGCCCCCGACGACTGAGCTCACACAATAGGACGTCTTGAACAAAACATAAGGACGTTTGCTAAAAATCGTCCTTTCGCGAAGGGTCAGACGTCCGCAAGTTTGGCCCGCTCTCTATTGCAGGAATGAAATTTATTTCGTAACTTTGTAAAGTTAAAAATTATGCCCAAATAATCGCCGCCTTTTGGCAATTAGAAATAAAGAGAATCGAAGTGATTTCAATAGATAACCTAAGTGTAGAATTTGCAGCCAAACCGCTATTCAGCGGGGTCAGCTACGTCATCAACGACCGCGACCGCATCGCCCTTGTAGGTAAGAACGGGGCGGGCAAAAGCACCATGCTCAAAATCATAGCCGGACTGCAGCAACCGACTGGCGGCACGGTGTCGGTGCCCCGAGACGCCACGGTGGGCTATCTGCCGCAGGTGATGGTGCTGGCCGATGGTCATACGGTGCGCGAGGAGGCAGAGAAAGCCTTCGCCAACATCCACGAGATGCAGCAGCGGCTTGACCAGCTCAACCAGCAGATGATAAGCCGGACGGACTATGAGTCGGAGGCTTACATGCAGCTTGTGGACGACTACACCCATCTGAACGAGCGTTTCCAGATGATGGACGGGCTCAACTACCAAGGACAACTGGAGCGGACGTTGCAGGGACTCGGTTTCCGGCGCGAGGACTTCGACCGCCCCACCTCCGAGTTCTCGGGTGGCTGGCGCATGCGCATTGAACTCGCCAAGCTCTTGCTACAGAACCACGACGTGTTGTTGCTCGACGAGCCCACGAACCACCTCGACATCGAGTCGATACAGTGGCTCGAACAGTTCCTCTGCCAGCGTGCGGGAGCCGTGGTGCTGGTGAGCCACGACCGCGCTTTCGTGAACAACGCCACGAACCGAACGCTCGAGATTTCGTGCGGCCGCATCTACGACTACAAGGTGAAGTACGACGAGTACGTCGGTCTGCGCGCCGAGCGCCGCGAACAGCAGTTGCGCGCCTACGAGAACCAGCAGAAGGAAATTGCCGACATCAAGGCCTTCATCGACCGCTTCCGCTACCAAGCCACCAAGGCCATCCAAGTGCAGAGCCGCATCAAGCAGTTGGAGAAGATTGTTCCCATCGAGATTGACGAGGTGGACAACTCGGCCCTCCACCTCCGCTTCGAGTGCTCGCAGCGATCGGGCGACTATCCCGTCATCTGCGACGAGGTGGGGAAGACCTACGACCAAGTGGTGTTCCAGGGCGTGAATCTCACTATCAAACGCGGCGAGAAGGTGGCTTTTGTGGGTCGTAACGGCGAGGGCAAGAGTACGATGGTGAAGTGCATTCTTGGCGAAATTCCCTTCGACGGCAGTCTCAAGGTGGGCCACAATGTGCAGATTGGCTACTTTGCCCAGAACCAAGCCCAGCTGCTCGACGGCGAACTCACTGTGTTCGACACCATCGACCGCGTGGCGCGCGGCGACGTCCGTTTTAAGATTCGCGACATTCTCGGAGCCTTCATGTTCGGCGGCGAGGCGTCGGACAAGAAAGTGAAAGTGCTCTCGGGCGGCGAACGAACGCGTCTGGCCATGATAAAACTCTTGCTCGAGCCGGTGAACTTCCTCGTTCTCGACGAGCCCACGAACCATCTCGACATGCGTTCGAAGGACATTCTGAAAGAAGCCGTTCGACAGTTCACGGGCACAGTCATCGTGGTGTCGCATGACCGCGACTTTCTCGACGGACTGGTGGAGCGCGTCTATGAGTTCGGCGGCGGAAAAGTGCGCGAGCATCTCGGTGGCATCTACGACTGGATTGCCCACACCGCCGCTCAGCAGGCCGCTCAGACCCTCAGCACCCCCGCGGCTGCCACGCCTGCGACTTCGGCTCCCAAGGCAGAAACGCCTGCTGTTTCTGGACTGACGTGGGAGGAACAGAAAGCCCGTGCCAAGCAGCAGAAGAAACTGCAGAAAGCCCTCAAGGACGCCGAGGAGCAAGTGGCCATACTCGAAGGCGCCATTGCCATCCTGGAAGAGAAGATGGCCACGGAGGAAGGCTGCGCCGACACTACACTCTACGAGAAACACGCCTCGCTCAAACGACAGCTTGAAGCCGCCGAGGCCGAGTGGGAAACCGCTTACGAAGCCGTAGAAAATACAGAATCTCTAACAACAACATAAACGAAACATGAAAAAACAGATTATGATCATCGCAACCATCGCCACTATGATGGCGGCATGCCAGCAAGGCCAGAAAGGTCCGCTCAGTTCAGGCATCGACCTGAACAATCTCGACAGCACGGTCGATGTGGGCACCGACTTCTATCAGTATGCCACAGGCGGCTGGCAGCGACTCCATCCCCTCACCGCCGAATACAGCCGCTACGGCTCGTTCGACGCCCTGGCTGAAAACAATCGCCAGCAGCTGCGCAGTCTCATCGACTCGGTAGCCGCCCTCGGCAACACGAAGGAAGGAAGCATCGAGCAGAAAATTGCCGACCTCTACAACTCGGCTATGGACAGCACAGCGCTCAACGCCAACGGTCCTAAGGAACTTAAAGCCTTCCTCGCCCTCGCCGACTACCAAGCCAACGACGGAGGGGCTGACGGTTGGATGAAGAACGAGTGGCCCCGCATGCAGCGACAAGGCATCGACGGCTTGTTTGGCTTCTATATCGGCGCCGACGAGAAAGATTCGAAGAACAACCTGCTCACCATCATGCAGGGCGGACTCACCCTCGGGCAGAAAGACTATTACCTCGACCAAGACCCTGCCACACAAGCCATCCGCAAGGCCTACACCGACTACATCGTCGGCCTCACCCAGCACGCAGGCTGGAGCGAAGCCAGCGCCCGTGGCATTGCCGCCGACGTCATGCGCATCGAGACCCGTCTGGCCAAGGCCAGCAAAGGCATGGTGGAGCTGCGCGACCCCGAAGGCAACTACAACAAGCTCTCGTATGACGAGTTGCTGAAACAGTTCCCCGGCATCGACTGGGACGACTATTTCTCCATCTTCGGCATCAAGAAAGGCGACGTGAAGGAGGTGAACGTGGGTCAGCCCGACGCCATCCACGAGGCGGAAAAGATATTGGAGGAGGAAACGCCCAGCGCCCTCTGGAATCTCTATCTCTGGCATGCCATCGACGGGGTGGCCAGCTACATCGACGACGAGGCGCGCGCCCTTAACTTCGCCTTCTATGGAACGGCCATGAGCGGAACTCCCGAGGACCGTCCGCGCTGGAAACGTGCCGTGGGCGCTGTGGAGAGTGGGCTGGGCGAGGCGCTCGGCCAACTCTACGTGGCCCGCTTCTTCCCGCCGGAAGCTAAGGCCCGCATGGAGAAACTTGTGGCCAATCTGCAACAAGCGCTGGGCGAGCGCATCGACGTGCAGGACTGGATGACCGATGCCACAAAGAAAGTTGCCCACGAGAAACTCGACGCTTTCTATGTGAAAGTGGGCTATCCCGACAAGTGGAAGGATTATTCTTCACTGCCCATCGGCAAGAGTTATCTGCAGAATATGCTCGCATGCAACGAGTGGAAGATTCGTGACATGATTGACACGCATCTCAACAAGCCTGTGGACAAGGATGAGTGGTATATGACGCCGCAGACCGTGAACGCCTATTACAATCCCACCACCAACGAAATCTGCTTCCCCGCTGGCATTCTGCAGCCTCCTTTCTTCGACATGCAGGCCGACGACGCCTTCAACTACGGAGCCATTGGCGTGGTCATCGGGCACGAGATGACGCACGGTTTTGACGATCAAGGTTCGAAATACGACAAGGACGGCAATCTGCGTAAGTGGTGGACCGAGGAAGACACCCAGCGTTTCACCGAACGCATTCAGGTAATGCGTGCTTATCACGACAGCATCGAGGTGCTGCCTGGACTTTATGCCAACGGCAGTCTCACGCTGGGCGAGAACATTGCCGACCACGGCGGACTCATGGTGGCTTACCAAGCCTTCCAAAACGCCACGGCGGAAACACCGCTGCCCGACATCGACGGCTTCACGGCGCCGCAACGATTCTTCCTCGCCTATGCCAATGTCTGGGGACAAAACATCCGTGAGGAGGAAGTTCGCAAGCGTGTGAAGGGCGACCCCCATCAGCTGGGCGAGTGGCGCGTTAACGGTCAGATGCCACATATCGATGCCTGGTACGAGGCATTCAACATCGGCGAGGACGACCCGATGTATCTTCCCAAAGAAAAACGTGTAACTGTTTGGTAACATGCCATTAACTCTCCCCGATAAACTGCCCGCTATCGAGTTGCTGAAACAAGAGAATATTTTTGTTATCGACAACTCGAGGGCGGCACATCAGGACATCCGCCCCCTGCGAATCGTCATTCTGAACCTCATGCCGATCAAGGTGACCACCGAGACCGACTTGGTTCGCATTCTCTCCAACTCCCCGCTACAGCTGGAAATCCAGCTCATGAAAGTGAAGGCCCACACCAGCAAGAATACGCCTGTGGAGCACATGAAAGCCTTTTACCGCGATTTCGAGTTGATGAAGGAAGAACGATTCGACGGGATGATTATCACCGGAGCTCCCGTGGAGCATCTCGACTACGACGACGTGAATTATTGGGACGAAATCAGCGAAATCTTCGAGTGGAGCAAGACACACGTCACCAGCACCATGTATATCTGCTGGGCGGCACAGGCCGGACTCTACTATCACTACGGCATCCCGAAATACCCTTTGGAGGAGAAAATGTTCGGCATTTTCCCGCAACATTCGCTTTGTCCGTCGCTGCCTTTGTTCCGTGGTTTCGACGATGTGTTCTATATGCCGCACAGTCGTCACACCGAACTCCACCGCGATGATATTGTGGCTCACCCCTCGCTCACGCTGGTTGCGGAGAGCGAACTCAGCGGTGTGAGCATTGTGATGGCGCGCGGAGGTCGTGAAATCTATGTGACCGGGCATAGCGAATACGCTCCGAACACTCTCGACGGCGAATACAAGCGCGACCTGAGCAAGGGGCTCCCCATCCAGAAACCCTATAATTATTACCGCAACGACGACCCGACGCAGGAGCCCCTGGTGACGTGGCGTGCCCATGGCAATATGATGTTCCTCAACTGGCTCAACTACTACGTTTATCAGGAGACTCCGTACGACATCAATGACATCCATTGAACTGCTTGCCCCTGCCCGCAACCTGGCCACGGCCCTCGAGGCCATCCGCCACGGAGCCGACGCTGTTTACATCGGCGCCAGTCAGTTTGGCGCGCGGGCGGCTGCGGGAAACAGCACCGACGATATTGCGGAACTCTGCCGGCAAGCTCACGTCTTCGGCGTTAAGGTCTATGTGACGCTGAACACCATCTTGCGGGACGACGAACTCGAAGCGACGCGTCAATTGGCCTGGGACCTCTATTCGGCTGGGGTCGATGCTTTTATTGTGCAGGACATGGCGCTGCTCGAAATGGAGATGCCGCCCGTGCCGCTCCACGCTTCGACGCAGATGGACAACCGCACTGCCGAGAAAGTGCGCTGGCTGCAGCAAATGGGGTTTGAGCAGACTGTACTCGCCCGTGAGCTCACTCTCGCCGAGATGGCCGACATTCATCGGGCAGTGCCCGAGATGCGTCTCGAAGTATTTGTCCACGGCGCTATTTGTGTGAGTTACAACGGACAATGCTATGCTTCTCAACATTGTTTCGGTCGCTCGGCCAATCGCGGAGAATGTGCCCAGTTTTGTCGGCTGGCTTTCGACCTTGTGGATGCCGACGGTCGTGTGATTGAACAAGGAAAACA
>JABUUA010000088.1 GCA_021443405.1 Bacteroidaceae bacterium
CCGCTCTTCGAGATGTTGATGACGCCGAACTGCTTGTCCTTCAAGTATTCGGTGAGCTCGTAGAGATAATCCTCGCCAATGTTGTTGCCGGCAAACAGAATGTTGGGCGCTTCACCCTTGTTGGTGAGCCAGGCAAAACTGTTGCCGAGCGCCTCTATCACGGCGCGGGCACCTAAGTATGAACCACCGATTCCGGCCACAATCACCGTGTCGCAGTGCTGGCGCAGCGTGTCGGCACAAGCCTGCAGTTCACCGATGAACTCGGGAGTGATGCTCGAAGGGAGATGCAACCAACCCAAGAAATCGTTACCGGCACAAGTGCCATTCTCCAATGCTTGCTGGGCAGCGGCCACTTTGTCGGCCCAGGCATTTACCTTGTCGGCACTGACGAGTGCCTTCGAAATGTCAAGTTTAATCATTTTATTCTCTTTTTAGAATTGTTAATTTTGACCACAAAGTTACGATTAAATGAGCGAAATGCCAAATTTCTTTGTATCTTTGTGGCTGTATTATGCACACCTTATAATATGGAGAAACAGCAGACGCAGAACCGCTTTACGCCGAACACCCGGTTTCAGGAACCGCGGCGCTATCAGGTGGTGATGCTCAACGACGACTTCACCACCATGGAATTTGTGGTTCAAGTGTTGGAGACTGTTTTCTACAAGAGTGGCGCGGAAGCCGAGCGCTTGATGCTCGCCGTTCACCAGCAAGGGATGGCGGTGGTGGGGACTTACAGTCTCGATATGGCCCGGACAAAGGCCGACAGAGCTATGCAGATGGCTCGGGAAGAGGGTTTCCCGCTGCAAGTGAATGTGCAACCTGAATAAGAAAACTATGGACCTGAACGATCATCTGAAGAAAACGATAGACCGCGCTGCAAAGATTGCTTTGACCGACCGCAGCGAATACTTGTGCCCGGAGCACTTGCTCTTAGCTTTGTTGCTGGACAAACGATTCATTATGCATGTGTTGCACGGCGCCAACGAAGCGTCGAACATGTTGCGTCAACTGCGTCAGTATCTCGAATCGCAAGATGCTGTTCCCGAGGGACGTAAGTATGAACTGGTCGGTTCGTCTCAAATGAACGAACTGATGTCGGGCGCTTTTCAGTCGGCCGTTGGGGCTTCTGCGCCGGAAGTCGGACTGCAACACGTTCTTTTTTCCCTTTCGCAACTCGACGATTCTCTGGCTGCCACGGTGTTGTTGAGCGCTTTTGAGGGCGACCGCGCCGCGCTCATGAGCAGTGTGGTTCAGGCCTATGGAGCGGAAGAGGGCAGAAGTGCAGGGAAAGACTCCGATCCGATGCAAGAACCTTGGCGACAGTTTGTTCTGTGCATGAACGAACAGGCGGAGTCGCACTGGCCGTTGGTGGGGCGGCGTGAGGAAATGGACCGCGCGTTGCAGGTGCTGTGTCGCTGCCAGTGCAACAATGTGTTGTTAGTGGGCGAGCACGGAGTGGGCAAGACCGCAATGGCGTGGGGCTTGGTGCAGCGCATTAAGAGCGGTCGTGTTCCCCGCCGCTTCCGGAAGTCGAAGGTCTATCAACTCAATGTCGGCGCGCTGCTCGCCGGGGCCCAATTCCGTGGCGATGTGGAGAAACGTCTGGGCGCTGTCCTCGATGGATTAGTGGCTGAAAAACAAGCCATTCTCTATGTGGACGAACTTCACGCCTTGGTCGGCGCCGGTCAGAACGGCGACGGAGGCATGGACGCCACTCAGTTCTTGCGTCCTTATCTCGAGGACAATCAGTTGGCCGTAGTGGCCGGCACTACTCATAACGAATTGGACCGACGTCTCGCAAAGCGGCGGTCGTTACTCCATAGCTTTCAGCAGATTCCCCTCGCCGAACCGTCGGACAAGGAGGCCGAGGCCATCTTGGCGCAAGTGGCTCCGCATCTCGAGGATTATCACCGTCTGACCTATCAGGAAGGAGCGCTCGCCGAGGCAGTTACGTTGGCTCGTAAGCACATTACCGACCGCTTGTTGCCGGCTAAGGCGATTGACTTGCTGGACGAGGCCGGCGCGTGGCGTGAATTGCATCCGGGGCGGGCTCCGCAGGTGGTGGACTCGAGCTTGTTGCGACAGACTGTCGGTCGGATGACTCATCAGAAAGCAGATTTGCTGCAGACCGCCAACAATTCCGGATTGCAGACGCTTACCCAGCGCGTTACCAATCAGATATACGGACAAGATGAAGCAGTGCTCCAAGTGGTGCAGAGTGTGGAACTGGCGAAAGCAGGACTGCTCGAGGACGACAAACCCATGGCGTCGCTGTTGTTCGTGGGGCCCACGGGAGTGGGAAAAACCGAGGTCGCCCGCGTGCTGGCCAAGGAATTGGGCGTGGCGTTAGTTCGCTTCGATATGAGCGAATATACCGAGAAACACACGGTGGCCAAGCTCATTGGTTCACCCGCTGGTTATGTGGGTTACGACGACGGCGGTTTGCTCACCGACGCCATCCGCCATACGCCGAACTGTGTGCTGTTGCTCGACGAAATAGAAAAAGCTCATGCCGATGTCTATAACATTCTCTTGCAAGTGATGGATTACGCCCGGCTGACTGACAACCGCGGTCAGAAGGCCGATTTTCGTCAGGTGGTCATCATCATGACCAGCAATGCCGGCGCACAGTTTGCCAGTCAGGCGGCATTGGGTTTTGGCGGGGGAGTGTCGAAGGGTCAGGCCATGCTGGCGCAGGTGAAGAAAACGTTCAAGCCCGAATTCATCAACCGCTTGTCCAGCATTGTTGTTTTCAATGAGATGGACCGAACGATGGCCGGTTTGATTTTGGACAAGAAGTTGCGTCAGTTGCAAGAGCGGCTCAAGCGGCGCAACGTGAAACTGAAACTCTCTCGCGAGGCGCGGAATCAACTGCTCCAGTGGGGTTTCACCCAGCAATATGGCGCTCGTGAGATGGACCGCGTGATTCGTCAGCGCCTCACGCCGTTGCTGATGCAGGAAATTCTTTACGGCTCGTTGCAGCAGGGCGGACAGGCAAAAGTGGACGTGGAGAACGGCGAACTTCGTTTAGCGGACAAATAGGCAGTTCTTATGGTTTTTCGCATCGGAAAAGAACTTTCATTTCCTCGTCCCGAATTGGGCGACGATAACGGTTTGTTGGCGGTCGGTGGCGACTTGAGCATCGACCGCTTGCTGTTCGCCTATAGTTACGGCATTTTTCCGTGGTATCCTTTTCGCGACGAAACCATAGAGTGGTGGTGTCCGATGCGTCGTTTTGTCATCTTTCCCAGCGAAATACACATTTCCCATTCCATGCGGTCGCTGATGAACAAACAGCGCTATCGCATTTCCTTCAACGAGGCTTTCTCGCAAGTTCTCGACGGTTGTGCCGAAGAGCGGGAACGCGAGGAAGGAGCGTGGCTCGGTCCGCAGATGAAAGAAGCTTACTCGCGTCTCCACGAACAAGGTTTTGCCGCCAGCGTGGAAGTGTGGGAGGGCGACGCTCTGGTAGGCGGGCTCTACGGCGTCACGCTCGGCAGTGTGTTCTACGGCGAGAGCATGTTCTCCCGAATGCCCAGCGCCAGCAAGTTGGCGCTGATTCATCTGGCCCGAACTTTGCAGACGTGCGGCGGAGAACTCATCGATTGTCAGTTCGAGACGCCTCACCTCCGAACGATGGGCGGTCGTTACATCTCTTATGCCGAGTATATGAGGATTGTCAATCCCCAGTATCGATGTAATGAACAACTTGAGGAATAGCTATTAACGAAAAACCTTTTATCCACAGAAAAACTATGAAAGATTCTCTCTTTCCCTCGAATCTGCTATCGATGAAGCGGACAATCGTCGCCGCCTTGCTGCTCTGCGTGAGCTTCGCTGTCCGGGCGCAGCGTCCTGAGTTCTTCCGACCTTATGCCTCCACCCAACTGCGCTTGCCTGCAGTGCCGATTATCGTCAACGACCCCTATTTCTCTATTTGGTCGCCTTACGACCGACTGACCGACGGCGTGACCCGCCACTGGACCAACGATCCGAAACCCATCCTCGGTCTGCTGAGGGTGGATGGACAGGAATACCGTTTTATGGGGGAGCGGGAAGCCGTGCTGCAGGCCGTAGCCCCGATGGCCGACGAAGAGCGGTGGGAGGGCCGAGTTGCCTACCAACAACCTTCTGACGATTGGGCGCAGCCCGACTTCGACGACAGTCGGTGGGCAGTGGAACGCGCCGCCTGGGGGTCGCCCGACCTTGCCCATATTTCCCATCGCTGGGACGCGCTTGAAAGCGACATCTTCATCCGTCGTGAGGTGAATCTCTCCGCGGAACAACTGGCCGAAGACCTTTGGCTCAAGTATTCCCACGACGATGTTTTTCAACTCTATGTCAACGGTACATTGGTGGCGAATACGGGCGAGACGTGGGTCAACAACGAGCTGCTGCAGCTTGACGCTCGCTTGAAGGCGCTACTCCGTCCGGGGCGCAACATCATCGCCGCCCACTGCCACAACACCACGGGTGGCGCCTATGCCGATTACGGCCTCTTTACCAACGTGGCTCCCAAGGCTCAAACCTTGCTGGCCGAGCAGAAAAGTGTGGATGTGCTGGCTTGTAACACCTATTACACCTTCAAGGCGGGGCCCGTGGAACTCGACCTCGTGTTCTCGGCTCCTATGCTGATAGACGACTACGACCTCCTTTCCACGCCCGTCAACTACATTTCCCACCAAGTCCGCTCCACCGATGGGCGGCCGCACGACGTAGCTATCGAATTCCAGACATCTCCGTTGCAGGCGGTCAATTCTTCTGAGCAACCCACCGTGGTGGAGGAGGGGAGCGCCGATGGAGTTCACTATCTGCGCACCGGAACGGTGGAACAGCCCATTCTTGCTAAAAAAGGCGACGGCATCTGCATCGACTGGGGCTACCTCTATCTGCCGGCCACCAATGGCGAAGTGAGCGTTCTTGCCACTCCCAATCGTCCCACGCTCAGTTACATCCATCGCTACGGCCGGGTGAAGGAAGGGCGCAGTTTCCTGATGATGGGTTACGACGAGGTGCAAGACATCGAATACATGTTCCACCGCTACAAAGCCTACTGGGCCCACGACGGACAAGTCACCATCACGCAGGCCTTCCGCCAGATGGCGGAGCGCTACACGGCCATCATGCAACGCTTGCGCCAGTGGGACAAAACCATCTACGACGACGGCTTGAAGGCGGGCGGGCGCGAGTATGCCGAGATGCTGAGCGGCAACTACCGACTGGTGATGGCGGCTCACAAGTTGTTCCGCGACAAGGACGGCCAGCTTCTTTGGTTCTCGAAGGAAAACAACTCCAACGGAAGTGTCAACACCGTGGACCTCACTTATCCCGAGTCGCCTTTGTTCCTCGCCTACAATCCCGAGTTGCAGAAAGCCATGATGACCAGCATTCTCGTATACAGCCGTAGCGGTCGGTGGACCAAACCCTTTGCCGCACACGACATCGGCACTTATCCCATTGCCGACGGACAGACCTACGGAGCTGACATGCCCGTGGAGGAGGCGGGCAATATGCTGACACTCTGCGCCATGCTCTGCAAACTCGACGGAAACACGCTCTACGTCGACCCTTACTGGGAGATACTGACCACTTGGGTTAATTATTTAGCGGAGAATGGTCAAGACCCTGACAATCAACTATGCACCGACGATTTTGCTGGTCATTGGGCCCACAACTGCAACCTCTCCCTCAAGGCCATCTGCGGAGTGGCAGGTTATGCCGAGATGGCGCGGATGAAGGGCGATGTGGCCACGGCCGACCATTATCTGGGTGTGGCCCGCTCGATGGCCCGGCAATGGGAGGAACAGGCCCTCGACGGCGACCATTACCGCCTTGCCTTCGACCGCCCTGGAACGTGGAGTCAGAAGTACAACATCGTGTGGGACAAACTGTGGAATCTCGGTCTGTTCTCGCCCAAAGTCTATGAGCGCGAACTCCGTTACTACCTCGGTCAGCAGCACACCTACGGACTGCCGCTCGACTGTCGCCGCACTTACACCAAGAGCGACTGGATTATGTGGACGGCGGCGCTGTCGCCCACGCAGTCCATGTTCCGTCAGTTCATGCTCCCCGTCTATCGTTACATCCACGAGACTCCCTCGCGCGTTCCCCTGAGCGATTGGCACGAGACCGACGACGGCCGCAGCGTGGCCTTCAAAGCCCGCAGTGTTATCGGCGGCTACTGGATGCGCGTGTTTGCCGATAAGTGGGCGAAGCAGTGAGAGAGGAAGTTGGTGACGGACCGTCTGATCACCACGCTCTCGGCCGAC
>JABUUA010000089.1:0-3063 GCA_021443405.1 Bacteroidaceae bacterium
ATAGCCGTGGTCGAGATAGCCGTGGATTTGCTCCTTCACCTGCGTGAAATCGGCCACCATGCCGTCTTGGTTGAGTTCTTTGGATTTGCAATGAATGGTCACCACCCAGTTGTGCCCATGCAGTTGCGAGCATTTGCTTGCATACGAAAGGTTGAGCCGGTGGCAACCGGCAATCTCCATCTTCTTGACAATATAAAACATCTTGACTAAAGTTTTTTTAATAGGGTTGTCTTCTACCTATGTGCATTATTGCGACTGCAAAGTTACAATATAACAGAGGATTTTCCAAATTTTCAGCCAGAAAACCATGGGCGGGCAACGTCTGCAACATTTTTTAAGTCTTCCGAAGGGCCACAAACCTCGCCCAATCCTTTCGTTATTCAAGAATAAAGAGTATATTTGTCACGAAAATACCATTTATATGTCTGCGAACAAATATTTTCTCTTCCTCATCATTGCCTTGGGCGGCTGTGCTTCCCACAAGGCGGTCACCGCCGACCAGCACGCCGGAAACCCTGTTTCTCAGGAGCGTTACGCCGGCCACAAGAAGGCGCAGAAAATCCCCCAGGAAAAAGAAATGGGGGCTTATCTGATGGTTTATCACAAGGATTGCGACCACAGCCTCCACATGGCCGTGAGCTATGACGGCTATCGCTGGACTTCGCTCCGCAACGACCAGCCCGTTATCTCCGGCGACACCATCGCCCAGCAGCACGGCATCCGCGACCCGCACATCTTCCGCGGACCCGACGGCGGATTCTATCTCGCGATGACCGACCTCCATCTGTTCTCCCAGAAGAAATTTGCCGACGACCCACACTACTCCAAACTCTCCGCCTATCGCGACGGCGAATGGGAGCGCAGCGGAAAAGATTACGGATGGGGCAACAATCGCGGACTGGTGCTGATGAAGAGTTTCGACCTCAAACACTGGACGCGCACCAACCTCGATTTCTCGCAACTGCCGCCGCAACCCGACATGAACTGGAAGGAAATTGGCTGCGCCTGGGCGCCGGAAACCGTCTATGATTACGAGACCCAACAGCTCATGGTTCACTTCACGACGCGAGAAGGCGCTGGCAAGAACATAATCTACTATGTGTATGTCAACGACGACTTCACGCAGATAAAGAGCAAGCCGCAACTGCTCTTCGAAGCGCCCGGACGCCGCTACAATGTCATCGACAGTGACATCATCAAGGTGGGCGACACCTACCATCTTTTCTACGTGAGCCACGAACACGGAGCCACTCCCGTGCATGCGACCGGCTCTTGCATCACCGGCCCTTACACCATCGACGCCAATTACAACGACAACGAGCGCGGCGGCCACGAAGCGCCCAACTGCTGGAAACGCATCGGCGAGGAGAAATACGTGCTGATGTTCGACAACTACAGCATGCGGCCGCACAACTTTGGCTTCGTGGAGACCACCGACTTCCAGACCTTCACCCCCATCGGTCATTTCGCCGAGGAAGGAAGTCCCATGGTTCGCGACAACTTCAGCGAGCAGAAACACGGCGCCGTCATCTGGATTACCAAGAAAGAAGCTGACAACTTACTCAAAGAATATAACGACTTTTAATCAAAAACAGCAAGAAATGAAGAAACTGTCATTACTCATCGCGTTGTGCGCCCTGTCCGTCAGCGCCATCGCTCAAACCCAGTGGATGAACAAATGGAACGACAAACGTGGCGTCAACTTCACCACCGTTTCTACGGGCACTTTAGGAGCCTTCACCAACGCCATTCCCGGCAACGTCCGCAATGTCATCGGCAACTTTGTCAACATCGAACAAGTTCAGACACTGACCTGCGAACGCCCCCTGAGAGCCCGCCGCATCTATCGGTCCATCAAGCGCGAGACGCAGAATATGGACTACATTTTCCGCTCTGGCAACCGTCGTGAGAACATTGCCATCTACCGCCAAGAGCCGTCGGCCAACCATCCCGGTCTCATCTATGGCGTAGTGAAGAAGAAAGGAGCCGTCGTCGTGACCGGCATCCGTGGCAACATTCGCTTGAAGTAACAAAAATCCACAGCAGTCTATTTTGCCCCGAGCAACCCTTCCACGGCATTGCTTCGGGGCAAACTGTTTTTCTGACCGATTCGGGACACACGGAATCGCCGCTTCTCGGTTGAGGGGGATTCCGAGCATCTCTTTTAGCACGGAAAGGACCGAGGGGACGTTTAACCCCAATCGGTCATTAGAACGTATGGCCGCAGACAATAGGACGTGTGAACGCAGACAATAAGACGTGTGGTCAAAGACAATAGGACATTTAAACTAACAATTTTGCAGCTCAAAAAAACAACCATTCAATAATTCCAAATTTTCCTAATGAACTTTTTCGGCTTTAACGATACCAACGCTGTTCGCTGCCGATGGTCGTCGGCAGGCCGTGACCGGGGAAGACGCGGGTTTGCTCCGGCAGCGAGAGCAGACGGGAGCAGATGCTTTCCATGAGGGTGGAATAGTCGCCGCCGGGCAGGTCGTAGCGGCCGTGGCTGTCTTGGAAGAGCGTGTCGCCGGCGAAGAGAATGTGTTCCGCAGCGTTGTAGAAACACACACCGCCCAAGGTGTGGCCGGGCGTGTGGATAACTTGCAACTCGCTATTGCCCAACCGGATGCAATCGCCATCAGACAAGCAGAACTGCGGCACGGCGTTAGGCAGCGGGAGAGAGTGCCGGATGAGGTTCCGGACCAGCGCAGGACCGCCCGTCCACGTCGGTTCTTCGGCGCTGTGGGCTTGCGCGCGCAAGCTGTAGCGGTCGTGAACGAAGTCTAGACCGAAGATGTGGTCGAAGTGAACGTGGGTTTGCAGGGCGTGGGTGAGCAAGATGCCTTCGCGCTCGATGTAGTCCTCGATGCTCTGCCATTCCGAAACGTCGAAGGCGCCGCAGTCGATGATGGCCCCTTCCTTCGTGGTTACGTCGTGGACGACGTAACAGTTGACCCCTAATGGATTGACGGTGAAAGTGCGGATAATCATAAGGCAGTGTGGACGACTTTCTTGGTTTTGAAGAATTCCTCCTCGAAATAGTCAGAGAGGTTCGTCACG
>JABUUA010000089.1:3344-4404 GCA_021443405.1 Bacteroidaceae bacterium
GAACAGGATGGCGAGGGGAATGCCTGGAAAACCGCCGCCCGTGCCCAGGTCCATCACGCGAGTGCCGGAAGTGAATCGAATGACCTCGGCGATGCCCAGCGAGTGCAGGATGTGGCGTTCGTAGAGATTGTCGATGTCTTTGCGGGAGATGACGTTGATTTTGGAGTTCCAATCGTGATACAACGCGTCGAGCTGTTCGAACTGCGACAACTGCGTCTCAGTGAGATGGGGGAAATATTTCTTAATGAGTTCCATAGTCGGTGTATTTGCGGGGATAGCGGAACAAGATGGCCAAGGCCATGAAGACGGCCATGGTCATCGGGTAGTAGAGGTAAGGGATAATGGAGAGCGGATTGAGCGCGGCCAGTCCCGACGCCATCAGCATCTGGGCTCCGTAAGGCAGAAAACTTTGTGCGATGCACGACGCTGTGTCCAGAATGCTGGCCGTTCGGCGCGGGTCGATGCGGAAGCGCTTGCTGATGTCGCGAGCCAGCTGGCCCACCGTCAGGATGGCGATGGTGTTGTTAGCCGTACACACGTCGGTGAGCATCACCAGCGCGGCGATGCACGACTCGGCGCCCCGCTTGCCGCTGATGTGGCGCGTAAGGCGCTGAAGCAGAAAGGCAATGCCGCCCATGTGACGAATCACGCCCACCATGCCCGAGGCCAGGAGCGTGACGATGATGAGTTCGCCCATACCGAGAATCCCGTCGCCCATGGAAGACAGCCAGTCGTAGAACACATACTGCCCCGTGGCCACGCCGATAACGCCCGTGCTCACGATGCCGAGGGTGAGTACCAGCATGACATCGACGCCGCAGACGGCCGTCACGAGCACCAACAGATAAGGAAGCACCAGCAGCCAATTGACGGCGTCCACCTCGGGTGCGGCTTGCAGGGTGTTGCCCAGCACGATGTAGCCCACCAAGACCAGTACGGCGGCTGGCAGGACGATGCGGATGTTGACGCGGAACTTATCCGACAACCGGCAACCTTGCGACCGCGTGGCCACGATGGTGGTGTCGGAAATAAACGAAAGATTGTCGCCGAAATAAGCACC
>JABUUA010000089.1:4743-11012 GCA_021443405.1 Bacteroidaceae bacterium
GCCACCGCAAACACCGAAGCGGCAAGGAAGGCGACCGTCACGGGCACCTTGTAAAAGTCGTGGGCGGCAACGCTTAACCCCAAATACAGCACCAGGAACGCCATCAGGGGAGATAGCGCCAACAACCCTCGACCGAGTGAAATCTGTTTTTGCATGTCCATCGAGGACAAAGATACGAATAAGCGAGCGGAAATGCAAGTTTACTTGTAATTTTCCGAGCGAGAGTATCTTCGAGATGCAATCTCAAAGTACGGATAAGTGAGCGGAATGCCAAATTTATTTGAGCATGTCCGTAGGCTACGAGTAAGCAAGAGCAAACAAACTTGCTTGATTTGCAGAGCGTGAACAGGCTCGTCAAAGGCAACGAGAGAGGTCGGTGTTAGCGTAGAGCCCAGCAAACAAAAACAAACGGCGCCGAGCTTTTGCAAACTCAACGCCGTCTTATCTTTCTCCCCACGGTTGTGTGGGGCGGGGATGCGGTCTTTCTTACATCATGCCACCCATGCCGCCCATGCCGGGAGCGCCCATGGGCATTTCGGGTTTATCCTCCTTGGCGTCGCAGATGACGCATTCGGTGGTGAGGAACATGCCAGCGATGGAGGCGGCGTTCTCCAGTGCCACGCGCGTCACCTTGGCGGGGTCGATGATGCCGCTCGCCTTCAGCTTCTCGTACTTGTCGGCACGGGCGTTGTAGCCGTAGTCGCCCTCGCCGTGGCGCACTTCGTTGACCACCACGCTGCCCTCGAGGCCAGCGTTCTCCACAATCTGGCGCAGCGGCTCCTCGATGGCGCGGCGGATAATCTGTATGCCCGTGTTCTCGTCGGCATTGTCGCCCTTCAGCGACTCCAGCGCTTTTTGGGCGCGGATGTAGGCAACGCCGCCGCCAGGGATGATTCCCTCTTCGATGGCGGCGCGGGTGGCGCACAGAGCGTCATCGACGCGGTCTTTCTTCTCCTTCATCTCCACTTCGCTGGGAGCGCCCACGTAGAGCACAGCCACACCGCCCGAGAGCTTGGCCAGACGCTCCTGCAGTTTCTCCTTGTCGTAATCGCTGGTCGTATTGGCAATCTCGTTCTTAATCTGGTTGACGCGGTCCTTGATCATCTCGCTCTGGCCGCGGCCGTTCACGATGACGGTGTTGTCCTTCGAAACGGTCACCTTGTCGGCAGAGCCCAGCATCTCGATGGTGGCCTGTTCCAGGGTGAGGCCCGTGTCCTCGCTGATGACCAGACCGCCCGTGAGAACGGCGATGTCCTGCAGCATGGCCTTGCGGCGGTCGCCGAAGCCGGGAGCCTTCACCGCGCAAATCTTCAGCTGCGTGCGCAGACGGTTGACAACGAGAGTGGTGAGAGCCTCACTCTCCACATCCTCGGCAATCACCAGCAGGGGGCGGCCCGTCTGCACGGCAGGCTCCAGAATGGGGAGGAAGTCCTTGAGGTTGGAGATTTTCTTGTCGTAGATGAGAATGTAGGGGTTTTCCATCTCACACTCCATTTTCTCGGCGTTCGTCATGAAATAGGGCGACAGATAGCCGCGGTCGAACTGCATGCCCTCCACAACGCCGATGGTGGTCTCGCGGCCCTTGGCCTCTTCGATGGTGATGACGCCGTCCTTGCTGACCTTCTTCATGGCGTCAGCCAGGAGTGCTCCGATTTCGGGATCGTTGTTGGCGCTTACGGTGGCCACCTGCTCAATCTTGTTGTAGTCGTCGCCCACCTGCTCAGCCATCTCCTTGATGTGGTCCACTACCACGGCGACAGCCTTGTCGATGCCGCGCTTCAGGTCCATGGGATTGGCGCCGGCCGTCACGTTGCGCAGTCCCTCGCGAACGATGGCCTGGGCCAGCACGGTGGCGGTGGTGGTTCCGTCGCCAGCGTCGTCGCCGGTCTTGCTGGCCACGTTTTTCACGAGCTGTGCACCGGCATTCTGGAACGGGTCGGCCAGCTCCACTTCCTTGGCCACGGTCACACCGTCCTTGGTAATGTTGGGAGCACCGAACTTCTTTTCTATAATTACGTTACGACCCTTAGGACCCAGTGTTACCTTCACTGCATTGGCCAGTTGGTCTACGCCCTGCTTCATCAAATCGCGGGCTTCAAGATTGAATTTAATATCCTTTGCCATAATTGTAATCTTTTGTTATTTTTTTTGTTTGTCGGTTGGGGGAATTATTCTATCACGGCAACTACATCGCTCTGACGCATAATCAGATACTTGTTGCCTTCGAGGTCGAGCTCGGTTCCGGCATACTTGCCATAAAGCACTTGGTCGCCCACTTTGAGGACCATTTCCTCGTCCTTGGTGCCGTTGCCCACGGCGATGATGGTACCCTTGAGGGGTTTTTCCTTGGCGTTGTCGGGAATGATGATGCCGCCGATAGTCTTAGTCTCTGCGGGGGCGGGCTCGATGAGCACGCGGTCTGCTAAAGGTTTGATAGTCATTGTTTGTGTATTTTAGAATGAAAACTTTTCTGTCACGGACGGTCACGAAAGGCATGCCAACGGAAATGCGCATTGACAAAATGGCAGAAAAAAGATAGTCAACTTGGCAAGACGAAACAAATTTTTATGTATCTTTGTCAAACAAAGGCCTTACATGAAGACACCGAACGTCATCGACTATCTATGCACTACGCAGCAGACCGCCGTTCACTATCTGGTGATTGGCGTGCTGATTACTTGCGGTCTGTTTGTTTTCCCGCCCACGGGCGGTTACATCTGGGACAAATGGGTCATCAACTGCACGATTGGTCTGCTCTTCACCCTGCTGGTCTTTCTCACCGCTCGCCTTGTGAACACGGGAAACACGCCCGCCGGTGTGCTGCTCACCGCGCTGTTTCTTATCTTGTTCTGCCCCGGCGCCGAGCGATTTTTCCAGCGCGACGAGCAAGGCGTCCTCGAACTGTCGTCGCAATGTATTGTTCCCTTCTTCATCAGCCAGTATCTGCGCGTGAGCCGCAAGGACTTCGGGCGTTGGTATTTCCTGATGGCTTTGATGGGAATCTTCTGCAGCTACACGCACAACGGCATCACCGTACCTCTCTGTGCGGCCTTCGTCTATCTGTCGTTTCTCCACCGCAAACAGTTCTTCCGCCGCGCCTGTTGGCCCATGGTGGTCGGATTCGTCATCGGCACCGGACTGAGCATCTGGCGAATGAGCACCGAAAGTCTCACGATGGCCACGGACGCACAAGCCATCACGTCGGTCACCAAGATTGCTCTCTACACGCTGTGGGACACCAAGGTGTTCGTGGCGTCGCTGGGACTGACCTTGTATCTGGCCAGCACGCGACACGGCCGCCGCATACTTGTCGCCCTGGCGCGCCGCCACTACGTCATCAGCGCTTGCTGCTGCATGGCGCTCATTACCTTGCCCTTCGCACCGCTCGGCATCGACAATGCAGTCACGGGCATCTGCTTCTTCAGCATGTTGTGGGTGCTTCTTCTGTGTCAGCACATCACTTGGATTTATTTACACAAACGCATATGAATTATGGTATTTGAGAAAATCGAAGGCCTCATCGACGCGCCTTTCACTCCTTTCCTTGCCAACGGCGACATCAATTTTGCCCCCATTCCCGCTTATGCAAAGATGTTGCAGAAGAACGGACTGAAGGGCGTGTTCATCAACGGCTCGAGCGGCGAGGGCTATATGCTCACTACGGACGAGCGGAAGCAACTGGCCGAGGCCTGGATGTCCGCCGCTCCCGAAGGCTTCAAGGTCATTGTGCACATGGGCAGTTGCTGTGTGCGTGAGAGTCGTCGCCTAGCAGAACACGCGCAAGCCATCGGGGCGTGGGGCTTCGGAGCCATGGCGCCTCCGTTCCCCAAAATTGGTCGTGTGGAGGAACTCGTCAAATACTGTGAGGAGATTGCTGCGGGTGCTCCCAACCTTCCCTTCTATTTCTACCACATCCCCGCCTTTAACGGAGCCTTCCTGCCCATGGTGAAAGTGCTGGAGGCCGTGGATGGCCGCATCCCTAACTTCGCCGGCATAAAATACACATTCGAGAGCATCTACGAATACAACCAATGCCGGCTGTACGGTAACGGCAAGTTCGACATGCTGCACGGCCAGGACGAAACCATCCTTCCCTCGCTCGCCATGGGAGGAGCGCGGGGCGGCATCGGAGGAACCACCAACTACAACGGCCGTTGTCTCACCGCCATCATCGACGCTTGGAAAGCTGGCGATCTGGAGAAAGCGCGCAGTCTGCAGAACTATGCTCAGGAGGTCATCAATGTCATCTGCCACTTCCGCGGCAACATTGTGGGCGGCAAGCGCATCATGAAACTGATGGGACTGGACTTGGGCCCCAACCGAACTCCGTTCCAGAACATCACTCCCGAAGAAGAAGTGCAACTAAAACAGGAATTGGACAACATCGATTTCTGGAATCATTGTAATATCTTGTGAAAAAGTTCCTCCTGCTCTTTTTGCTCTGTCCCCTGACGCTGTTGGCCGGCGTTGACATTCGCATCGAGCTGCTTCCGTCGCACAAAGCGGACGGCGGACAAGGCGTCTCGGCTCCTTTCTGCGGTCAGTTCCCCCTCGGTCTGGTGGTGGCGGGCGGCTGTAATTTCCCCGACAAACCGGCTGCTGAAGGTGGTCAGAAGAAATTCTACGATACCGTGTGGCTTTTGAGCAAGACGGGTTGGCACGTCATGACCTATCAATTGCCCATGCCTCTTGCCTACGGCGCTTCGGTGAATCTGGGCGATGGCGTCGTTTGCATCGGCGGTAACGACGGTCAGCAAAGTCGGCGCGAGATGTATTTGCTCACGCAAGACACGCTATTCATCCTGCCGTCGCTTCCCTTCGGACTGGACAATGCGGCCGCCACGCTCTACGACGGCAACATCTATCTGGCAGGCGGACAAAGTGACGGACAACCCAACCACAAGGTGCTGCGCATCGCGTATCCGCAGGGCAAGGAGTGGGAGGTCGTTGCCACCATGCCCGGCCAAGCTCGTTTGCAACCCGCGTGCTGCGTTCAAACCAGCGGAACGGGCAAGGCACTCTACATCTTCGGCGGTTACGAACCGCAGCGCGGCGAGTTGGCCAACACGATTTTGCAGTTCGACCTCACTTCCCGAAAATGGTCGGAACGAGCCGGGTGTCAAGCTACTGCCGGCATAACAGCCACCCCGGCAGGTTACAGTCATGTTTTGTTTTTCGGCGGTGTCCATCGCGACATTTTCCCCAAAGCCGTGCGGGGCGAATGGGGCGACGACTACTTGCGGCAACCCGCTACTTGGTATAAATTCAACCGCGACATACTGGTCTATCACACCATTACTAACTCGTGGCACAGCATTCCCGGTCGCTCCTTCATGGCCCGTGCCGGCGGCGGTCTCGTGGACACGGGCGACGGTTATCTGCTGGTGGACGGCGAAACAAAACCCGGCATCCGCGGCAGCGAGGTGGTGAAAATCCAATTTCAGCAGGAACGTCACTTTGGTGCGCTCAACTGGATAGTCCTCTCGCTCTATCTCGTTGGCATGTTGTTCTTGGGCATTTACTTCATGCGTCGTGAGAGTGGCAGCGACGATTTCTTCCGTGGCGGCGGTCGTGTTCCTTGGTGGGCGGCGGGAATCAGCATCTACGCCACTATGTTGTCGGCCATCACCTACATGGCCATCCCCGCCAAGGCTTACGCCACCAACTGGACATATTATCCCATGTTGGTGACCATCCTCATCGTGAGTTTCCCCGTCATCAAATATTATCTTCCTTATTTCCGCCGTCTCAACCTTATCTCGGCCTACGAATATTTGGAAATGCGCTTCAACTTGGCCACACGTCTCATGGCTTCCGCCCTGTTCATCGTGTTCATGGTCGCTCGCATGGCCTTAGTGCTCTACTTGCCATCGTTGGCACTCACGGCAGTGACGGGCATCGACATCCAGACGTGCATTCTGCTCATGGGCGCTGTCACCATTGTTTATTGCACGATGGGTGGCGTAGAAGCCGTTATCTGGGGCGACGTAGTGCAGGGCATCATCCTCGTGGGTGGCGCCTTTTTCGCCGCCGCTTACCTGATGTTGCACACCGATGGCGGCGTGCAAGGCTGGTGGCAGATAGCGCAAGCTGACGATAAAATGCGGCTCTTCGAATGGAGTCTCGACTACCGCAGCGTCACGTTCTGGGTGGCCATCATCGGCGGCATGGTCAACAATCTCATTTCTTATACCAGCGACCAGACGGTCATCCAGCGCTATATGACCACCGACAACGAGAAGAGTGCGGCGCGCAGCATTCTCATGAAC
>JABUUA010000089.1:11421-16401 GCA_021443405.1 Bacteroidaceae bacterium
TGCTGACCAGCGGCCTTGGCGGTTTGTTCTTCATCGGCATCTTCCTGCCGCGTGTCGGCGGCCGTGCAGCTCTGTTAGGCTTCATTGCCGGCACCGTGAGTGTATTCCTGCTCCAAGCTTACACAGACACCAGTCTTTTCCTTTATGGAGCCACGGGCATGGTCGTGAGCGTCTTGGTGGCGTGGGTTCTTTCTCTGGGTCACCGAGCCATCGACAGGAAATAACTTCGCAAACACTTCTAATAGAATATCATGATACATCCTATTGAGTTCGCGGCGCTGGCCGCACAATATAAGTCAGAACTCCTCGACCGCGTGATGCCGTTCTGGATGGAACATAGCATCGACCACGAACGAGGTGGATTCTTCACCTGCATCGAGCGCGATGGTGAAGTCTATGATACGGACAAATTTATCTGGCTGCAAGGACGCGAGGTGTGGATGCTGGCCACCTTATATAATAAAGTGGACGCGCGCGAGGAATGGCTCAATGCCGCCATACAAGGCGCCGAGTTCCTGTTGAAATACGGTCACGATGGTCAGTTCAACTGGTATTTCTCGCTCGACCGTGAGGGACATCCTTTGATTGAACCGTACAACATTTTCTCCTACACCTTTGCCGTCATTGCCTTTGGCCAACTCTACAAGGCCACGGGCAATCCGCGTTATGCCGAGGTGGCCAAGAAAACTTTCGACATCGTGCTCGAGAAGCGCCACTGTCCCAAGGGCCGCTGGTCCAAAGCGGCTGCGGGAGCCCGTGCTCTCAAAACCTTCGACCTGCCCATGATTCTCTGCAACGTGGCGTTGGAAATCGAGGATTTGTTGGACCCCGACTTCCTACAGCAGACCATCGACCTCTGCCTCCACGAGGTGTTGGACGTGTTCTATCGCCCCGAACTCGATATGATTGTGGAGTGTGTGAGCGTGGATGGTCAGCTCGTCGATTGCCACGAAGGGCGTCTGCAAAACCCGGGCCACGCCATCGAGGCCATGTGGTTCATCATGGACTTGGGTCAGCGACTGGGCCGTCAGGACCTGATAGACAAGGCCGTCCACATCGCTCTGCGCGAGGTGGAATATGGTTGGGACGCTCAGTACGGTGGCATCTTCTATTTCATGGACCGCCTTGGTCGTCCGCTGCAACAGTTGGAATGGGACCAGAAACTCTGGTGGGTGCACATCGAGACGCTCATCACCATGATAAAGGGGTACGAGCTGACGGGCGACGACCGCTGTCTCGAGTGGTTCCTGCGCGTGCACGACTACGTTTGGTCGCACTTCATGGACCACGAATACCCCGAATGGTTCGGCTATCTCAACCGCCGTGGCGAGGTGCTACTCACCCTCAAGGGCGGCAAATGGAAAGGTTGTTTCCACGTTCCCCGCGGCTTGATGCAAGTGTACCAAACCCTGGAACGCCTTGCGCTCCGCCGATAAGTAACCTATTCCCCACGTGATATAATGCCCATCGTTCCCTCAGGCGAAGCGCCTCATACACCATCCATCGTTCGTGTCCTGCCCGTGCCGCCCCGGCTCACGCCGGCCCACGAACAGGCCATCGCCGCCTTACCTGCGTGGCGACGGGAGCAGTGCCTGCGGTTCCGCCATGAGGCAGGGCGGTTGCAATGCCTGCTGTCCTACCAGTTGCTGTGCTCCATTTTGCGGGAAGAATACGGCATCGCTGAGCCACCGCAGTTCACCTACGGCGAACATGGCAAGCCGACTCTGACGGACTACCCCGACCTTCACTTCAATCTCTCGCACTGTCGCACCCATGTTGCCTGTGCCGTGAGCCATCGTCCCGTGGGCGTCGATGTGGAGTCGTACCGCCCATATAAGGAGAGTCTGGCCCGCCACACCATGAACGACGACGAAATGGCCGCGATTGCATCGGCCCCTGACCCAGCCGTCGCCTTCCTGCGCTTGTGGACACAAAAAGAAGCCGTGGTGAAACTCACCGGAAGCGGTCTCTCCGTCGACCTTCGTTCGCTGCTTACCGACAGTCCTGCCACCGTCACGAGCGAGGTGCATCCCGACTACATCATCAGTTTTGCCACCTTTGCTTAAACCATTGCCGAGTAACATTATCAAATAAACAATAAACCAGAAACTGTGACGTGGGTCACCCTTCGACCCCACAAACCATAGAGAACGAACTAATATTATAGAGTCAACAAGCTAAAACTAACAACCAAATAACCTATTGTATGAAGAAACTTTTGCTTATCGCATGGTGCCTGCTCTGCTCCACTTCGGGCAGTTGGGCACAGGACAACGACCTGCGCGGCCTGAAGGATGCCTACAAGGACTACTTCATGATTGGCGTAGCGGTCAATCAGCGCAACATCGCCAATCCCGAACAGATTGCGCTTCTCGAGAAAGATTTCAACAGCATCACGGCGGAAAACGACATGAAGCCGGGCGAAGTGTGCAAAGGCGACGGCATTTATAACTGGGAACGTGCCGACAAAGTGGCAGACTTCTGCCGTCAGCACGGCCTCAAGCTGCGCGGACACACGCTGATGTGGCACTCACAGATGGCCGATTGGATGTTCTACGACAAGAAGGGCAACTATGTGACCAAGAAAGTGCTCTACGCTCGCATGAAGAAACACATCACCACCATCATGCAGCGCTACAGCGACGTCGTCTATGCCTGGGACGTGTTCAACGAGGCCATCTCTGACAATCGCGGTCCTCAGCCCCTGCGCGAATCGCATTTCTACAAGATTGTGGGCAGCGACGAATACATCCGCAAGGCCTTCGAGTTTGCCCGTGAGGCCGACCCCAACGCCCTGTTGTTCTACAACGATTACAACGAGTGCGACCCCTTCAAGCGCGAACGCATCTACAAGATGGTCAAGGAAATGAAGGAGGCTGGCGTGCCCATCGACGGCATTGGCATGCAAGGTCACTACAACATCTACGGCCCGTCGGAGGAGGACATCGAGGCCGCGCTCCAGAAGTACAGCGAGATTGTGGACCACATCCACGTCACCGAACTCGACATCCGCATAAATAGCGAGATGGGCGGACAATTACGTTTCTCTCGCAACGAGGGTGTGCAGATTACCAACGAACAGAAACTCATGCAAGAACACCAGTATGCCACGCTCTTCCGCTTGCTCCGCAAATATAGCGACAAGGTGGACTGCGTCACTTTCTGGAATCTGAGTGACCGCGACTCGTGGTTGGGCGCCAACAACTATCCGCTGCCCTACGACAAGGAATACAAGCCCAAAAACCTCTACCGCGTGCTCATGAACTTCAATCCGGCCCTGGACAACGTCACGCCCAAGGAGGACTTCCAACCTTGTTCCACCTGCCAACCGGGCCAGCAGTACCCGCAAGTAAATAGTGAGGGCTATGTCCGCTTCCGCGTGATGGCTCCGCAGGCTCGCTTTGTCATCGCCTCGGCCGGTCACGGCGGCGTCATGGGCGGTACCGTGCTCAAGAAGCAGAAGGACGGTTCTTTCATGGGCACTACGCTGATGCCCGAGGACGAAGGCTTCCACTACTACACGCTGAACATCGACGGCGCCACCGTCATCGACCCCGGAACGGCCAGCTACTACGGCGGCTGCCGCTGGATGAGTGGCATCGAGGTGCCAGCGCACGACCAGGCTTTCTATGAGAATCGCAGCGACATCGCCCACGGCAACTTGCAGAAGATTCGCTTCTATTCCAAGAGCACCGACTCGATGAAGGACGCTTGGGTCTATACGCCCGCGGGCTACGGCACCACCAAGCAGCAATATCCTGTTCTGTACCTGCAGCACGGCTGGGGCGAGAACGAGACTTCGTGGAGCGTGCAGGGAAAGGCCGACCTCATCATGGATAACCTGATTGCCAACAAGGAGTGTGTGCCCTTCATCGTGGTTATGACCTACGGAATGACCAACGAGGCTCGTTTCGGCAGCATCCGCCAGTTCAGCGCCAAGAACTTTGAGACCGTCCTCTGCGACGAGCTCATTCCTTACATCGACAGTCACTTCCAAACCAAAGCCACCAAAGAAGGCCGTGCCATGTGCGGACTGTCGATGGGTGGCATGGAGACGCACGCCATCACGCTTGCCCGCCCCGACGTGTTCAACTACTGGGGCTTGTTTAGCGGCGGTGTCTATCAGCCGCAGGAACTCCAAGGGATGAAAGCACCCAAACTCATGTTCATCAGTTGCGGTAGCAAGGAGAATCCCGACGGCGTCACCAAGGCGGCCGAGGCTCTCAAGGCGGCTGGCTTCAATGCTGTTTCCTACGTTTCCGAGGGAACTGCCCACGAATTTCTTACGTGGCGCCGCAGTCTGAAAGAGATTGCTCCGCTGCTCTTCAAATAAAGTTGCTTACACATCTTCTTATATAAACAACTAAAGACAACCTATAGAATGCGCAAACAACTCTCATTCGCCCTCCTGTTCCTGAGCCTCGCTGCCCATGCACAAGAGATTACTTTCTTCACCCCCAATACTGTGCGCGTGGTGAAGCAGGCCCCCGACACCAGCAAGGAGACCGACCTCTCTCTGGTGGTCACCGCAAAGCCCCAGCGTGTTAGCGTCACCCGCAAGGAGCAGGGAAATACGGTCACCTACAAGTCGTCGGCCCTTACCGTCACCGTCAACACCGACACCAAGCAAGTGACCTTTGCCGACGCGCGCGGCAACGTGCTGCTCAGCGAGGGAAGCATGCAGTTCACCCCCATCACCGAAGGACCCGACCAAGGGCGCTACAAGGTGAAACAGGCGTGGACACTCGACAACAACGAGCCCATCTATGGTCTCGGTCTCTTGCAAAATGGAAAGATGAACCAGCGTGGTGAGAACCGTCTGATGCAGCAGTCGAACCTCGAAGACTACGCTCATTTCTTCCAGAGCATCAAGGGTTACGGCATCTACTGGGACAACTATTCGCCCACACAAATCCACGACCGCAAGGAACTTTCCTTTGAGGCGCAGGTGGGTTGCAAGGTGGACTACTACTTCATGAT
>JABUUA010000008.1 GCA_021443405.1 Bacteroidaceae bacterium
TGTTATGTTACAGATATATTTTTGCTAATCATGCAAATGCATGAGGTGAGAGGCGCCCCCTGTCGTGAGACACGGGGCGTTTTTCTTAGAATAAAAAGCTCCGTCACGCGCGTGACACCGTCTTTTTTTCTAAGAAAATGCGGCACTCTCTATAAGCGTCTATTCTCTAACAACCGCAGCAAGCAGTTTCCACAACCAGCAGAAACTATTATCCCGAATCGGTCATTGGGCTTTGATATGATTTCAGAACTATGTCGTAGGGGCTTTTGCGGCTTTCTGAGGGAGCGATGGGGTTCCATCGTGACTGAATACTGCGAGTAAGCGAGAGCAAACAAGCTTGCTTGATTGGCCGAGCGTGAGCAGGCTCGCCAAAGACAAGAAGAACAAGACAGAGGCTGAAAGCATGCAAAGAGTCCGCAGGACGGTCTAATGACCGATTTGAGATTATCCTCAACCGTTATCGTCGTCCCAACCTTCAAGGTCGTCGGCAATGTCCGGCATATCGGAGCGATGGAACACCGTGGGACGGCCCTCCCGCTGACAGGCGATGTAGTGCCGCAGCAGACGGAACGCGTGACGCGAGAGAAGGAGCAGCGCCACCATGTTGATGATGGTCATCAGCGCCATGGCCAAGTCCACGATGCTCCACGCCTGCGCCAGCGTGAAATAGCCGCCCGCCAACACCACGACACCCGTGACCAGCCGGAACACCGTCACCGCCCAACGGCGCGAGGTGATGTAGCGGATGTTGGTCTCGCCATAGAAGTAATTGGCAATGATGGTGGTATAGGCAAACAGGAAAATGGCGGCCGTGAGGAACCAGCTACCAAACGAACCGAGGTGATGCGACATGGCGCTCCGGGTGAGAAGTATGCCATCCTCGCCCTGGTCGTAGAGTCCGCTGAGCAGAATGACGAAGGCCGAGCAGCTGCAGATGACGAGCGTATCGGTGAACACGCCCAGCGACTGCAACAATCCTTGCTTCACGGGATGAGAGATGGTGGCGGTGGCCGCCGCATTGGGCGTACTGCCCTCGCCCGCCTCGTTACTGAAGAGTCCGCGCTTTATGCCCTGCATGACGGCAAGGCCGAAGGCGCCGCCCACGGCCTGGTCGATGCCGAAGGCACTGCGGACGATGAGCGCCAGCATGGCCGGCACCTGGGTGATGTTGGCCAGACAGATGTACACCGACAACGCCAGATAGCCCAGCGCCATGAACGGCACCACCAGCGCCGCGAACTTGGAGATGCGCTGAATGCCGCCGAAGACGATGAGCAGCGTCATGACCGTGAGCGCCACCGCCACATGCATCGGGGCGACGCTGAAACTCATGCCCAAGGCATCGCAGAGCGTGTTACTCTGCATCACTTGGTTGGCCAAGCCGAAACCGAAAATCATGCACACGGCAAAGAGGATGCCCATCCAGCGGCAGTGCAACCCGTGCTGCATATAGTAAGCCGGACCGCCATAGAAGGAGTCGGAGCCCTTGCGCTTGTAGAGCTGGGCCAGGACAGACTCTACGAACGCCGTGCCCGCGCCCAAGAGCGCCATCACCCACATCCAGAAGACAGCCCCCGGACCGCCCACGGCAATGGCACTGGCCACGCCCGCGAGATTGCCCGTGCCCACGCGACTGGAGAGACTGACGGCAAAGGCCTGGAACGAATTGATGCGCCTGCCGCCGTGGTCTTGCACCTCCGCATCGGTCTGCGCCGACTGGAAGAGCATCCGCAGCATCTCGCCGACGCGGGTGAACTGCACACCCCGCAGCTGCCACGTGCAATAGAGAGCACCGCCGATGAGCAGGACAATCACGACGTACGTCCAAAGAAAACTTTGAATCTTATCGGTATAAAAGAGGAGTTGTTCCATGATACATGATAGAAGTTAGAAGTTGGAAGACAAAGGTTTCGGCTTATTTCTTAAATTCAGCGATGGGGCGAACGGCTCGCTTGCCCAGCGTGCAAAGGCGATAGACGCCACGCGGCAGGCGAGAGATGTCGGCCGTCGTGGTCCATCGGCCCGTGAGCAACGAGCGCCCGGCAAGGTCGGTAATCATGAAGTAATCGGCCTCCGGCTGCGCAGGCAGCGGGAGCGTGCGCCCGTCCGTAGGCAGATAATGCGCCCCTGCCGACGGGGCAGGCAAGCGCCGACCGCCGCCCAGTTGCACGGGGTCACTCTCGTTGCCACAACGGTCCACCGCCGTCAGCGCCCAGTTCTTGCCATAGGCACGGTTATAGACATACGAGCACTCGCGCAAGCCCCTGACCACCAGATGTTCCACACGCGAGACATCGACGGGATAGGCATCGCTGGCATACAGACAATACGTGACGCCGCCCGCGGGCAGATTGTCCGTGCTGGCTGTCCAAGTGAGGAGTTCACGCTGTTCGTCCAACGGCTGCCGTTCCACCCCCGTCGGCGCCGAAGGCGCCTCGGCATCCAACCACGGATAGGCTGGCGTGAGAGCGGGATAGGCATAGAACGTCTGCAGCAGATAGTCGTAGAGACCCTTTGTGTTGTCCGTCAGGAAGCGGCTGCGGAAATAGCACTGGCCAGCCAACCCCTGCTCGCGCACGTAATGCAGTTGGCGCGTTATCACCTGCAAGGGCCAGTTCCGCTCGCGTGCATCGAGGAAATAGATGCCCAGACCAGGCACTACATGCCGACCGAAGCAGCCCTCCTTCCAGTCGGCCGCGAAGGGATAGAAGTGGTCGCCATCGAAGTACATCATCGGGAACAACGCATCCTGTATGCCTTCTTGCAACCAGCCTTGGGCGTCCTGATACACAGCATCGTAGCAATTCCATCCGCGCGAGGAATAACGACGCGTGTCGCGATACTTGCCCACAGGACTGCAACTCACCTTCACCCACGGCTTCCGCGCCTTCACATCGTGGTAGATGGAGCGCACGATGCGGGTGATGTTGTCGCGGCGCCAAGCGGCCTTCGACTGGCCCTTCCCATATTTTTTATACGAAGCACCGTCCGCGAAACCGCCGGCATTCTCGGGGTAGCGAATGTAGTCGAAGTGCAATCCGTCCACGTCGTAACGCTCCACAATCTCGCGACAGATGCTGCGCAGATAGTCGGCCGTGCCCGGGAGACCCGGGTCGAGGTAATACATATCATTGTGTTTCCGCAGCAACTCAGGGTGCGACCTGTAAAGACCGCGCCGCCCCATCTTGCGCGCGACGTTCTGTTTGAACGCAGGAATGGTCACCACCCAGGCATGCAGTTCCATGCCACGACGGTGGGTTTCCTCGATAGCGAAAGCCAAGGGGTCGTATCCCGGACTACCGTCGAACTGACCCGTGAGCGCCACGTCCCACGGTTCCAGCTGCGAAGGATAGATGACGCTGCCCCGGACACGCGTCTGAAGAATGACGGTGTTGATGTTAGCCGCCTGCAATTGGTCCAGCAACTGACACAACTCGCGCTGTTGCCGCTCCCGACCGTCCGCCGATGTCGCCTTATTCTTAGGCCAGTCCAGTCCGCCCAAGGTAGTGACCCACACCGCTCGCGTCTCACGTTTCGGATAGAGTGCATCCGTGTTCCAAGGCATCTGCGCAAAGGTGGCGACAGAGCAACAGAACAGCAGAAGCGTATAATAGACGTAAATTCGGCGTTTCATCTTGCAAAGATACAAATAAAAATTCGTACCTTTGTCTATAAAAAGAAGAAACTATGATTTCATTTGCGCTGGCTCTCGTTGCGCTCCTCATTGGATATTGGCTTTACGGAGCCTTGGTGGATCAGCTATTCGGTCCCGACGAAAAACAAGCGATGCCTTGCTATGAGAAGCAAGACGGCGTGGACTTTGTGCCCATGAAAACGTGGAGAGTCTATCTCATCCAGTTTCTGAATATCGCCGGCACGGGCCCTATCTTCGGAGCCATCATGGGCATTCAGTTCGGACCGGCCGCCTATCTGTGGATTGTGCTGGGCTGCATCTTTGCCGGAGCCGTGCACGACTACCTGACGGGCATGATAAGCATCCGCAAAGGCGGCGCCTCGCTCCCTGAGATTGTGGGTAGCGAACTGGGCAAGCCCATGCGCGTGCTGATGCGCGAATTCTCCATCATCCTGTTAGTGCTGGTCGGGACGGTGTTCGTAGTCACCCCGGCCGACCTCCTTGCCTCCATGACCGATGGGTGGAGTTGGTCGTCCTCGCTGGTGTGGGTACTCATTATCATGAGTTACTACATTCTGGCCACGCTGCTCCCCATCAGCACCCTCATCGGCAATGCCTACCCGTTCTTTGGCGGCGCTCTGCTGATAATGGCGGTGGGCGTCACCGTGAGCATCTTCATCCAACCGGGCTGGATGCCCGAGCTGACCGACGGACTGGGCGGTTGGCATCCCAAGCATCTCCCTGTGTTTCCCATGCTGTGTGTCACCATCGCCTGCGGTGCCATCAGCGGTTTCCACGCCACACAGACTCCCCTCATGGCGCGCTGCATCACCCACGAACGCCACGGACGGCGCATTTTCTACGGGGCCATGATCACCGAAGGCATCGTGGCACTCATCTGGGCAGCGGCCGCCATCAAGTTTGCCGGCTCGTACCAAGCACTGGCCGACATGGGGACGCCCGCCGTGGTGGTGAACAACATCTGTTCGGGCTGGCTGGGCACCGTCGGGGCTATTCTGGCCGTGTTAGGTGTGGTGGCAGCGCCCATCACCAGCGGCGACACGGCGTTCCGCAGCGCCCGCCTCATCATCGCCGAGCATTTGGGCATGACACAAGAGAAAATCAGGAAGCGCCTCATCATCTGTCTGCCGCTCTTCGTGCTGTCGGGACTCCTGATGATGTTAGACTTCAACGTGCTGTGGCGCTACTTCGCGTGGTGCAACCAGATGGTGGCCTGCATCATGCTATGGGCAGCGGCACACTGGCTCCGGCAGCACGGGAAGTGCCACTGGATAGCCACCCTACCGGCCATTTTCATGACCATCGTGTGCACATGCTACATTCTATTGGCGCCCGAAGGCTTCGACCTACTGAACCGATTGTAAACCAACAGCAACTCCAAACTAACATTAAAACAAGTAATACTATGATGAAGAAAATGTTTTTGATGGCCTTGATGGCCGTTGCCACCTTGAATGCGAACGCGCAGTTTGAGAAGCACACCAACTACGTCAATATGTCGTTGAGTGGATTCAATATTGCTTATCACGGAGATGATCGCGACTTTACTCTGGGCATCGATGCCACTGGCGGTACGTTTGTTGCCGACAACTGGCTGGTGCTGGGCCGTCTGGGATGGCAGCACCAGGCAAGCAACAGCCACGTGCAACTCAATGCAGGCGTGCGCTACTACTTCAAGCGCAACGGCGTCTTCACCGGTTGCGGACTGCAATGGGAGCGCGTCATGGACGGGGTGAACTACGCACAACTCACCCCAGAAGTAGGCTATTGCTTCTATGTAAATCACTTCATTAGCCTTGAGCCGTCGGTATATGCCCACCTTGGTCTGAACGACTTCAACTGCGGAAGCGCCATCGGTCTGCGCCTGGGCGTAGGTTTCTACTTCTAAGCATGCAAAGTTATCCCTGTGCCAAAATCAACATCGGGCTGCACGTCGTGGAACGTCGGCCCGATGGATACCACAATCTGGAGACCATCTTCTACCCCATCCCGCTGCGCGATGAACTGACGGTGGAGAGGGCGGAAGAAGACTCGCTCGAGGTCACCGGCATCCCCGTGGCAGGCAACTGGCGCGACAATCTCGTGTATCGCGTCGTCACCATGCTACGCGAGGAGGGGCATGCCATCCCACCGCTCCGCATCCGCCTGAAGAAGAACATCCCGTCAGGTGCAGGCTTGGGAGGAGGCAGCAGCGATGCCGCGTCCATGATGAAAATGCTCAATGAGATGTGCGGTCTCCACCTTACGACGGAAGAAATGGAGAAGTGTGTCGGGCGGTTGGGAGCGGATTGTCCCTTCTTCATCCGCTGCACACCCGTGTATGCCACGGGCACAGGGAATGTGTTCACGCCTATAGACTTGGACCTTTCCGGCATGTTCTTAGTGCTGATAAAGCCCGACGACTTCGTTTCCACCAAAGAAGCCTACGCCAACATCACGCCCCACAAAGGGGATATTTTGTTAGGAGAATTGCAGCGCGAGCAACTCCACCGATGGCCCGACATGGTGCGAAACGACTTTGAGGACAGTGTGTTCCCCGCCCACCCCACGGTGGCCCACATCAAGCAACAGTTATATAAGGTAGGCGCGCGCTACGCGTGCATGAGCGGAAGCGGAAGCAGTGTGTTCGGTCTCTTCGACGGCCCCGTAGAAGTGTCCACCCCGCACTTTCTGTTTACCGCCACCTTATAGACAGAAAGCTACGCCCAAGCATACACCTATCACGAATAGGAGAAATCCCCCACCGAATAGGGAAGTTCCATTTGCGAGCTTCCCTATTCTTTATACCTTTGCAATAGAAAACAACTTAAAAGACAAAGTTATGAAAAGATTCTTTATGACAATCGTTGCAACCATCACCGCAGTTGCCGGTGCATTTGCTATGGATTACGAGACCGCAAGAGAGCAGGCTTACTACCTGACCGACAAGATGGCCTACGAGTTGAACCTCAACGACCAGCAGTACAACGACGCCTATGAAATCAATCTTGACTATCTGCTGTCTGTCAACACGGAGGCTGACATCTTCGCCGATTATTGGGAGTACCGCAACAACGACCTGCGCTTCATCCTTCACGACTGGCAGTGGCGCACCTTCATTGCCACGGAATACTTCTTCCGTCCGCTGACTTGGTACAACCATGGATGGTATTTCCCCATCTATCATCACTACCATCACGGATACTATTTCTACCATCATCCCATTATCTTCGACACGTACCACGGAGGTCACGGACGCATGCATTTCCACAACAGCTACTACGGCAACCGTCGTCCCGACTGGCGCGGAGGCATGAGAGGTATGAATCGTTCCATGGTCGGTCACCCCAATGGCAATCGTGGCGGACGCTACGGCGGTGGTGAAGTTCGCGGCAACGGCTATCGCTTCGACGCACAGCGCAACGGTGCAGGCCGTGGTAACAATAACATGGGGCGTGGCTCACGCAACGACATGAACCGCGGCGGCGGCAACATGGGACGTGGCAACGATATGAATCGCGGTGGCAACGACATGAATCGCGGCAGTGGCATGAGCGGTCGCAACGAGAACAGCCGTGGCAACACGAGCATCAGACCCAACACAATGCAACAGCGCAACGACCAGGCTCGTCCTAACATGAACACCAGTCGCGGCAACTCTTCCATAGGCAATAGCCAGATGCGCAGCAGCTCACGCTCTTCCTTCGGCAACAGTTCACGCTCCTACATGGGCTCACAGAACCGCAGTTCCATGGGTAGCCCAAGCAGAGGCAGCAGCTCGATGAGCAGTTCACGCGGTGGCATGATGGGCGGTTCACGCAGCAGTTCATTCAGCAGCGGCAGCCGAGGCAGCAGCTCTATGGGAGGCTCACACGGCAGCATGGGCGGCGGCTCACGCGGAGGTTCAATGGGCGGTGGCTCTCGCGGTGGCGGTTCACACGGCGGTGGCAGAAGATAAACTGCTAACGGAAGAAATAATACCAATACGATGTACCAAAGAGTGAGTATAAAGCATACGGCTCTTTGGTACTTCTCTTTTGCTCTTCAAAGGCGGCAAAAGACTGTCGCATCGCTGGCGACAGATAGTCGAAGGTCACATCGGGGTGACGCGCTTCGTAGAGGGTAAGGGCCTCGGCATAAGCACGAGGGAGATACGTTGGTACAGAGTCGCCAACCCCCAACAACTGCACAAAATCATCGAGACGACGGTCTAAAAGATAGGCCATCAGCAGATAGTCACGTGCCATCGGCTGCTTTGTTGCTGGAAGAGGCTGAATAATCTCAAGAAACTCTACGGTGCGAATCTTGTCGCCTTTGATATAGCCAAGCAGTCGGCCGCACGCATCAGGTATGTTCCCAATCAGCACACTATCCAGCAAGGTTGGAAAAAGCGCCTCACTGCCATCGGGGTGATTAAACTCAAAGAAGCGCTCGCCCAACATTCCTTGACCGGACAAAGCCCATGCCACCATGGCTGTTTCATGACGCGACGCCTGGTCGTCGAGCGCTGCACACTTCAATATCTCCTCGCCATTTCCCTGCGCCATCGCCTGATTGTTGCGCACAATACGTTGCAAGGAATCGTTTGTATTGCTCAGACCGATAGTCAGCACCATGAAAGCGACCTGCATGAACACATTGGGCCAAGCATACGACGAGAAGCCCTCGTTCTCCTTCGACGAGTCGGGCAACGAAAAACCTATGCTAACCAGCCCAAGAAAGCCAATGGCAAGAGCCAGATATCCCCACCATGAGATGCTGGTCTCCGCATCCCCCAAAAACGGGAAATGACGGTCGGTGAAGAGTCCCAACAAGATGAACGATGGCATCCAACTGACTGCACGCCAGCGCATGGGCAGTTCACGCAACAGGCGGTCCACAATAATTCCTAAGAACGTCAGCACTGCTGTGGAGCTGACGGCCGTAAAGATACGGCGATAGACAGTAAGCCCACCCGATAGGAAATGTTGCGTCTGCGCCAACTTCACCCATTGGAACTCATAGAGAAAGCAGAAGCAAAACCCAACAAAAAGAAGACCGCAAAGGATGGGAATCCTTTGTGCGGTCTTCTTCGTTCTTGGATTTGAATACTGCATCAGTCCTTCTTATACCGCAGCACACATGCACTGCGAGCAGGTATGTAGAGTTTCAACCAACCTTTACCATCCTTACTGAGCATGCCGTCCCAGTTGGTAAAGTGTACAATGGAGTCGTCATTGAGCCCGTGACCGCCAAACTTCGTGTCGTCCGTATTGAGCACATACACAAAACTTCCTTCCGGAACCATGAAGCCATAGCCGTCGTACGAGCGGTTGGGACTGAAATTGAAGAAGAAATAAAGGTCGCCACGGCGGAACGCGAGTACTTGGTCGCCGTCGTTGTGCCAAATCTCCACGATGGCAGTGCGCTGAACACTCTTCTCACTCTTGAGAACATCAAGCATCGCCTTATCGAAATCGCCCAGATAATGGAAGCACAATTCCGGGTTATCGACCAGATTCCACTGGCGACGTGCATACTTGTGACTCCAGCCATTGCCTTCGCGGGGGAAGTCTATCCATTCGGGATGACCGAACTCGTTACCCATGAAATTCAGATAACCACCATTGATGGTACTGGCCGTGAGAAGTCGTATCATCTTGTGCAAGGCGATACCACGTTCAACCACATACGTCTCGTCGCCTTTCTTGAAATGCCAGTACATATCGGCATCGACAAGGCGGAAGATGATGGTCTTATCGCCCACCAAAGCCTGATCGTGACTCTCGCAATAGGAAATGGTCTTCTCGTCGGCGCGCCGATTCTTCACTTCCCAGAACATGCTTGAGGGTTTCCACTCCTCATCCTTCAGTTCTTTGATGGTCTTAATCCAATAATCGGGCACGTTCATGGCCATGCGATAATCGAAGCCATAACCGCCATCGGCAAAAGGAACAGCCAAACCGGGCATGCCGCTCACCTCCTCAGCAATGGTAATAGCATAGGGGTTAACCGTATGAATCAGTTCATTGGCCAGGGTGAGATAGCAGATGGCATTATCGTCCTGATGACCATTATAATAATCTCCATAACCGCCAAACGACTCGCCCAATCCATGACTATAATAGAGCATCGACGTTACGCCATCGAAACGGAAGCCGTCGAAATGGTACTCCTCAAGCCAATATTTGCAGTTCGAGAGAAGGAAATGTAGCACCTCGTTCTTGCCATAGTCAAAGCAAAGACTATCCCAGGCAGGGTGCTCGCGACGCCCGCCTTCATAGAAGTACTGACAAGGATCACCAGCTAAATTGCCGATGCCTTCCATTTCATTCTTGACAGCATGGCTGTGGACGATATCCATAACCACAGCGATACCCGCCTCATGAGCCGCGTCAATCAGCGATTTCAGTTCCTCAGGTGTACCGAAACGGCTACTGGCTGCAAAGAAATTACTTACATGATAGCCAAAACTTCCATAGTACGGATGCTCCTGAATGGCCATAATCTGGATGCAGTTGTAACCATCGGCGACCACACGTGGCAGGACGTTGTCTCGGAATTCCAAATAGGTTCCCACCTTCTCTGCATCCTGTCCCATTCCAATATGGCACTCATAGATGAGCAAAGGATTCTTATTCACCTTGAACTTCTTGGTCTTCCAAGCATACGGTTCCTCGGGACACCAAATCTGAGCACTGAAGATTTTTGTGGTTTCATCCTGCACCACGCGATTGGCCCACGCTGGAATGCGCTCTCCCTGACCACCTTCCCAATGAACACTCATCTTGAAGAGGTCACCGTGTTTCAGAGCCTTAGCGGGAAGGACTATCTCCCAATTGCCGGTCTTCTTGATGCGTTTCATGGCGTATTTAGGACGTTCTGTCCAGTCGTTGAAATCGCCAACAAGAAAAATTTCGGTAGCATTGGGAGCCCATTCACGAATGACCCAATCGCCTTTTTCCGTACGATGCACACCAAAATAAAGGTAACCACTCGCAAAATCGGTAAGCGTAATTTTACCGTCGCCCGTAAGTTCCTGCAGTTTATGCGTAATCATCTGATGACGACCGCGGATAGCATCGGCATACTCTTGCAGGTATTTGTCGTTTCTCAACAATTTCAGAGGCTCAATTTCCTGCGGGCTCTTCTTTGTTGATTTCTTAGCTTTCGACTCTTTTTTTGCAGTAGCAGGAGCCTTCGCTGTTTTCTTGGTGGTTGAGGCCATAATATTAAATTTAAGATTATTGTTCTATATCATGCAGGAAGACCGCCTTGCGCGAGGTGGAACCCTGGCGCACTTTAAACTCGCCTTCCTTCAAATCATTCTTGAAACTGCCTTCGTAACTGACGCCTTGAGCATCCTCATAAACGCCATGACCATGCTTCTGACCAGACTGGAACGCGCCTTTATACTTAGCACCTTCCGCCTCGCGAAGAATACCTTCGCCGTCCATGAGACCATTTTTCCAGCCTCCATCATACACAGTGCCATTGCTCCAAGTGTACTTGCCCCGGCCATCTTGCTTGCCGGCACGCCATTGGCCTGTATAGGTAGCGCCGCCATGCCACGTGAAAGTGCCCATGCCATCAGGTTCACCTTCCTTGTAATGCCCAACGTATTTATCGCCATTGGCAAAGGTTGAGATGCCATCGCCAGAGCGTTGTCCGTCCACAAAGCCACCTTCGTAACGGTCGCCATTAGCATAAGAGTAGATGCCACGACCATTGTAAACGCCGTTCACCCAATCGCCCGTATACTCGTCGCCGGAGACATAATGGAAGGTGCCACGCCCCACCATCTTATTGGCTCGCCACTCACCATCGTAGAAACTACCATCGGCCCACATGAACTTTCCTCGACCAGTCTTTTGGTCATTTTGCCAACTGCCTACATACGTTGAACCGTCGGCATAGGTGTAAGTACCGATTCCTTCGCGCACATCGTTTTTCCAGTTACCACGATAGGTGTCACCGTTGTAGTAATACATCGTTCCCTGACCGTGCTGCGTGTCACGATACCAAAGACCGTCGTATTTATTATTATTCTTAAAATAGTAGGTTCCCTTGCCGTGCTGATGGTTTTGAAGCCACTCGCCTTCGTATTTCTCACCATCGGTAAATTGATAAACGCCAAAGCCTTCGCGAAGACCTTTGGCATATTTGCCTGTGTGCGTATCACCATTTCGGAATTGCGTCGTGCCCTGTCCCCAAGGTTTTCCCTTGAACAATTCACCTTGATAAAGAGCACCATCAGAGAAAGTATAGGTGCCCACGGTGATTCCCTGGGCTTGACTATGTAGCACAGATAGTGAAAACAAAAAGGAACATACAATGGTTTTTATCGTCATTCTCATGTGTTTCAATAGGTTTTCACAAAGATACAAAAACTTGTGTTATAGAACAAATTATTTCGCTATTTTTAAGTATTCCTCAGCCTTTGCCAGATCTTCCGGCGTGTCTATGCCGATGGTTTCGACTTCGCTCATGCCCACCTTTATGACATAGCCATGTTCCAGCCACCGGAGTTGCTCCAGACTCTCCGCACGCTCCAGCACTCCTTGGGGGAGGTTGGTTATTTCACGAAGTGTGTTCACCCGATAAGCATAGAGTCCGATATGCTTGTAATAAGTCTGTTGCGACAGCCAGTCCTGCGGGGCGACACCGCGTAAATAGGGAACTACGCTACGACTGAAATAGAGGGCATGGCCCTTCGCATCCACCACCACCTTAGGGGAGTTGGGATTTTGTAAAGCTTCCAATCCATCTGCAACGGTAAATGGTTTTACCAACGTGGCAATGTCGGTAGTCGCATCGTCGAAGCACTGACGTATGGCCTGCAACTGTTGCGGTTGGATGAAGGGTTCATCACCTTGCACATTGACCACAACATCGTATTCAGCACCACACTTTTGATAGGCCTCGTAACAACGGTCTGTACCGCTCCGATGCTCCGCACTCGTCATAATGGCTCGGCCGCCGAATGACTCAACCGTCTGTTTAATGCGCTCGTCATCAGTAGCCACCACCGCGTCATCAAACTCACCATATACTTGTTCATACACTCTTTGAATCACCGGTTTACCACCGAGCAACGCCAATGGCTTGCCGGGGAAGCGAGTAGATGCATAACGAGCAGGTATGATTCCTATAAATTTCATGTCGTCCGTTCTCCGTTATAAGTTCAGCAAATCGTGCAGCAATGATTCCACAAACCCAGGTTCTTCCTCCTCTGCGTTATCGTCGGGCTTGTCACCGTCGTCCATCACGCCACTACCACAAACATCAAAATCAGCAGGAAACGTAAAACTTTCATAAGGAGAATAGCCCAGACGAGGGTCGGCAAACACCTTTTTAAGGAACAGCGCCGCAATGGGGAGCGCCGAACTTGCGCCCTGACCGTTGGCCATGCTGTTAAAATGAATCTTCCGTTCTTCTCCGCCTACCCAAGCACCGAACGTCAGACGAGGCGTATAGCCCACAAACCAACCATCGGAATTATCGTTGGTCGTTCCCGTCTTTCCTGCCATGTCGCACGTCAAGCCATATCGGCTCCGCATACGCTGGCCCGTGCCCGAATTGATGACGCCTTGCATGAGTGTAATCATCTTATACGCAGCATCCTCCGACAGCACGTCACGCGTATCATTCTCATCGTAAGGATTCTTTTTCACTTGGAGGTCGCTCAGATTCGCAACCACCTTGCCATCGCTGTCCACAATCTTCGTGACAAACACCGGCTGACAACGCGTTCCTCCTTTGGGGAAGGCGGTATAAGCCGTCACCATCTCCAACACACTCACGTCACAAGTACCCAGACACAGGGGAAGAACAGCGTCAATGTCACGGTTCTTCACGCCGAACCTATGAATATATTTCACTAACAAGGCGGGGCTGAGTTGGTTAAGCAGATAGGCCGACACCCAGTTGTTACTTTGTGCTAACGCCCATTGCAGGGTGACCATTTCCCCTACCCGACTTTTACTACTATTACGCGGCGTCCACGGTTTGCCGCCGGACATATAAGTGCGGGGTTCGTTCGGGGCAACATCGCAGGGGCTCCACCCGTTCTCCATCGCCATCGCATACAGATAGGGTTTGATGGTACTGCCGACCTGTCGTCGTCCTTGCGAAGCCATGTCGTATTGGAAATGGGCATAATCGACTCCACCCACATAAGCCTTGACATATCCCCGCTCGTTATCCATACACACAAACCCCGTCCGCAGGAATCCGCGATAATGACGGATGCTGTCCATCGGAGTCATCACTGTGTCGCGCTCACCCTTGGTGGTGAACACTGTCATTTCCACGGGATTATTGAACACATCGTTGATTTCGGCGTCGGTGTATCCCGCCGCCTTCATCGTCACGTAACGGCCACTTTGCTGTTTGGCGCGCTCCATCAACTGGCGTGCTTCGCTGTAATCCACGTTGTTGCCGTAAGGCGCATTGCGCGTGCCGCGGCGTTCCTTATCGAAGAGCGGTTGCAACGTCTTCATCACATGAGAATAGGCAGCCTCCTCGGCATAGCGTTGCATACGGCTGTCGATGGCGGTGTAAACCTTCAACCCATCTTGATAAATATCATAAGGCCGTCCGGTCTTGGGGTTGATGTTTTTCTCACACCATCCGTACAAGGGGTCCAACTGCCAGGCAAGACTGTCCTCGTAGAACTTCTGTCCTTGCCATGAAGCGTAGTGACTTCTCACGGGTTCCTTGGCCGTCAGCACCACTCGCAAATACTCGCGCAAATAAGTGGCATTGCCATCCTTGTGATCCTGCACATGGAAATTGAGGAGCAGTGTGTCGGCTTTGCAAGAGTCGGCCACCGCGGACGTCAGATACTGGGCGCGCTCCATTTGCTGCAGCACCGTGTTTCGACGGAATTTGGCTCGTTCCGGGTAACGACGAGGATTGTAATAGCTGGGATTCTTGCACATTCCGATGAGCACAGCGCTCTCGTTAATGGTCAAGTCCTTCGGCAATTTATTGAAGTAAGTTTTCGCCGCCGTCTTGATTCCAACGGCATTATGCAAGAAATCGAAATAGTTGAGATAAAGCGTGATGATTTCCTGCTTGGTGTAATAACGCTCCAGATTCACAGCGATGACCCACTCTATCGGTTTCTGGAGCAAGCGTTCCATCACATTGGAAGCCTTCTCACTATAGAGTTGCTTGGCCAACTGCTGAGTGATGGTGCTGCCGCCGCCGGCACTTTTTTGGCGGAACAGTCCGCGCTTGACCACCGCACGAAACAAGGCACGGAAATCCACGCCGCTATGCTCATAGAAGCGCTCGTCCTCCGTGGCCACGAGCGCCTGCACCAGATAAGGCGAGAGTTCGTCGTAATTGACAAACACGCGATTGGCGCGGCTATAACTCCAGGTGCCCAGCAATTCGCCGTCGTCCGACAGCACTTGGCTGGCATATTTGTCCACAGGATTCTGCAGTTGTTCGATATCAGGCATATAACCTATAGCGCCCGTGCTTATCAGATAGAAAGCACCTCCCACAGTAGCTACTGTCAAGAAGAAGAGCGTCCACAGGCATATAAAGAATTTCTTACGCATCTTTCACTCATTAGACGATGAACACACAAAGGTAAGCAAAAAGTCCGAGTTCTACAATTTCTCCTTTATACCTATTATATTTTTAAGAAAAAATAGCGTTTGCGTTTGCCTATGTCGGCATAATTCTGTACCTTTGAAGGCAAATTGAAATCACTGCAACCAATTATGGAGAACAGAAGTTTGGTCAGCATTGCCGACCACACCCGCGAAAAGATTGAGTATCTGATACAGATGGCTCAAGAGTTCGAGCGTCGTCCCAATCGTCATTTGTTGGAAGGCAAAGTGGTAGCCACACTTTTCTTTGAGCCAAGCACCCGCACGCGTCTTTCCTTTGAAACTGCAGCCAATCGCTTAGGGGCCCGCGTCATCGGTTTTGCCGATCCCAAGGTGACCAGTGGAACCAAGGGAGAAACGCTGAAAGACACGATTATGATGGTGTCGAACTACGCAGATGTGATTGTGATGCGTCACTATCTGGAGGGGGCGGCTCGCTATGCCAGCGAAGTAGCTCCCGTTCCCATCGTCAATGCTGGCGACGGCGCTAACCAACATCCTTCGCAGACTATGCTCGACCTCTACTCCATGTACAAGACGCAGGGAACGCTGGACAATCTCAACATCTATTTGGTGGGCGACCTCAAATACGGCAGAACCGTGCATTCCATGCTCACGGCCATGCGCCACTTCTCGCCCACATTCCACTTCATTGCTCCCGAAGAACTGGCCATGCCGGAGACCTATAAGAAGTATTGTCGCGACCACGGCATCAAGTATGTCGAACACACAGAATTTGACGCCGACGTCATTGCCGGCGCCGACATTCTCTACATGACTCGCGTGCAGAAAGAGCGCTTCACCGACTTGATGGAGTATGAGCGAGTGAAGGACCGCTACTTGCTGAAATTGGACATGTTGGCAAAGGCCAAGCCAACCATGAAGATTCTGCACCCCCTTCCCCGCGTCAATGAAATTGAATATTCTATCGACGACGATCCGCACGCCTATTACTTCGAGCAGGCTCGCAACGGTCTTTATGCTCGTCAGGCACTCATCTGCGACGCGCTGGGCATCACCCTCGAAGATGTGAAGAACGACAAAACCATCATCTTATGAAGAAGAAAGAACTATTGGTTGCCGCCATTGAGAACGGAACCGTCATCGACCATATTCCTTCGGACCGCTTGTTTGACGTAGTTCGCCTGCTCAAAATTGAGAGTATGACGAGCGCCGTCACTGTGGGTTATAACCTCAAGAGTCAGGACTTGGGTCTCAAAAGCATCATAAAGATTGCGGACAAATACTTCACTGACGAGGAGCTTAACCAACTGGCCGTGGTTTGTCCGAACCTCACGCTCTGCATCATCCGCGACTACGACATTGTGGAGAAGCACACCGTGCATTTGCCTGAGGAGCTTATCGGCATTGTAAAGTGCAGTAATCCCAAATGTATCACTAACAACGAACCGATGCGCACGCGCTTCCGTTCCGTGGGCAGTCAGCTGGTGTGTCACTACTGCAACCACACCGAAGACTTGAAGAATGTAAAACTCGTACAAGAAGAAAACTAATCATAACACACACAATGAAAAAAGACAACATTGTTTTTGACCTCATCAACGCTGAAGAGAAGCGTCAGAAAAGAGGCATCGAACTTATTGCTTCGGAGAACTTCGTAAGCGAACAGGTGATGCAGGCCATGGGTTCCGTGCTCACCAACAAATACGCCGAGGGTTATCCCGGCAAGCGTTACTACGGCGGCTGCCAAGTGGTGGACCAAGTGGAAACTCTTGCCATTGAGCGCATTTGCAAATTGTTCGGTGCTGAATACGCTAACGTACAGCCCCACTCAGGCGCACAGGCCAACGCCGCCGTGTTCCTGGCAGTGCTCAACCCCGGCGACACTTTCATGGGTCTGAACCTCGACCACGGTGGTCACCTCTCTCACGGGTCGCTGGTGAATACCAGTGGAATCATCTACAAACCTGTAGGTTATAACCTTAACAAGGAAACGGGTCGCGTGGATTACGACGAGATGGAGCAACTGGCCTTGGAGCACAAGCCCAAGCTCATCGTGGGCGGCGGCAGCGCCTACAGCCGTGAATGGGACTACAAGCGCATGCGCGACATTGCTGACAAGGTGGGCGCTTTGCTGATGATTGACATGGCTCACCCCGCGGGATTGATTGCCGCAGGACTGCTGGACAACCCCGTGAAATATGCTCATTTCGTGACTTCCACCACCCACAAGACACTGCGCGGTCCGCGCGGCGGCATCATTCTCATGGGCAAGGACTTCCCCAATCCTTGGGGCAAGACCACTCCGAAGGGCGAGGTGAAGATGATGAGCGCTCTGCTCAACAGCGCCGTATTCCCCGGCATTCAGGGCGGTCCGCTGGAGCACGTCATCGCCGCCAAGGCTGTGGCTTTCGGCGAAGCACTGGAACCCGCGTTCAAGGAATGGGCGGCACAAGTGCAGAAGAACGCCAAAGTGCTGGCCGACGAACTCATCAAGCGCGGTTTCAACATCGTGAGCGGCGGCACCGACAACCACTCGATGCTCGTGGACTTGCGTTCGAAATACCCCGACCTCACGGGTAAGGTGGCCGAAAAGGCTCTTGTGGCCGCCGACATCACAGTGAACAAGAACATGGTTCCTTTCGATTCCCGCTCGGCTTTCCAAACGAGCGGTATCCGCTTGGGAACGCCCGCCATCACCACTCGCGGCGCGAAGGAAGACCTGATGCTGAAGATTGCCGAACTCATTGAGCGCGTGCTCGATGCTCCCGAAGACGAGCAGAACATTGCGACCGTTCGTGCTGAGGTCAACAGCATCATGGCTCCCTACCCCTTGTTTGCATACTAAACAAAGTCCTGCAAAGGATTCTTTCTGACGACTGGAAGCTGAAAGCTTGCGAGAAATTGATTTCGTGGCTTTCTGCTTTCAGTTTTTTTATGAAACCTTGAAACCTTGAAACCTCGAGTTGGGGTTGTCGGGATGGCATTTTCGCTCACTTATTCGCATCTTTGAGACTGCGTCTCGAAGATACTCACGTTGGCTTCGCCGAGCCTGCTCACGCTCGGACAATTGAGCTCGCTCATTGCCGCTCACTTAATCGCAGCCTTCGGAAAATTGCAAGTAAACTTGCATTTTCGCTCGTTTATTCGTATCTTTGAGACTGCGTCTCGAAGATACTCTCACTCGGAAATGCTCAAATAAATTTGGCATTTCGCTCGTTTATTCGTATCTTTGACCCCAAATACGAAAAAAAAATGCTAAAGTTCCGAAGTCTGGGAAGCGGCAGTAGCGGTAATTGCTATTTGCTCCAGTCCCCAGAAAAAACGATACTGATAGACGCTGGTCTGGGCATACGAATCATAAAAAAGACGCTGAAAGAGAGCGGCGTGCGCATCGAGAACATCGACGCCGTCTTTGTCACGCACGACCATGCCGACCACATCAAGGCAGTGGGACATCTGGCCAACGACTACGACCGTCTCATCTACGCCACAGAATTGGTGCATTCCGGCATCAATCGCAATTACTGCGTCACCACGAAGATTACCGACAAGCACCGCCGTTTTGTGTACATCGGCGACTCGCTGCAACTGGGCGACCTGACCATCACGCCGTTCCCCGTTCCGCACGACAGCACGGAATGTGTGGGTTACCGCATCGAATGCGACGGAACGACGTTCTGTCTCGCCACCGACGTCGGCGCCATCACACCAGCCATCGAGGAGGCCATCTACTGCGCCAACTACTTGGTACTGGAGTCGAACTACGACGAGAAGATGCTGGCGAAAGGCAATTACCCCGAATATCTCAAGGGCCGAATCACCAGCGGCCGCGGTCATCTGAGCAACAATCAGTGCGCCGAGGCGCTTGCCAACCACGCCTCGCCCAACCTCAAGCACGTTTGGCTCTGCCACGTGAGCGACGAGAACAACCACCCCGAACTGCCTCGTTACCACACGGAAGCCGTGCTCCGGAGCTTCGGCATCATCGTCGGGGTCGATTTCCAGTTGGAAGTGCTCAAGCGCAAAACGCCGAGCCAGGTATTCGAACTCCAATAGTTGTTCCGCATGCGACTCCTGCTCACTTGTCTGCTCTGTCTGCTGCCGTGGCTCGGCGGTCGGGCGCAGGACGACTACAGTCGCGTGACGAATCTGCCGCACCTCTACATCGACACTTACAACCACGTCAGCATCACCAGCAAGACGGCTTACGTCTATGCCACCATGCACTACGTCAACGAGCAGGACTCCGTCATCGTCTATGACTCACTGCAGATTCGCGGTCGCGGCAACAGCACCTGGGGCATGCCGAAGAAACCTTACCGCATTAAATTCCACCAGAAAGAGAAGTTCCTGGGCAAGGGTTATGCCAAGGCTCGCTCGTGGACGCTCATGGCCAACGCCGCCGACAAGACGCTGATACGGAACGCCGTCACCGCGTCGATGGGCGAATTTCTCGGCATGAAGTTCAACCCCGCCTACAAGTTCGCCGACCTCACCCTAAACGGCACTTACCAAGGAACTTACCAAATCAGCGACCAAGTGCAGGTCCACGCCCACCGCGTGGATGTGGAGGAGCAAGACCTCCCGCTCACCGACGAGAGCAACATCACGGGCGGTTACTTGCTGGAAATCGACGGATTTGCCGACGGCAACCACTTCACCAGCGACCACAGCGTGAAAATCCGTATCTGCTATCCCGACGAGGACGAGATTGTCAGCCGGCAGAACGACTACATCAAGGACTACATCCGCCAGTTCGAACGCGCGCTCTTCGGCGAGCAGTTCCAGTCGCCCCTCCACGGCTATCGCGCCTGGGTCGATTCGGTGAGTCTGGCCAACTGGTATGTGGCCACGGAGATGAGCGCCAACATCGACGGCATGTACAGCACTTATTTCTACAAGGAGCGCGACGACTCGCTGCTCTACTTCGGACCGCTGTGGGACTACGACATCGCCTACAACAACGACCGCCGCATCAGCGGGACGCAGACGAAGCTGATGGTGGAGAGCGGCTTCGGCGACGGCAAGAAGTGGGTCAGCCGGATGTGGGCCGACCCGTGGTTCACGCGCCTCGTCTATCACCGCTTCCGCAGCGCCATCGACGGCGGACTCGAGGCCCATCTCGTCCACACCATCGACAGTCTCACCACGCTGCTCGCGCGCTCGCAAATGCAGAACTACGAGAAATGGGGAATCAACAAGCGCGTCTATAACGAGATTGTCCTCTACTCGTCGTACGAACAGTATGTCAGCGACTTGAAGCAGTTCATCACCGACCACGCCGTCTATCTGAACCGCTGCTTCGCCGAACGCTATGTTCCCGACGAAGGAGAAGTGCAGCCCGAGCCGGAACCCGAACCGGAACCAGAGCCCGAACAGCCCTCGCTCTTCGAACCCGAGCCTTACTACTACCGCATTGTGAACGCCGGAACCAAGACGGTGATGGACCACGACGACGCGGCCGCCTTTGCCTGGCAGCTCGACGACAGTCGCGACACGCAGCTCTGGCAACTCCTCCCGCTGGCCGACAGCACGTTCGCCATCGTCTGCTTCGGCGACTCGCTGGCGCTCACCGACCCCACCGAGGGCGAATGCACCGCCACCACCAACACGGGCACGGCGCTCAGCGTGACCGCCACCGACACGGCCTCGCTCGCCCAGCGCTGGCGACTGACCCAAGCCTCGCGGCCCGACCTCTACAACCTCACCAACGCCGCCACCGACCACACGGCCAACCTCAGCGGAGGCAGCAGCAGCAACGGGACGAACATTCTCTCCTACACCAACAACGACCGCAACCTCACCTCCAACAACCGCCAGTGGCAACTCGTCCGCACCGATGTGGAACTGCCCGTCGTCACCGAGCCGGAAGACCCCGCACCGGAACC
>JABUUA010000090.1:0-6268 GCA_021443405.1 Bacteroidaceae bacterium
ATTTTTTCGCTTTTTTTGCCGAAAGGCAAGGAATCAAAATCATTCGAGGCCCCAAGCCTTGATGAGCTCTTCCGCGCCAGGGGTCATACGACGCAGTTTCGCGGCATAAAGAGCTTTTTGCTCAGCGTTGAGCGTCGGCAACTTCGACTTCATTCTGGCGAGTTGCTCTCGGCGTTTGCGGCGACAATTCAATTCCTTTTTTCTTTCGGAAATAGACACGTTAAATCTCCCGTCGACGGTTATTGCTTATTCGTACCGGTAAAATCGAACGCCACGGCGAAAAACGTCTTTAACGCCGGACGTTCGCGGAACTCTAATTAGTTTCTCGATTATACCAGAAACGGCGCCCGCGTCAAGCGCCGGGACGCCGTTTTCACTCAATAAAACGATTTTACAATCTGAAACAGTATAATCCGTCCAATTTTACCGATTGTATCGTCTAATACGAGCGAATTTATCAAAGAACGCGCGCGCCCTCAGCCGGGCGAGTCGAGAAAATCGTCGGCTTAATTCCGGTTTTTTTCTCGTATTCTTCCTCGTATTTTCGAGTGATTTCATCGACTTTATCGGTTTTGACGAGAGAAACGGTACATCCCCCGAACCCGCCGCCGGTGATACGCGAGCCAATTACCCCGCCTTCCGGGCCGATGGAACGCGCAATTTCGACCAAAACGTCGATTTCAGGACAAGAGACCTCAAAATCGTCGCGAAGCGAATCGTGGCTTGCGTACATTTGTTCGCCGACCGTTTTCCAATCGCCGACGACGAGCGCGTCGGCCATTTTAAGCGTACGCGCGTCCTCTCCGACGACGTGCCGCGCGCGGCGGAAAAGCCGATCACCGTTCGCCTCGTCGATCAGTTTATCTTTATTCGCCAAAAGCGTCTCCATCGAGACGTCGCGCAAGAGCTCACAACCGAGCCGCCGCGCAGCTTCTTCGCAACTTGCGCGCCGTTCGGGATATTCGCTCCCCGTCAGGGCGTGTTTAACATTCGAGTTGGCGATCAACACGGAAACGCTTGGATCGGAAATCGGAATCGATTTCGGCTCTTGGCTGCGGCAATCGAGGAGCATCGCGCAATCTTTTTCGGCCAACGCGCTAATGAATTGATCCATAATGCCGCAGTTGCAACCTACATACTTGTGCTCAGTGCGCTGACCAACACGTGCCAATTCCATCTTCTCAATCTTGTTGTCGCCCCACAAGTCGTTGCAAGCAAAAGCAAAGCAACTCTCAAGAGCGGCAGACGAAGACATGCCGGCACCAAGAGGAACATCACCAGCAAAAGCGGTGTTGAAGCCTTCTACGGGAACGCCTAACGCCATCATCTCACGGCATACGCCAAAGATGTAGCGTGCCCAAGTTGCCTTCGGTCCTTTCTCGTCATCGAGAGAGAATTCAACATAATCTTTCAAGTCGATAGAGTAGGCGCGGACAATCCGAGTTCCGTTGGGCTTGATTTCTGCAATCATGCCCTGTTCTACTGCACCGGGAAATACGAATCCGTTGTTATAGTCGGTGTGTTCACCAATCAGATTGATACGGCCGGGAGATGCGTAAACATTACCTGTGGTGCCGTCGAAGTGCTTGATAAAGCGACTTCTTACATCATCAATTGTCAGTTTCATTGTAATATAGTTTATAGGTTATTGTTTCATTATTTGCCGTCGCTTCGCTTGGTCACCTTGCAACCAATGGTGCTATAGAACAGAATATAGGCCAGCATAGCTACTTGAATCCAATAGCTGAAGATTGTTCCAGAGCTCTTTGCTACAATATCTTGCAGCCAAGGCATGAGACCACCACCAACTACCATCATCATAAATAGACCCGATGCAGCTTCTGTGTACTTACCAAGACCTTCAACAGAAAGGTTAAAAATACCGCCCCACATCACTGATGTGCAAAGACCACAAGCCGCAATGAAGAAAACTTTTACAGGAATTTCGTGACCTTTGAAGCCGATTGTGACTGTTTCGGGAATGAAAATAGCTGCCAGCAAGAGGCAGATGGCTACGGCAGAAACGACTGTCATCTGCATCGATGTTGAAACCTTTCCGGAAATGGCCGTTGAAGATGCACGGCCGATAAGCATCATAAACCAATATGAAGCGGCTAAAGTACCGCCGATGGCGGCAGCGCCTTCAAAGTTCATGCCAGAAACATAGAAATTCAATTCCATGGGAATACCAATTTCTACGCCAACATAGAAGAAAATGGCAATGATACCCAAAACCAGATGACGATGACTGAGTGCACCCTTCATTGAAGACATCAACGATTCGCTTTCTCCTTCGTCACCGAAATTGGGTTCGGGAATGGCTACGCGGCTAATAATTAAGAAGGAAATTGCGAATACACCAATACCAATGAACAGGAGAGGAGCAACGTCACCCATATTGGTGTCAGCAGTAACCGTACCCACGAGAATACCGGCTAACATGGGGGTGAGTGTGGCGGTCAGAGAGTTCAGTGTGCCGCCTACCTGAATGAGCTGATTACCCTTGTTGCCGCCACCGCCCAACATATTGAGCATGGGGTTAACAACTGTGTTCAGCATACAAACGCAAACACCGCAGATGAGCGCGCCCAACATATAAATATAGAGATTGGCAGTCACTCCAACACCATTAATTGTATTGATGATGGTGGTGTCGCCTGTAATGCTTGAGAGATACTGAACTCCCAAACCGATGATACCTAAGATGAGGGCAGCAAGAGCGGTCTTTTTATAACCAATCTTCTTCAATAACATGCCGGAAGGAATACCCATGAACAAATACGCGGTGAAATTCATAAGGTTACCCCACGAAGCGGCAAAATCATATTTGTATCCCCAGATGTTTCCAAAAGGAGCACCCATGTTGGTCACAAAGCTAATCATCGCAAAGATGAAGCACATTGTGATAATGGCAATTAAACGGCCATTGTTGTTTTCTTGTGTCATAGTTTTTTATGGTTTGATTTGGTTATTGATCTACGCCGAATTTGTAAATTGTCTTTTGAGTATAAACCTCGCCCGGCTTCAGGATGACGCTGGGGAAGTATGGGCGGTTAGGACTGTCGGGGAAGTGCTGTGCTTCGAAACACAGACCTGAGCGACGGGGGAAGGTTGCGCCACACTGACCAGGGTAACCCGTTGCCCAGTTGTCGCTGTAGAATTGAACACCCGGTTCTGTAGTGTAAACCTCCATAGTGCGACCGGTGACAGGCTCCGTCATTCGGGCTGCCAACGACAGTTCGCTGGGTTCCTTTTTATTGAGCACAAAGCAGTGGTCGTAGCCAGCGCCATTCTTAATCTGCTGGTCGTCTGCATCGATACGTTCGCCCACAGCGTGCGGGGTGCGGAAATCGAAAGGCGTTCCTTCCACTTTTAAGATTTCACCGGTGGGAATGGATGTCTCGTCGATTGGAATGTAGAAATCGGCATTGATTTCCAACATTACATTGGTTGCCTCGGGTGTAGGATTGGCAATACCGGAAAGAGAGAAGAATCCATGGTGAGTCATGTTCACGATTGTCTTCTTGTTTGTAGTGCCTCGATAGTCAATCACCAACTCGTTGTCATCGGTTAATGAATATTTCACGGTCATCTGCAATTCTCCGGGGAAGCCTTCCTCGTAATAAGCAGATACATAACGCAAAACAAGCTCTTGGCCGTTGATTTGTTCAGCATCCCAAACGCGAGCGTGATAGCCGGTCGGACCGCCGTGTAATGCGTTGGGACCATTGTTGATAGCGAGGCTGTATTCCTTGCCATTCATCGTGAACTTACCTTTGCAGATTCGGTTGCCATAACGACCAATCAAGGTGCTCAAGAAGGGTTCGGGACTATCAACAACACCTTGGACAGTATCGTGTCCTTGTACAACATTCGCATAGTTGCCATTGCGGTCGGGAACCATAATAGACACTAAGGCACCACCGTAATTGGTGATGTCCACTTGCATACCATGCGCATTTGTGAGCGTATACAGGTCTGTTTCTTTACCCTGTATTACAGCCTGAAAATCCTTTCTCTTCAGGCCAGAAAGGTTTTGTGTTTCCATCGTTTGACAGATTTAAGTTAGTAATTTCTATTGCAAACTTACAGAAAATCTATCAAACAAACAAACGTTTTTCAGAAAAAGATTTCAAAAACTCATGGACGTTAGTAAGTCGGCCACCACAAAAGTACTTCCGCCAATGAATATCATGTCGTTGCCTGAAGCGTTTTTCTTTGCTGCTTGATAAGCTTCGATTACGGCGGGGAAAGCCTTGCCGTTCAGTCCGATAGAATGGGCGATTTTGGCAAATTCGGTTGACTGCATGGCCCGCTTCACCGAGGCTTGTGTAAAATAATAAGTGGCGTTTTTCGGGAACAGCGATAGGGACTGGGCGATGTCCTTGTCACTCACCATGCCGATGACGATGTGCAAGTGACGATACGGCACTTCTGCTAATTGCTGGGCAATGTATTGGATTCCGCCCGGGTTGTGACCTGTATCGCAAATGGTTAGCGGTTGTTTGGATAATTGTTGCCAGCGGCCCATCAGTCCCGTTGTCTCACAAACTGACGCTACTCCGTTCCTAACATGCTGATGGGTGATGTTGTATCCCGTTTTTCGCAGTTCTTCTACGGCACAAAGGATGGTCGCCGTGTTCTTTTCCTGACACAGACCGCCCAGTTCGCCGTGCAATATGCCATATTCGGTGGTTACATAGTTACGACGACCGTCGGGCGTGGCGTTCGATGAAACTACGGCACCGCTCTCTTCTGCATAAATAACAGGAGATTGGTGGGAAGCAGCGGTCTGAAAGAATACCTCGCGCACTTCCGAGTGACCGTTTGTTTCGCCGATGACTACCGGAATGTTATCTTTGATAATGCCCGCTTTTTCGCCGGCAATCGCCTTGAGCGTGTGGCCGAGGAATTGGGTGTGGTCGAAACTTATGTTGGTGATAACTGATAAATCGGGCGTAATGATATTTGTGCAGTCCAATCGGCCACCTAATCCCACTTCGACGACGGCCACGTCCACCTTCTCTTCCTCGAAATAGAGAAAGGCGAGGGCAGTGGCCAGTTCGAAGAAACTGGGGTAGAACGGTTCGAAGAAAGAGCGTTCTTCTTCGATGAAACGAACCACTCTTTCTTCGGAAATCATTGTTCCGTTTATTTTAATACGTTCCCTAAAATCAATGAGATGAGGGCTCGTATATAAACCAACGCGTAAACCTGACTGCTGGAGGATGCTGGCCAGGGTGTGGCTCACACTTCCTTTGCCATTTGTGCCCGCTACATGAATGGTGCGGTACGAACGGTGGGGATGACCGAAATGTTGGTCAAGCGTGTGAGTGTTTGATAATCCTTCTTTGTAAGCACCTTGTCCGATATTTTGAAACAACGGCGCTACATTGAAGAGATAGTCAGCAGCCTCCGAATAGGTCATTATGAGAAAAAGGTCTTGAACTTACGGAAGAACGATTCTTTGGTCGTATGGTTGGGCATGAAGTTCTCACTGCCTTTGAGCGACTCAATCGCCTTCTTTTCCTCCTTGTTGAGCTGCTCGGGGACATAGACGCTGATATGGACAATCAAATCACCTTTGCCATATCCGTAGCCTTGCACGGCGGGAAGACCTTTGCCGCGCAGACGGATGACTTTTCCGGGCTGTGTGCCGGCCTCGATGCGCACTTTTGCTTTGCCGTCCAATGTGGGAATCTCCACGTCGCCACCAAGAATGGCGGTCGGAAGGTCGAGCAACAGATTGTAGATGAGGTTTTGTTCTTCACGAACGAAATCCTTGTGCTCTTCTACGCTGATGAACACTTGGAGGTCGCCGTTAATTCCATTGCGTCGAGCTGCATTGCCTTTGCCGCTTGCGGTCACCACCATTCCGTCAGACACTCCGGCGGGAATTGCTACCTCGATAAGGTCTTCGCCCTGTACAACGCCTTCGCCCTGACAATGAGGACATTTGTTCTTGATGCTCTTACCTTCGCCGTTGCATGCGTTGCAAGTTTGCTGGGTTTGCATGCGGCCGAACATGGAGTTGACAGTTCGATAGATAGTTCCTGAGCCGTTGCAAGATGAACAAGTCGTGGTCTGACCGTCTTTGCTGCCGCTGCCGTTGCATTCGTCGCAGGTAACGTACTTGCGAACTTTGAATTTCTTGGTGCAGCCCGTGGCTACTTCGTTGAGTGTGAGACGGACTTTGAGTCGAAGGTCGCCGCCGCGATTCACTTGCCGACCGCCCCGGCTACTGCCTCCGAAGCCGCCGAAATCGAAG
>JABUUA010000090.1:6321-8175 GCA_021443405.1 Bacteroidaceae bacterium
ACCACCGAAGCCACCGCCGCCGAAACCGCCCGCGTTCGGACCATCGAAACCGAACTGGTCGTATTGCTGGCGCTTCTGGTCGTCGCTTAACACGCTGTAGGCTTCAGCGGCCTCCTTGAATTTCTCCTCGGCCTCCTTGTTGTCGGGATTACGGTCGGGATGATATTTCAAGGCCAACTTCTTGTAAGCCTTCTTTATCTCGTCCTTGGTGGCGGATTTTGTCACGCCAAGCACTTCGTAGTAATCTCTCTTTGCCATTGTAACCGGAGTTTGATGATTAGATGCCTACGACCACTTTTGCAAAACGTAACACGGTGTCGTTGAGCATGTAGCCCTTCTCCGTGCAGTCGATGACTTTGCCTTTGAGTTCGGGGGTGGGAGCGGGGAACTGGGTGACGGCCTCGTGAAAATCCGTGTTGAAGTCGGTGCCGGTCGCTTCCATCGCCGTCACGCCGTGACTTTTGAGTGTGGCGAGGAATTTCTTGAGAATCAGTTCGACGCCTTCTTTCACGGCGGTCACATCTGCCGCAGCGTCCATGTGTTGCAGGCCGCGCTCCATGTCGTCAACGACGGGGAGCATGCTTTCCAGCACTTTGCGACCGCCGTTCAGGATGAGGTCGGTTTTCTCCTTGATGATGCGCTTGCGGTAATTGTCGAACTCCGCCTGCTTGTAGAGGCGGTCTTTCTCCAGTTCTTCTATCTTGGCCAGGGCGGCGGCCAGTTGGTCTTCTATGGTGAGTTCCGCCGGTTCTTCGGGCGTTGTATCCGGAGTTTTCTGTTCTGCAGTTTGTTCAGCGGGCTGTTCTACCTCCTGCTGTTCTTCTGCGGCTTTCAATGCTTCTTCTTTTTCTTTCATAATCGTGTTGAGCTTTCTTGGAAAGACGGACTTACAAAGTCCTTGCCAAAAGTTTATGCTCCATACATTTTTTTCTTCAGTTCCTGGATGGCGTCGCTGCTGATGTATTCGTCATATTCCATCATTTTGTCGATGATTCCGTTGGGAGTCAGTTCGATGATGCGGTTGGCGACGGTCTCGATGAACTCGTGGTCGTGGCTCGAGAAGAGGATGTTTCCTTTGTACACCTTCAGGTTATTGTTGAAGGCCTGGATGCTTTCCAAGTCGAGGTGGTTGGTGGGGGTGTCGAGCACAAGGCAGTTGGCGTTCTTGAGTTGCATGCGAGCAATCATGCAGCGCATTTTCTCGCCACCCGAGAGCACGTTCACCTTCTTCAGCACCTCTTCGCCCGAGAACAGCATTCGTCCGAGGAACGCTTTGAAATACACGTCGTTGCCCTCGCCGAACTGCGACAGCCAATCCACCAGGTTCTTTTCGCTCTGGAAAAATTCGGTGTTGTCCACGGGCAGATAGGCCGTGGTGATGGTCACACCCCAGTTGAAGGTGCCGGCGTCGGCCTGGCGGTTGCCCTGGATAATCTCGAAGAGGGCGGTCATAGCGCGCGGGTCGTGGCTCAGGAATACGATTTTGTCGTTCTTCTCCACCGTGAAGCTCACGTTGTCGAACAGTACTGTGCCGTCGTCGGTGGTGGCTTTCAAGCCCTCGACCTCCAAAATCTGATTGCCCGGCTCGCGCTCCATCTGAAAGATGATGCCCGGATATTTGCGGGTGCTGGGGCGGATTTCCTCGATGTTGAGTTTCTCCAGCATCTTCTTGCGTGAGGTGGTCTGCTTGCTTTTTGCCACATTGGCAGAAAAACGGCGGATGAACTCCTCCAGTTCTTTCTTCTTCTCCTCGGCCTTGGCCTTCTGGTTCTGAGCCTGGCGCAGGGCGAGTTGCGAACTTTCATACCAGAACGAGTAGTTGCCGGCGAACATGGTCACCTTGCCGAAGTCGAT
>JABUUA010000090.1:8185-11643 GCA_021443405.1 Bacteroidaceae bacterium
GGTGCAGACGGCGTCGAGGAAGTGACGGTCGTGGCTGACCACGAGCACGGTCTGCTCAAACTCCGAAAGATATTGTTCGAGCCACTGCACGGTGTCGAGGTCAAGGTCGTTGGTCGGCTCATCGAGCAGCAGGTTGTCAGGATTTCCGAAGAGCGCCTTGGCCAGCATGACGCGCACTTTCTCCTTACCCGAGAGTTCGCCCATCAGTTGATAGTGCTTTTCTTCCTTGATTCCCAAGCCCGAGAGCAGGGCGGCAGCGTCGCTTTCTGCGGTATAACCGCCCATTTCGGCGAATTTGTCCTCCAGTTCTGCCACGCGGATGCCGTCCTCGTCAGAGAAGTCGGCCTTGGAGTAAAGCACTTCGCGCTCCTTCATCACCTCCCACATGACGGTGTGGCCCATGAGCACGGTGTTCAGCACCGTTTCCTGGTCGTACTGGAAGTGGTCCTGACTCAGCACGGAGAGTCGCTCGCCGGGACCCAGTTCGATGGTTCCTTTCGTGGCGTCGAGTTCGCCGCTGATGGCTTTGAGCAAGGTGGATTTTCCTGCGCCGTTTGCGCCGATGACGCCGTAGATATTTCCGGGTGTAAACTTTATGTTTACATCCTTGTACAAAACTCGTTTGCCAAACTGGATGGCTAGGTTGGTGACAGTAATCATTAGCTTATTTTTGATTTTTGCGCGCAAAGGTACAAATAAAAGCGTGAAATGCCAAATTTATTCGCTCATTTCCGAGCGCGGGGACAAAAACTGCAAGACTGGGGCGGGGCGGCGGCGATGCGGAAATCTTTCGGTGATTCCGCGAAAATTTGAATGGACGGCGGTCGGATTATAGCCAAAAGGGACAGGAAAGCGTTGATTATTCTGCTGAACTTTTTGGGGTTATCAAATAATTTTCTAATTTTGTGCCCAAATTATCGTCCAGACTCATGCAATATCTTCGCGCGACGGCCCTTTGGGCTTTTCTTTGCTGTGCGCTCGGCATCGGGGCACAAACTCTGTCGAATGCGGTTTATCAGTCGTACATTGCCACCTACAAAGTGCTGGCCATCGATCAGATGCAGCGCTACCAAATCCCTGCCAGCATCACGCTGGCCCAAGGATTGCTGGAGAGTGCGGCGGGGCAAAGTTACTTGGCGCGGGAGGCCAACAACCACTTTGGCATAAAAGTGAGCAGCGACTGGACGGGGCCGTATCTCGTGAAGGCGGACGACAATCCCAACGACCGCTTCCGCCGCTACAATTCGGTGGAGGAGAGTTTCGAGGACCACAGCCGCTTCCTGCACCGCGACCGCTACAAGGCGCTCTACCAGTTGTCGCTCTACGATTACAAGGGCTGGGCCCGCACGCTGAAGTCGTGCGGCTATGCCACGTCGCCCACCTATGCCGACAACCTGATTTCCGTGATTGAGCGCTACAATCTGGCCGAGTTCGACCACATGACCCTGACGGGACCGCTGTTGGGCGGCGGTTATGCCAACCAAGGCGGCGTCTATACGCCGGCCGAGCCGCAGTTGACCAACGTCTCTACGCTGTCGGCCTACGACCTTTTCTTTGTGACGCATCCCATACGCCGTTGCAACGGCCATTACTATGTGGTTGCACAGGCGGGCGACAACCTCAATTCCGTGAGCAAAGCCACGGGACTCCGCAAGCGCCGATTGCGCAAGTGGAACGAATGGCCGCGGGGCTTCGAAATCCGCATGGGCGACATCATCTATCTGGAAGCCAAGAGCCGCCGGGCCGACAAGTCGATGAAGGGCGTGGTCCACGTGGTGCAGCCGGGCGAGTCGTTCTTCGACATTGCGCAGCGCTACGGCATCAAGGTGAAGAGCATCTACCAGATTAACGCGCTGCCGGACGATTTCCGCGCCGTGCCCGGCGATCGCCTTCGGGTGTATTGAACCTTAGCTCAGAAAATCAAGAGAAAAGCCTAATGGCCGATTTTGGGTTAAGCCGCTACTTCATCTCCCAAGCATCGAAATCGAACAATTCCTCGTCTCCGCCGCGGAACAGCAGGTAGAGGTCGTGGATGCCTTCGCAGCGTTGTCCGTTCACGGGGGCGGTGGCTGTCGTCTGTCCGGGCTCGACGGGGATGCTGGCTATTGGCTTGCCGTCGAGGCGGTCGAGAAACACGTCGATGGTTCCGCGCTGCTTGACGGCGGTCAGCTCGGCGCTGACGGTCGAGGGACTTTTACTGCCGAAATCGACGCAGCGGAGGCGGAGCCAGTCGCCGTTGTGGATGGAGGTGACTACATGCTGGTCACCCGCAAGGCGGTCGAACTTCACCCCCCAGCTCTGCGCCATGGTCTCGGCCTCCACGCGAGCATAGGGATTGAGCGTCCCGACGGGTTCGACGCCTTCCGAGGTGAAGGGTATGAAGGGGATGGAGCCGTCGGCGTTGAACGTAAATTCCTCGATGGCCGTTGACCGGCGGAAGCCGCCTCCGTTGGGCAGGGCGCCGTTGTGGTAGAACATGTAGTCGTGGCCTTTGAAGTGGATGTTGCCGCCGTGGATGGTGAAGCTGTTCTCCGCCTCGTCCATGATGCGGCCGCGGTAGGTCCACGGGCCGTTCACCGTGGGAGCGGTGGAGTAGGCCATGTGTTCGGGGACGCCGCCGGCGGGATATACCACGTAATAGAGTCCGTTGCGCTTGCTGACCCACGGACCCTCCTCGTACTGCGTCATCAGTCGGTTTTTGCCGATGCTCCAGTCCATCTTCTCCTGCAGCGGGCCGAAGCTCTTGGGGTCGGTGTATCCTGGCACTTCGCGATAGCCGTTGCGGAACGAGTACATGTCGTCGTTCAGTTCGCCGTACCAGAATCCCTTGTTGCCCCAGAAGAGATAGGCGCGGCCGTCGTCGTCGATGAAGACGGTGGGGTCGATGAATCCCCAGCCGGTGGCCAGCGGTCCGCCGATGGCGTCGCGCCACGGCCCCGTTGGGCGGTCGGCCACAGCCACAGCCAGTGCGTCCTTGCCGTCGCTGGTGTTGCAGCAGAGATACCAATACCAGCGGCCGCCGCGCTCCACAGCTTGTGCCGCCCAGGCGCGGTCGCCCTGTGCCGCCCACGGGAAGGTGGCGGTGGACACTTGCGCGCCGCGATAGGTCTAGTTGGCCATGTCGGTGGTGGAGAACAGCAGCCAGTCCTTCATCTTGAAATAGACGGCGTCGTCCTCGTCGTGGTCCACAAACAGATACACCGTCCCGTCGTGGACGTAAGGGGCGGGGTCGGGCGTATAGACGGCGCTGATGACGGGGTTTTGTGCCGAAGCGGTGGCAGCGGTGAAGGCTGCCGCGAGCAGAAGGAGGTGTTTCATGTGTAGATGGTCAGATGTTTTCTTCGGACAAAGATACAAATTTCTCTCATTTCTACCACCGACGTGAGGACTCTTTTTTGCCGAAGCAGTGAGAGAGGAAGTTGGTGACGGACCGTCTGATCACCACGCTCTCGGCCGAC
>JABUUA010000091.1 GCA_021443405.1 Bacteroidaceae bacterium
TCCACGCAATAAATTGCACAGGGAAAGCGTTATTTGTGTATTAAGGAAACATTACATTTACTAACAATCTAACGTATGGACTATGAAGTAACTCTACCCACGCAGAATCCTCCACAACCCAGTCCCGAGACGCTTGCCTTCGTGCGTCTGTTTGCTCGAACCTACAAACCCGGACGACCATGCTGATATCTCCCTCTCTTCTAGCTGCCGACTTCGGTAACCTGGAACGCGAAATGCAGTGGTTCAACCAGAGCGACGCCGATTGGTTGCACCTGGATGTTATGGACGGCGTGTTCGTCCCGAACATATCTTTCGGCTTTCCCGTCATGCAGAGCGTGGCCCGTTTGTGCCAGCGTCCGCTCGACGTCCACCTGATGATTGTGGAGCCACAAAAGTTCTTCCCCGAGGTGGCGAAGTTAGGAGCGAAGTTCTGTAACTTCCACTTCGAGGCCGCCGTCCACCATCATCGCCTCATCCAGCAGATAAGAGATCTGGGCATGCAACCGGCCATCACGCTGTGTCCCAGCACGCCCGTGAGTGCTCTCTCGGAGATTCTCCCGGACTTGGATATGGTCCTCTTGATGAGCGTGAACCCAGGTTTCGGCGGACAGAAGTTCATCCCTCGCACGCTGGATAAGGTACGTGAACTGGTGGCGCTGCGCGAACAGACGGGCAGTCATGCGCTCATCGAGATTGACGGCGGCGTAAATGCGACCACCGCTCCCCTGCTCACCGAGGCCGGCGCCGACGTGCTGGTGGCGGGCAGTGCCGTATTCGCTGCGCCCGACCCCAACGAGGCCATCCGAACCATCAAAGGAGCCTGAGACCGTGACGTCCCGACGTGTGTGGCGAGACATCCTTATGTGTGAGCCCAGACGTCCTTATGTGTGAGTTCACGCGTCCTTATGTTTGAGGCGAGACAATAGTATGTCTGAAACCACACGCCCGCACGCGTGAACGACCCTCCCCTAACCCTGTGCACTAACATTAACCCTCATTGATATGAAGAAACGTTTACTTTCCTTCCTGCTCTGCCTTTTAGGCCTCGTGTCCGTCTCGGCGCAAGTGCCCAAAGACGGTGAAATCTATTATCTTTACAACGATAATGACACGCGCCTCTACCTCTACAACGACGGAGGAACACTGCGCGCCAACGCCACCGAGCGCCGCGAAGACGACCGAGCCTACCTGTGGCGGGTCGTGGCGAATGGTGATTATTTCCAGTTGCAGAACTTACAGAGTGGCAAGTACATGGGCGACAAAGGCTATGCTTCCGGCGCCTACGACTACACCATCAGCACGGCCGACGGCTCCGACGACGGCAGTGTGACCTTGCTGGCTCGAGCCACGTCGAAATACAGCGCCATAAAGAAGGACGGAACCATCAACTGCGGTCTGAATATTTATGACAAGAACACCAGCGACTGGAGCAGTAGTTTCGTCTTTGAATATTGGGAAGGCAGCGCCTCGTACACCGAAGACTGGGCGCCGGGCGTGCAGTGGTACACGCTGCAGATTGGAACCAGCGGCCTGCACATCAGCTATCAGCCGGACGCGGCCTATATCAGTCTGACCACCGGAAGAACGGAACTGGACGACGCCGACCTATGGACGCGCGAGGGCAATGATACGGACGGCTACCGCCTCTACAACAAAGCCGCCGGCCCCAACAAAGTGCTGGCAGCGCCCACAACCATGAGCGGCACGAACGGCGGCTCCAGCTATCCCGTGCTGAAGGACCGCAGCAGTCTGGCCGACGACGAGACGGACCTGTGGCTCTTCAAGGAGAGCACCAACATCACTTTTGCCGACGCCTCGCAGAAGGGATACTATATGTATGAGCGTGGCAACGAGGCGAATGCCGTGAACAATCGGGACGGCAAACTGGCCTTCTGGACCACCGGCAAGGACTCCGGCTCTACGCTTTGGTTCACTTGGGCGCAAGTCACACTGCCCGTGACCATGGACAACGGGTCGTTCACCGCCACCAACACCGCCGGCACATGGGCAAGTACGTGGGAGAGCACCACGGAGCCTCCCTTCACTCTTTCGGCCGGCTACAACAACATGAGCGTGGCCAACAGCAAGGGCGGTCTTCTGCAATGCTACAGAGGTTCTTATGAACCACAGCCTTACACGCTGTCGGCAGGTGGTAAACTTACCATCACCGGGTATAGTTTCGACATGAAGATGAGCGCCACTACTGCCATCACGCTGACCGACGCGTTAGGAAAAGTGTACACCAGCACCGCCGACGTGCAGCACGTGGAAGTCGGCGGACTCAGCGAACCCACCGCGACCTTCACCCTCAGCGGCAACAACAATGGCGTGGACCTCACCAATTTCCTGGTGACCATCCAGCGCAAGCTCGCCGCGCCCGAACCTCAGTTCGAGGTGTTCACCACGGCAAGCACCACCGCCATTCCCTACCGCATCCCGGCCATTGCGACCGCCTACGACGGCACATTGGTGGCGGTGGCCGACTACCGATATAGTCGCGTGGACATCGGCGCTGGCCGAATCGACCTCCACATCCGCCGCAGCACCGACAACGGAAATACGTGGCTGGCCATCCAAAAGCCCGCCGTCATGACGGGCGACGGCAATACGGCCGTGGGACACCAAGAGGCTGGCTTCGGCGACCCCTGCATTGTGGGCGACATCGACAGCCCCCGCATGCTCCTCACTTCTTGCTCGGGCACGCCCAACTTCTTCGCGGGCAACCGCAACCACCACCAAGGCTGGGCCCGCTGGTATAGCGAAGACAACGGCCAGACATGGAGTGCTCCGACATATCTCGACGAGGAATTCATCTATTCTCGATTCGACAAAAGTCAGTACGGCCCCGTCACGGGTTGGTTCGTCGGCAGCGGACGCATCTGCCAGAGCCGCACGGTGAAGGTCGGCCCATACCGCCGTCTCTACTGCGTCGGCTCCACCTACAACGGCAAGGAAACCGCCAACTGGGCGCTTTACAGCGACGACTTCGGCGAGACGTGGGAATTTCTGGGCGGCTGCGACGTGAGTCCTGTACCCGGTGGCGACGAGCCCAAGGCCGAGGAACTGCCCGACGGCAGCGTGCTGCTCTCCAGCCGAACCACTGGTGGACGTAACTTCAACATCTTCACCTTCACAAACACCGCCAAGGCCGAAGGCAAGTGGAGTGCGGTGGCCTTCAGTGGCGCCAGCAACAACGGCGTGACGGCCGTGAACAATGCCTGCAATGGTGAGGTGATGGTTGTGCCCGTGGTTCGCAACGCCGATCAGCGCGACATGTTCCTGCTCCTGCAGAGTGTTCCCTTCGGAAGTGGGCGCGCCAACGTGGGAATATACTATAAGGAACTGACTTCGCTGGCCGACTTCGCCAGTCCGGCCGCCGTGGCGCGTGACTGGACGGGCCGTCACCAAAGCAGTTATCTGGGCAGTGCCTACAGCACCATGACCTGGCAACAGGACAACAAACTCGGCTTCATCTATGAGGAAGAAACGCACTGCGGTGTAGGCGGCGGCGGTTATACCATCGTTTACAAAAACTATTCCATCGAACAACTGACCGACAGCGCTTACAGCTACAAGGCAGATGTGAACGCCGACAGCCTCACCGCCGAGGGCATTCAATGCCGAATGGAGGGGGTGAAGACCGATAACATCGTGGGGCAATATACGCCCGAGGCTGTGGAAATCATCCGTCAGGCTTGCGAAAACTTCGCGGCACAGCCCAGTCGTGCAAACTACGAGCAGTTCAACGCCATCCTTGCCGAGGCTCCTCGCGTGGAGATAGAGAGCGGACGTTATTACCGTCTGCGCAACGTGGGGCGCGGCAATCAGAACTACTACATGGAGAGTACCGACGCGACGCTCAGCGTCAGCACCGCCACGCAACACGACGGCCAACTCTTTGCCTTCACGGCAGAGGGCGACGGTCTATGGACACTGAAAAGCAAAGCATCGGACCTCTACGTGGGCCCTACGCAGGCCACAGAGACAAGAACCACGATGGTCTCGTATGACCAGGCCGGCACGTTCTCTGTGGCAAGTAACAGCGACGGCGCCAGCAGCCTCCGTTGTCACAACCCGGTCAACGCCACCTATCCATTCCTGCACTTGGCCGGCGACTGCGTCCGCATCGTTCCTTGGAAAGCCAACAGCGTGTCGGAGAACGCCCCATCCTTCTGGTTCATCGAGCCCACGGACGAAGTAATCACGGCCATCGAGCAGACGTCCCCCACCCTTTCCCCGGAAATCATCTACGACCTGCAAGGTCGCCGGGCCCAGCATCCCAAGGCCGGCATTTACATCCGGAATGGCAAGAAAGTGATGAAATAAGCGACCTATAGAACAAACATTCGTCCAATGCGGGCAGAAGAATAAGAAACGTGAGCTCAGTCGTGCACTGGGCTCACTTCTTTATGATGGGGGCAACTAAGTTACCGACATGTTTTCCAGTCATAGAGACGAGTGAGCATAAGAAGGAATGGGTCGGCGAGATAATAAAGACGGTAGTGCGATACAATCCATATTACACGCTCAAGTTTATTCTTTGTCTGTTTTCCAGCCGTTTGAAACCATGAACTATTGTATAAATAGCGCCATCTTTCCATCCGTTTTGCAAAAGACATCCACGAATCAGCATGATAACCTGTGGTTACCATACTTGTACCTATCACGCATATTGTATGGTTAAAGAGCTCAGACAAATGGGTATTTCTATCTGGATCTAAACGTGATAAGCATTGTGTTAATACATCTTCCGCCTTCTGCATCCATTCTATATTTGCATTGTATTTGTGATTTTTACCTATTGAACCAGGATTATCAAAATAAACATACCCTTCGTAATCGATCCTAACAGCAGAATTGATATGCGACAGAAACTCGTAGATAAATAATTCATCTTCATGATTGACTTTCCTAAAACGGAAACGCAATTTGTGTTTCTCTATCACATCTCTTTTGAATAGGCATCTCCATACAGTTCCTATCCATCCGCAATGTGGTTGTCTTTCCTGCAACTCCTTGATATTGTCGGCTGTCACTCGATGTGTTACTTGATTCTTACGAGTAACATCTGTGAAAGCCGTACTGCGTGGACTTTTCAGCCATCCTGCTACCAAAAAATCCCGACCTTCAATCTCACGATACATTGTATCAAGCATATCAGGGAAAGAGTAATCATCACAATCATGAAAAAACACATACTCACCTGTGGCAATATCCAATCCGGCATTGCGCGCTGAAGCAACTCCACCGTTTGGTTTGTCGATTACGACAACGCGTTCGTCCTTGGCTGCCCATCGCAAAAGCAGAGAGTGTGTATTGTCATTGCTACCATCGTTCACAAAAATGAATTCAACATCACTAAATGTCTGGTTAATGAGGGAAGCCATCATGTCATCCAGATAATCCTGTGCGTTATACGTTGGCACAATGACGGAAATACACGGGGTCTTTGTTCTTTTTTCTGCCATAAGTGTACAAATGCACCTACGGAAGCCACAAGGTAGGCAGTTAAGTTTAATTAAAAGATGCTACATAACAAAAAACGTAGGCCTCCACATCTACTTGTCCGCTGATTGAGGTCCTGAGAAAACCCTTGATGTTGAACAAAGTAGAGTGTCTGCCCACGTCGTTAATGCACAAGTATCCGAAAAAGTGTGCGTGAAGGCTTTTGAAAGCCCTCGGCACACTCCGGGATACATAAATAGCATACCCGTAGCAGTCACTTCCGACATTGTTTATGAACATCAAAATGAAATTTCTCAGGTTTCAATCTGCCACAAACAAAGCATCGATGACGCTTTTTACATTATGTAGTGTCCTCCCATCCGCATGTCTTTTTAATGACAGCACGGCGTGACAAGACGGAACAAAGTTAACATTCTTTTTGCAAACAGAAGAACAAAAGAGTAAAAAACTGCCTGTTTTATGTGCAAATTGTGTGAGAAGCGTAAAAAATATCTTCTATAACTGACACTTTATGACTTAATGTCTTTTCTAAAGTGCCGACCGACACATGTACACTCAAAAATACAAGTATATGCGACATCTGTTTCCCACTGTTGTTCCATACAATCGTTTCGTGGAATTGGAACGAGCGGTGGCACTACCGTTGATATTGTTCATCAAGAAGGTCCTTCTGGGCAAGTAATAGCGACGGCGCCAGCAGCCTCCGTTGTCACAATCCGGTCAACGCCACCTATCCCTTCCTGCACTTGGCCGGCGACTGCGTCCGCATCGTTCCTTGGAAAGCCAACAG
>JABUUA010000092.1:0-6060 GCA_021443405.1 Bacteroidaceae bacterium
GGCGCGGCTGGAGCGTTCGCGAACTCGGCCCCGGCACATTCAAGGGCAGCGACGGTCGTGTCGATTTCATCAATCAGACGGGCGACATGAAGCTGGACCTCAATGTGGAATACCGCGCTCATCTGTTCTGGGTGATTGACGGAGCGGCATTTGTGGACGCGGGCAACATCTGGACCATTCGGAATTACGAGGGCCAGGCGGGCGGACAATTCCGGTTCGACTCGTTCTGGAAGCAGATAGCCGTGGCTTACGGACTGGGCGTCCGACTGAATTTCAACTATTTCCTGCTCCGTCTCGACGCGGGCATGAAGGCCATCAACCCTGCGTACTCCGACGCTCGTCACCATTATCCGATTATCCACCCCCATTTCAAACGCGATTTCGCCCTGCACTTTGCAGTGGGGCTTCCTTTCTAAATCATTCTGTTATGCCAAGAAATAAGAAACCGTTACCGATATTTGAAAATGTAACCATCACGGATGTGGCCGCCGAAGGCAAGTCGCTCGTCCGCATCGACGACCTCGTGGTGTTTGTGCCGTTCGCAGTTCCGGGCGATGTCGTCGATTTGCGGGTGACGAAGAAAAAGCATCACTATGCCGAGGCCGAGGTGATGCGGTTCCACCAGAAAAGTGAACTGCGGGCCGAACCGTTCTGTCCGCACTTCGGGGTCTGCGGCGGATGCAAATGGCAATGTCTGCCCTACGACCAGCAGCTCTACTGGAAACAGCGGCAGGTCATGGACAACCTTATGCGCATTGGTAAGGTGGAACTGCCCGAATGCCAGTCTATTCTTGGCAGCAAGAAAACGCAGGCCTACCGCAACAAGGTGGAATTTGGCTGCGCCAACAAGCGATGGCTGACGCGCGAACAAATGCTCTCGGGCGAAGATTTCGGTCGGGGGGAGAGCATCGGCTTCCATGCGGGTGGGGCATTTGATAAGATTCTCCCCATCGACGAATGCCATCTGATGGACCCCGTCAATGACAAACTTCGCAACGGAATCCGGGATTATGCTTATGCTCACGACCTTACGTTCTTCGATGCGCGTGAGCACAACGGCCTCCTGCGCGGGCTGATGATTCGCCTGAGTAATACGCAGGAACTGATGCTGCTCATCCAGTTCTGCATCCAGACGGACGAGGAGATGAAGCAGGCGCTGGGCCTTCTGGAGCACATCAAACAGACGATGCCGGAGGTCACCTCTCTGCTCTGGGTGAACAACACAAAGTGCAACGACACTTTCGGCGACCTCGAGGTTCACTGCTATGCCGGCACCGACCACATCTATCTCTCCATGGAAGAACTGCGATTCAAAGTGGGGCCCAAGAGCTTTTATCAGACCAACACCGACCAGGCCTACGTATTATATTCCGTGACGCGCGAGTTCGCCGGGCTCACAGGTCGGGAACTGGTCTATGACTTATACACGGGAACGGGGACCATAGCTAATTTCGTGGCGCGGCAGGCCAGGCAAGTGGTGGGCATCGAGTATGTTCCGGAAGCCATTGCCGATGCAAAGGTGAACTCCGACATCAACGGAATCAACAACACACTCTTCTATGCGGGCGACATGAAAGATATCTTGAACCAAGAATTTATCGAACGTCACGGCCGCCCCGACGTTATTATCACCGACCCCCCGCGTGCCGGCATGCACGCCGATGTGGTCAAGACGATTTTGTTTGCTGCTCCTCAGCGTATTGTGTATGTGAGCTGTAATCCAGCCACGCAGGCGCGCGACCTCCAGTTGTTGGATGTGGACTATCGGATAGCCAAGATACAGCCCGTGGACATGTTTCCCCATACGCAACACGTTGAGAATGTGGTCTTGCTGGAGCGCCGATAGGCGGATGAGGGCGGTGACAAACTTTCTTGAATAGTAGAACATTCCGATAAGCATATTTTGCTAAAAGAATAACTCGAAATAGACATGCTTATGTTTGGCCTCAGACATAAGCATGTATGAGCTCAAACGTCCTTATGTTTCGGCCCAGACGTCCTATTGTCTGACCGCGGTCGTGCCGACAAGCCAAACGGGACGCCCCTTCGTTCCGCGTCGCCTTCGGGAAAACGAATGACTGGCCGTGCGCACACCAAAGGGGTTGGGCGGTGGCGTGTTTTGACTTTTTTCCCAACAAAGTACACGTAATGTTTGGAAGGGCCGACTATTTTTACTAAATTTGTACCAAATCTTATACAATTAAACAAACTGTTAATTTAAATTGTTCTATGAGTCAAAAACGCGTTTATACCTTTGGTAATGGACAGGCCGAGGGTAATGCCCAGATGAGAGAACTGCTGGGTGGTAAGGGTGCAAACCTTGCCGAGATGAATCTAATTGGTGTCCCCGTGCCCCCGGGTTTCACCATTACCACAGATACTTGCACCGAGTACTATGAACTTGGTCAGGAAAAGATTGTGGCTCTGTTGCAGGACGAAGTGAACGCAGCTGTTGCTCACACCGAAGCCTTGATGAACAGCAAGTTCGGAGATGTGAAGAATCCTCTGCTCGTCAGCGTTCGTTCGGGCGCACGTGCCTCTATGCCAGGTATGATGGACACCATCCTCAACCTCGGTTTGAACGACGAGGTGGCTGAGGGCATGGTTGCCAAGACGGGCAATCCTCACTTCGTATATGATAGCTACCGTCGCTTCGTACAGATGTATGGCGACGTGGTTCTCGGTATGAAGCCAGTGAACAAAGAAGATATCGACCCCTTCGAAGCCATTATTGAAAAGGTGAAGGAAGAGCAGGGAGTCGAGCTGGATAAAGACCTCAGCGTTGAGAGCTTGAAGAAACTGGTGGCTCTCTTCAAGGCCGCCATCAAGGAGCAGACCGGTTGCGACTTCCCCAACGACCCCATGGAGCAGTTGTGGGGCGCTATTTGTGCTGTGTTCCGTTCTTGGATGAACGAGCGCGCCATCCTCTATCGTAAGATGGAAGGCATTCCCGACGAGTGGGGTACGGCCGTATCAGTGATGGCCATGGTATTCGGTAACATGGGCGATACTTCGGCCACGGGTGTTTGCTTCAGCCGCGATGCTGGTAATGGCGAGAACCTGTTCAATGGCGAATATCTCATTAATGCCCAGGGTGAGGACGTAGTTGCCGGTATCCGCACACCTCAGCAGATTACCAAGATTGGCTCACAGCGTTGGGCTGAGCGTGCCGGCATCTCTGAGGAGGAGCGCGTAGCTAAGTATCCCTCAATGGAGGAGGCCATGCCTGAACTGTATAAGGAACTGGACCAACTGCAGGATAAGTTGGAGCACCACTATCACGACATGCAGGACATGGAGTTCACCGTTCAGGAAGGAAAGCTCTGGTTCTTGCAGACGCGTAACGGTAAGCGCACCGGTACGGCTATGGTGAAGATTGCCATGGACTTGTTGCACGAGGGCATGATCGACGAGAAGACCGCTCTGCTGCGTTGCGAGCCTCAGAAACTCGACGAACTGTTGCACCCCGTATTCGATAAGTTGGCTTTGTCAAAGGCTAAGGTTATCACGCAGGGTCTGCCCGCATCTCCCGGTGCAGCTTGTGGCCAGATTGTCTTCCACGCCGACGACGCCCAGGAGTGGCACGAGAACGGTCACAAGGTAATCATGGTTCGTATCGAGACCTCTCCCGAGGACCTCGCCGGTATGTCTGCAGCCGAGGGTATCCTCACGGCTCGTGGCGGTATGACCTCTCACGCCGCAGTTGTGGCCCGTGGTATGGGTAAGTGCTGTGTTTCAGGCGCAGGTTCAATCAACGTTGACTATAAGTCGAAGACCGTTGAAATCGACGGCGTTGTCTATAAGGAAGGTGACTATATCTCACTCAACGGTACGACCGGTCAGGTTTATGCTGGCGAGGTTCCCACCAAGGCCGCAGAATTGTCGGGCGACTTCAAGGAGTTGATGGATTTGTGCGACAAGTACACCAAGATGGAAGTGCGCACCAATGCAGATACTCCCCACGATGCCCGCGTTGCGCGCGAGTTCGGAGCCAAGGGTATCGGCCTGACGCGTACGGAGCACATGTTCTTCGACGACCAGAAGATTATCGCTATGCGTGAGATGATTCTGAGCGATACCGTTGAAGGTCGCGAGAAGGCTTTGGCAAAGTTGCTGCCTTATCAGAAGTCAGACTTCAAGGGCATCCTCGATGCTATGGACGGTCTGCACGTGAACATTCGTCTGCTCGATCCTCCATTGCATGAGTTCGTTCCCCACGATAAGGCTGGTCAGGAGACCATGGCTAAGGAGATGGGTGTTGACGTAGCTACTATCAAGCGTCGCGTTGAGCAGTTGGCAGAGAACAACCCCATGCTCGGTCACCGCGGTTGCCGTCTGGGTATCACCTTCCCCGAGATTACCGCTATGCAGACCCGCGCCATTTTGTCGGCTGCATGTGAACTGAAGCTCGAAGGTAAGAATCCCTGTCCCGAAATCATGGTTCCTCTGATTGGTATCCTCTACGAGTTGAAGCAACAGAAGGAAATCATCAAGAAGACCGCCGAGGAAGTATTCGCAGAGTACGGCGTTCGTGTGGACTTCGAGATTGGTACAATGATTGAAATTCCTCGTGCCGCTCTTACCGCAGACCGCATTGCTACGGAGGCCGAGTACTTCTCATTTGGTACTAACGACCTGACTCAGATGACCTTCGGTTACAGCCGTGACGATATTGCATCGTTCGTGCCCGTATATCTCGAGAAGAAGATTCTGAAGGCAGATCCCTTCGCCGTTCTGGACCAGAATGGTGTCGGCCAACTGATTGAAATGGCTGTCGCCAAGGGTCGTTCAGTACGTCCCGGCATGCGCACCGGCATCTGCGGTGAACACGGTGGTGAGCCCAGCTCAGTTAAGTTCTGTGCAAAGGTCGGTATGAACTACGCGTCATGTTCTCCCTTCCGCGTTCCCATCGCGAGATTGGCCGCCGCGCAGGCTGCGGTCGAAGAATAAAAGACAGATGCTGAAAATCAGTGAAATACGGGNCATCTGGTCCAAGTCGTAACGGCAGGTCACAGTGTTGATTGTCCCCTCTTTTTTCTTCATCTGAGCGATGTTGTTCCCCCAAATACGTCCGTACTGGTCGGAGATTCGTGTGTTGGGGTTACCTGTGCTACCGGCGTAGAACTGGTACGAAGCTTTCTTACCCCAGTAGAGAGGGTCCGCCTTATTCACGATAGCAGAGGTCTTGCCTTCACCCGTCGTTTCATAGTATCCTTCTTTACGCAAGGTTTGTTTTGTCTCGTCAGAATAAGTGTCCTCACACCAGACTGTTATTCCATCTTCCGCGTTCCAGTGCATCTGAAGGTCATTATCATCAGCGTAGTGAGTACGAGTTGAATTTTTGCTGATGCCGAACTTGATGAGTTCTGCCGACTCGTTGGCGGCGCCGCCGTTGTTGTCGGGCTCTATCACGTCCTCGCTACAGCTGGTGAATGCTCCGGCCACTGCCAGTGCCGAAAGCAACATGGTATATTTCTTCATACGCTTTTTCAATTTTAGTTTGTTGTGAAGTCGGTGTTTGTCGCGTTGAGCGAAGCGTCGGTCCACGAAAGGCCCGAGTTGCCAGAGTTGACTGTTCCACCGTTGCTGGTCTGGTCGATGGTTGCGTTCGTATTCTGAAGGTTACTTTGCGCCATCATACTACTCACACCTAACCCATGCAGATGCGTATGCGGAGCCACATAGGCCCGCCTCCCGCAAGTTTCTTGCAGATACATTTGCTTCATTTTACAATATTTTTCTGTTAGATTTACCACTATTATAAAGTTTCTAATACGTCGTCACCACACAATCCATCCCGTCGCCGGGCATGGTATTGCGCTACAAAGGTACTACTTTTTTCCGTAATACGAACACTTGGCCCAACTTTTTTTCACTTTTTCTCATTTTTTTTGCGTCGCCCGCTCGCGCGGCCGCGCTCGCGTGCATAAATAAGTGTATGCGCGAGAGGGACTTGCCATATCACCACCGATCGCAAAAAAGTACCTGTAAATTGCCGAAATAATAAATTAAATTTGTATTTTTGCAAGCAGTTTACAAATATTGAACTTAAAATGATTT
>JABUUA010000092.1:6916-9861 GCA_021443405.1 Bacteroidaceae bacterium
ATAGAGTCGAGTCTCCATACGAAACTTGTAGAGTTTATCATTGACATGTTCCATAAAAGCGAAAATGCCCAGTTGCTCTACACCACCCATAATACTCACTTGTTGAATATGCACCGCATCCGTCGCGACCAAGTGTGCTTCGTCAACAAGCGCAGAGATGGCAGTTCTGACCTTTATTCCCTGTATGACTATAAGGATTTCCGTGACACGATGGATTTGGAGAAAGCATACTTACAGGGTCGCTTTGATGCACTTCCTTACATTCTTAACCAAAACGATTAAGGAAGTATGGCAAGAAAACAACGTGTATCAAAGGGAAAGACCATGCGTCCGAACTACTTTGTCTTCTGTGAGGGCGAAACGGAGGAGGCGTATGTCGGCATATTGAGAGCGCATTATCGCGCGCCAATACATATCATCACAAAGAGAACACTTCTGAATATCACAGCAGCTTTGGTAACCCGTATCAAGGCAGCCTATGTCTGCACAAAGAATGACCGCACATTTCTCATGTACGACCTCGATGTGCCGACAATGCTTGGCCGACTGAAGAAAATCCCTGGTGCTACTCTTTTATGTTCAAATCCTTGTCTGGAACTATGGCTACTGTTCCACTATGCCGAGCAGAAGAGTGAAATGACAAGCAAGGAATGTGTGGAAAAGTTGGTGTCATTTGTTCCGTCATATCACAAAGGTCTTATTGAGCCTGGCATGAAGCAAGTGCTGTTACAGAATGTAGTCATTGCTGTGGAAAGAGCAAAAACACTTGACGCATATTCGAACCCATCCACAACTGTCTATGGACTTATAGAAGCACTTGGCATTTGTTGAGAGACTGGTCGAAGATAGCAGCATCAAGATCTGGTCAAATCAAACTTGAAATCAAATCGGTCATTCGATCGTCCTACGGCCTCTTCGCATGCTTTCAGCCTCTGGTTTGCCTAACGACCGATTCGGATTACGACAGAACAGTAAAATAGTGCGTTGGGAGAGGTGCAAAAATGGTAAAATAGTGCGTTGGGAGAGGTGTAAAAATGGTAAAATAGTGCGTTGGAGAAGCAGAAAAATAGTAAAATAGTGCGTTTGTTACAAGAATTATGTATATCTTTGTGCCCATGGAACAGACAATTATCAGTAAACGAGACTTGGAAACCATTCTTCTTGAACAGAAGGGTGAGTTGTTGAGCAAATCGGAGGAAACGCTATGCTCCCGTAAAGAAGAAGCGCTCATCGACCTTGCGAGCCCCCAAGCACAGGTCGTCATCGGTGTGCGACGCAGCGGAAAGTCAACTTTATGTTTCCAGACGCTGCACCACATTGGTGAGCCCTTTGCTTATATCGACTTCGACGACGAACGTCTGTCCGGCATTTCCACAGCGCAGTTGAACGACATGCTTGAAGTGCTGTATAAGATATACGGCTCGTTCAAATACATCTTTCTGGATGAAATTCAGGATGTGGAGGCATGGCCCTTGTTCGTCAACAGGCTTCTTCGTCAGAAAATACATGTCCTACTGACTGGCAGCAACGCAAAATTACTTAGCAGCGATTTGGCGACGCATCTGACGGGTCGGAGCAGCGAAGTGTCGCTCTACCCTTTCTCCTTCGCGGAGTATTGCGAGATGAAGGGGGTGGACGTTGCTACGCGGACAACTGAGAAAATCGGAGTGCGCCGTGCGGCTTTCGATGACTTTATGGAGCAAGGCGGTTTTCCCGAGCTCATGCAGATAAAGAACCGGAAGCAGTATGTAAGCAATCTTGTGGACAACATACTGAAACGTGACATCGAGCAGCGATACAACATCAGCTACAAGGCTGGTTTTGAAGCTTTGGCTAACCATCTGCTGAACGTGTCGCCCACGATTGTGACAGCAAAGGCTCTTGCCGAAGCTTTCAGCTTCAAGTCGATACACACCGTAACGAACTACATCAACTATCTAAAGCAAGCCTACGTGCTCATAGGCGTGAAGAAGTACTCTGCAAAAAGTAAGTTGCGTGCCGTACAGGAGAAAGTGTATGCTGTGGATGTTGCGCTGATGAATCAGCGCGAGGATGCTTTTGCGGGAGACAATCTTGGCTGGAGACTGGAAACGTTGGTGCTGAACCATCTCGTCCGCCGGTGCAAGATGGACGGGACGGATGTTTGTTACTTCCATGAGCGCTATGGCGAATGTGACTTTTTGGTCTGCGCGGGGAACAGGGTGTTGCAATGCATACAAGTGTCTTACGACATCAGCAACGAGAAGACCCGCAAACGAGAGGTAGGCGGTCTGCTGCGCGCGTCAGAGAGGACGGGGTGCGACCATCTGCTTCTGCTGACCGACCATCATTATGAGGAGTTTGATGGGAATGGGAAAAAGATAAAGATACAGCCAGTGTATGAATGGGCTCTCGAAAACAACTGAGAGCCCATTCCCCCCAGTCGGTTTCCTGAACTTCATATCACCACGACAACAACAAAGTGCCTGTAAATTGCCGAAATATTAAATTTAACCCAAATCGGTCATTAGACCGCCCTGCGGTCTCTTCGCATACTTTCAGGCTCTGGCTTGTCCCTTTTGCGCCTCTCTGCGGTCACGATGGAACCCCATCGCTCCCTTATCCAGGCGCCAAAGTGCCCGCACCATAGCTCCGAAATCAAGACGAAGCCTAATGAACGATTTGGGTTTAATGCGTATTTTTGCAAGCAGTTTACAAATTCTGAACTTAAAATGATTGTAGAGGTACGTCTGAGCAATATGTTCGGATGTGTTGCAATCGGCCTGCCTAACGGACGATTTGGGATGAACGTGCAGCGTCAAGACCTGTCAAATCAAACTTGAACACCGTCTCTTCTGTCAGCCCCTTTTCAAGGAACGTTATCATGTAGATGGGATAATAAGTGATTCGTCCTTTTGTATGCACATTCTCTTGACAGAAAACGTACGCCATGGGCACATCATAGT
>JABUUA010000092.1:11896-18134 GCA_021443405.1 Bacteroidaceae bacterium
AACCTAAATGGTATACTTTTAATTTATTTTTTGGTATACTTTGGCATTATCATTTACATGATATCAACAAACATTGGATGTCAAATGGCTGCGGATGGTTAAAGACGACAATCATAGGGGGTATAAAGACTTGGCGTATGGTAAGGATGGCAAAAAGATACGATAGGATTGTCGTGCTTACAAAGGCTGATGAAAAAAGATGGCACACAAGCAAGGTCAAACAGATATATAACCCTCATACAATAACAACCGATAAGGTGTCGGATTGCAAGAACAAAACTGTCGTGGCAGTAGGTAGGATGGATCACCAAAAAGGTTTTGATATCCTTATAGAGTGTTGGCAACTGATTGAGAAGCGACATCCTGATTGGCAGTTGCGTATTTATGGTGGCGGCGATGCAGAGCCGTATGTTCGGCAGATAAAACGCCTTGGGCTGAAAACAGCAAAGGTTATGGGCAGGGCGGACGATGTTCCGGCTGTGCTCCTTAATAGTAGCATCTATGTTTTAAGTTCACGTTATGAGGGCTTCTCGTTGACCATATGCGAAGCCATGATTTGTGGTCTGCCCATTGTTACGTTCGATTGTCCTTCGGGGCCTGCAGAACTTGTGACAGAAGGTAAAAATGGTTTTATCGTGGACAAGGTAGGAGACGTCCAGACTATGGCAGATAGAATCTCTACACTCATATCAGACGAGGAACTACGCCAAAGGATGGGTGTGGAATCTAAACTGTATTCTCAGGATTATAGCATAGATAAGATAATGCAAAATTGGATTGATATGTTTGAAGAGTTGATGCTGTGCTAATAGGTTCCCCTCCGTTTCGCCAGCGTACCCGACGAGACTTACCCGCAAAATAACGCATAAACCATAATTATTTTTCGCGCGTACGCACGCGTGAACCGAAGGTTTTTCCAGCATTTCTACACCGCAATGCAAGAAGGCGTTGGCTTTCATGGCATTGCATAAATATAGGAATATAGGTAAAATAATATCTTATACGCGCGCGAGGGAAGGGATGGTCACCAGCAAAATTTTGCTTGAAATTGCAGGTCGTTGCGCCACGGGCTGCTGATGGCCTGCATGCCGGAGCCTTGCGCCGAGCGGTCGAAGTAACGCGTCATGCCGTATTTCGCCTCGAGGATTAGGCGCTCGTGCCACAGTCGGCAGCGGACGGCGAGGGCGCCGCGCACGCCGTGGCCGCTCAGCGCCATCTGCCCGAACGCCCCTGTTACCGTCGGTTCGTAGGCATAGATGCGGTGCTGATATGTGGGCGTCCGGAAGTAACAGGCCAGCGATTGCAGTTGTAATACCTGACGACCCGTCGATTGCCACGCCACACCCTGCCAAACGCCAAAGCCGACCTTACGTTCCGAAGCGTTGAGCTGACCCGTGGTGGTCAGCGTCCATGCGGTGCCCACGGCCTGACGATAGGCCAGTCGCAGGCGGTGGGTGTGGAGCATTCCCGCCGCCACGGCCTTGTGTTTCCACTGATAGCGCGCCGTGATTTGGCAGCCGCGCCGCAGTGTGAAAGTAGGCTGCATGAGTACTTCCTGCCCGTTGGTGCTGCGCGTGAGCCCGTAACGAGGCCACGGATTGCGGAACACGTCGGCGTAGGCCAGCAGTTCCAGCGCATCGGTCAGGCGGCCGTCGGCCCGCAGCAACAGTCCGTTTTCGTTCTGCACCAGTGTATTGTCGCACAAGGCCGAGGCGTGGAAAGAATAATACTGACGGCTGTAGTAGCGTTGCGACAGGCTCAGCGTCCAGTCGCCAGGCAGTGGAATGGTCGCGCAGTTGATGGTGGCGACGCCCCGTTGCTCCGTGCTGAAGGCCGTCTCGCCGTGCAGTTGGAACCAGCGCGTGGCGTAGCCGTAGTAGGCGCCCGCCACGCCGAAGTCGCGCCCACGCGGATAGAAGCGTCGGTACAGTTCGTCGCCGGGACTGAGCGTTCGGCTCGTATGCTGCCAGTAACCCGATGCGCCCAGCTGCCAGTGGCCCTTCAGCCAATTCACATTGCCGCCCACGGTGGTCGCGCACATATTGTGGCGCTTGTCCGTCTCGGTCTGCGTACGGTGGTAGCCACCCGTCACGAGGGTGGCGACATCTCCTGCCGACGTGAGCGTCGCGTCGTGCGCACGTGTGGACTCAAACATAGTAACGTGTAAGCCCTCACGTGCGCACATCGAAATCACCGCGCCGTGGAAATACCGGTCCTCGTCGAAACCTGTGCTCGGCCGCACGCTGAACATCGAGCGCGACGCCAGCATCTTACCCATCGTGAGCCCGCTGTTGATGACGAGTCCCTGCCCGAAACTGAGGCGATAGTCGCCCACGATGGCGGTGGCGACCGGGCCCACGTCGTAGAGCGCGAGGTGAGCCCCATAGTGGTCCCAACCGCGCGGGCGGAACGACTCGCCCGGGTCTTTCTCAGCCTGCAAGCCCACCTGCAAGTGGTCGCAACTGGAGAAGCGGTATTGCACGCGGTGAAGAAGAGGTGAACCCGCATAGCCGCCCTGGCTCACAGGCGTGCAGTAGCCGCGACGGTAGTAGAGCGGCACATCGAGACGCGTGCGCAGTTCGTGGCGGCCACGCTGCCAGAGACGTTTGAGCGACAGCGAGTCGCGACGACCGTTCGGGGCCGGTTCGGCAGTGAGAAAAAGGGACAAATAGCGCCGCGTGGTGCGGTCGATGGAAGCGATGCCCGATAGTTCGCTGAGCGAACGCATCCCGTCGTTGAGCAGTATGTAGGCGAGAATGTCGTCGGCCTGCGCTTCGTCGATGAACGGAAGTGCGCACAGTTGCTGCATCGAGGCCGTATTCACGTTGATAGGTTGCTGGTGAAGCGCCTCCAGTTCCTCCATGTGTTCGGTCCATCCCTGCGCCTCGGCCCACTCGTCGTCGTGGATTTCAGCCACAAAAGCCTCCCACGTCATCCACGATTGTCCCCGTGCATGAGAGATGCACACGCAGGAGAGGAAAACGAGGAGGAAGCGCTTCATAACACCCAAAGTTACGAAAAAGTTGTGGGTTTGTGCCCTTTTTTTAGTAACTTTGTGGCGAAATTATGAGCACAATCGTCTATCCTTCGCCCGTGTTCGGCCCTATCCGAAGCCGACGTCTGGGCATTTCGCTGGGCATCAATCTGCTTCCCGGCGACGGGAAATGGTGCTCGTTCGACTGCCTCTACTGCGAGTGCGGCCTGAACGCCGAGCGCCGTGCCCGTCAGCCCCTGCCCACCCGAGAGGAGGTGGCGCAGCGACTTCGGGAAAAACTATTGGCGATGCGCGAGGAAGGAACGCGCCCCGACGTGCTGACCTTCGCCGGAAACGGCGAGCCTACCCTGCACCCGCAGTTCCCCGCCATCGTGGACGACGTGCGAGCCCTGCGCGACGAACTCTGCCCCGAAGCCAAGATTTCGGTGCTCTCGAACAGTACGCAGGTCGGTCGGCCCGAGGTGCGTGAGGCGCTGAGCCGCGTGGACAACCCCATCATGAAACTGGACACGGTGAACGACGACTACATCCGTCGCATCGACCGCCCCGCTGGTCGTTATTGCGTGACCGACATTGTGGAGGCACTCCGGCAGATGGCGCCGAACGTCATCGTGCAGACGATGCTGATGACGGGCGAGGCCGACGGGCAGAGCGTGGACAACACCGGCGAGGCCTACCTCGGTCCCTGGCTCGAGGCGCTGCGAACCATCGGTCCCCGTCAGGTGATGATTTACACCATCGACCGCGAGACCCCCGTGCAAGGACTGCGCAAAGCATCGCGCGAGGTGCTCGACGCCATCGGCCGACGCGTGGAGGCGCTGGGCATTCCGTGCAGTGTAAGTTATTAGAACCTCCTTAGGAAAGAGTCATGAAAAAGTCAATCTTCGGAATGTTGCTGCTGATGGAGTCACTGTTTCTGCTGGTGACCACGGGCGTAGCGCTCTATTACCATCGGGCGGTCGGCGACCAGGATTGGCAATCGTTCGCCATTGCCACGGTGGCGGCGGGCCTCACCGGTAGCGGACTGCTGCTGTGGGGCAAGTTGCAACGGCGCGTCGTCAACTCCCTCTCGCGCGGCGACAGCATCGTGATTGTCGCGCTCACGTGGGTGGTGTTCTCCGTATTCGGCTGCCTGCCCTTCGTGCTCACCGAGAACGTTCGGCTGAGCGTCACCGACGCCGTGTTCGAGACCATGAGCGGATTCACCACCACGGGCGCCACCATTCTGAACCACATCGACGACATGCCCCACGGACTTCTGTTCTGGCGCAGCGTGATGCAGTGGATGGGAGGTCTGGGCATCGTGGTGCTTTCGTTTGCCCTGATTCCGTCGGGCGACATGAAGAACTCGAATATGTTCCAGGCCGAGATGACCGGCATCAGCCTCGACCGCCTCACTCCTAAGATAGGAGCCACGGCCCGACGTCTGCTCAGCATCTACGTGTTGCTCACGTGTGTGTGCATGGGCTTCTACTGGGCTGGGCCGATGAATCTGTTCGATGCGGCCAATCATGCCATGACCACGCTCGCCACGGGCGGTTTCAGCACCCACCAAGCCTCGCTGGGCTTCTATCAGTCGGCCTATGTCGAGTATGTGGGAGCGGCGTTCATGCTGATTGCCTCCATCAATTTCTCGCTCTTCTACTTCCTTAGCATCGGTCGGTCCAAGGTGTTCACCCGCAACGAAGAAATGCAGACGTTCCTGTGGGTGGCCTTAGGAGCCGTGGCCATGTACTGCTTGTTGTTCCGCTTTGCCCCGCACTACCACCACAATCCCGGCGCGCTGCTGCCGACCGAAGGACCCGACGTGTTGCGCGCCTCCGTCTTCCATGTGTCCACGGTCATCAGCAGCGGCGGCTTCCAAGGTCAGTATTTCGACTACGTGGGCTGGGGCGGCGCCTACTGGATGCCCACGGTGTTACTGATGGCGGTGGGCGGTTGTGCCGGTTCGACGGCGGGCGGCATCAAGGTGGTGCGCATGCTCATCTATGTGAAGTGCGTGCTGAAGGAGTTCCAACTGCACCTGCATCCCCGCGCCGTGTTGGCGGTGCGTGTGAGCGGACAGGTGGTTTCGGAGCCTCGCATCCGCCGCGCCATCGTATATATATTAATGTATGTGATGTTGTCCATCGTCGGCATCCTGGCCTTCACGCACGTGGGCGTCGATGTGGACAGCGCCATAGGTTGCTGCATCAGCAGTCTGAGCAACGTGGGCCCGGGAACGGGATGTTTCGGCCCCGACTCCTCGTTTGCACAACTCCCCGACCCCGGCAAGTGGCTGATGAGCTTCTATATGTTGGTCGGTCGTCTCGAGATATTCACGGTGATGTTCCTGTTCATGCCGCGGGCGTGGAAGTCGAACTATTGATGAAATACCCAAGGAAACAGCGATGAAGAAAGCATTGGTAGTGGGCGGCGCCAACGGCATAGGGTTGGCCATAGCGCGGGAACTGGCCCAGCGCGCCGGTATGGAGCGGGTGACGGTGGTGGACAAGGCGCCGGTGGCGCCCGAACATCTGCTGCCCGGCATGGAGAGCCTGCTGCTCGACCTCGCCAGTGACGACTACAGCGTGCTGGACCGCGTGACCGACATCGACACGCTCGTCATCACCGCAGGCTTCGGCAAACTGGCCCTCTTCCGCGATGTGACGGAGGAACACATCACGACGTCGTTCCAAGTAAACACCGTCGCGGCCCTGCGCATCCTCAAGCGTTACTACCCACTGATGGAGTCGCGCGACGATTTTTACTGCGGCGTGATGGTCAGCATCGCCGGTTTCATGAGTTCGCCCTTCTTTGCCGTTTACGGCGCCACCAAGGCGGCGCTGAAGATTTTCATCGAGAGCGTCAACGTGGAACTGGAGAAAGCCGGCACCAGCAACCGCATTCTCAACGTTTCGCCAGGCTCCATTCGCGGCACAAGTTTCAGTAAAGGGCCCACCAACCTCGCGATGATTACGACGCTGGCTCGGGAAATCATCGGACATTTGGAACGGAAAGACGACCTTTTCATCCCGCAGTTCGAGACCGTTTACCAGCACGTGTTGGAGCGTTACCACGCCGACTTCCGAGCCGAAGGCCGGCACTCCTACGACTACAAACTGGAGCGCCTGAAGTCGGAATAAGGTCGCGCTATCAAGTTTTCTTACATTTTCCTTTTCGGACAACCGCACGCTTCGCTTCTCAGAGCGAAGTTTTTCGTTTCGGACAACTTTTTGAATGTCCAATTTTTACAAGTCGTTA
>JABUUA010000093.1 GCA_021443405.1 Bacteroidaceae bacterium
AATTTTATATATTCAATATAATCAACCTATTAGGTGGGGGGGTACTTGTGTCCGTCGTTGTGCCCACATATAATGCTGAGCGCTACCTCGTTGACATTATGGATTCCCTCCTTAACCAAACCCTTCACAATACAGAATTTATTTTCGTGAATGATGGAAGTAGCGATAATTCGCTCACTATGCTCCAGCAGTGGGCGACAAAAGACGAACGTATTGTGGTGATAGATAAACCAAATGGGGGTGTTTCATCGGCGCGCAACGCCGGCCTTGATGTGGCCAAAGGCGAGTATGTTTTTTTTCATGACTGCGATGACTATTCCTTTCCCGAAATGCTTGAAACGATGTATTATGAGGCGCAAGGAAGAGATTTTGTAGTGTCGGGGCTACTAAAAAGTAACAGAACCGCAACTTTTCAACAGATTCTTCGTAAAAAGGCAGTGTTGCAACGTGTTGTCGCCGATAATTTGAGTGAATTGCGGGAACGACAGCCACATACTCATTGGATTGGTGGATTATGGAGATGTCTTTTTAAACGAGAATTGATAGAGCAGAACAATATTCGTTTTCGATTTAAGAATGTCAATCATGAGGATGAATTATTTCTTTATGAGTTTATGACGCATATACAGTCTGCTGTCAATATTGATTACCAAGGGTATGTGTATGTTAATAATCCTGGATCAATCAGCACAATCCACAAGTATAATGTAAACTTAGAGTGGATGATGAAAGCAGAAGAAGTGTTTCAGCATTGTCTTTCACGATTAGACCCAGAAAAACTAACACACCTGCCGGTACTCTTCAATCACATGATGTGTGTGGAAGGTGCATCTTTTGTTACAACAGGTTATCATGCTGATTCACCGATGTCGGTTGGAGAACGAATGGAGCGCTGGCGTTTTCTTCGTAAAAGCACTCATTTCCAATTGGCAGGAAGCAAAACCAAAAACAAGTATGAACGCATAATTTGGTTTTTGTCTGTCTCAAATCTCTTCTACATATTTGACCCATTTCTTCTCATCTTCACCCGTTTCTATGATAGGAGGACGGCGCGATAGTGCCGTATACCGCAAATCCTTTCTAGGTAAATAATGTCAAGAGAATCGCCTTAATTTCAAATATGACGCCCGCCTCGGAGAATATTCTTATTATTGATTTACATACACACAAACTTCAATAATCTTAAACGGAGCAAAGATTCATGTTGACAAAATGTCAGAACCATGACCGCTTAAAGAGACTGTGAAATTGAATTTGTTTCAGGTCACCACCATTTGTGTGATGTTGGTGAGAATGGAAGGTTAGTTGATAATGAGATGTTTGTGAAAAATCATAGTGAGAAATCGTCGAGAAGGGCCAGTAAAATCGACACAAACAACCCGTTGAATCCACACATTCGTCTGGACGAGTTGACCTTTTTGTCTAAATGAATCATCAAAATCATACGCATGACTTGTGCTGGAGCACTGTAGAACATTTTTTTGTCCTCTGGATGAAGTCATGATGCCCCTTGGTCTTTCTATTTCACTCAAAATTGCGTTAGAATTCCGTCAGCAAGAAGAAAACCAAGTAGCGGTATCGTGTGTGAAGTGTAAGCAAAACCGGACTTTTGTTTACCGTATGATTGTCGGCGCACATATTCGCGCCCAAATCATCTATACGTTCTTGGTATTTCTGTAAGCGATTGGTTGCCAATGGGACTAACACCCATACGTACATGGAAATGTTGTTAACCATTTTCACACCTACCTATAATCGAGCCTCATTGCTTTCTCAGGTGTATGCAAGCCTGTGTGCCCAGACGAACAAGGACTTTGAATGGTTGGTGGTGGATGACGGCTCTGCCGACCATACGGAGGAGGTGGTACGGGGCTTCATTGAAGAACATATAATCTCTGTTCGATATCTAAAAAAAACGAATGGGGGAAAGCATACGGCTATAAATTTGGGCGTTAAGGAAGCTAAAGGGCAATTGTTTTGGATTCTTGATAGCGACGATCGTCTGCCCGCCATTGCGGTGGAAACGTTGCTGAAATATATTGCCTGTCTTGAGGACCCGACCATTGGCGGCATCTGTGGGTATATGGCACACCACGATGGAACGGTGATTGGGAACCCTGTGGTGTCGCAGCCAGTAGCGCTTTCCTCAGTAGAAATGAGATACCAAGTGGGCATTACTGGCGATATGATGGAGGTCTTCAGAACATCCGTTTTAGCAGAGTTCCCTTTCCCTGAAATAAAGAACGAAAGGTTTTGTCCCGAAGTGCTAGTGTGGAATCGTATTGCTCAACATTACAAACTTTACCTTATACCCGACGTCATCTATTCTCGGGATTATCTCGCAGGAGGGTTGACGTCTACTATTGTCAACATTCGCATGAAGAGTCCTATAGCCTCCATGATGACCTATTCAGAATTGTTTGATTTAACGGTTCCTTTCAAGCAAAAGCTGAAGGCTGCCATCAATTATTGGCGTTTCTCGTTTTGTGCAAGTAGGCGCGGTGTGGGAATTGCTTCATGGGGGAAATTGTTAGCGCCGATAGGGTGGCTTATGCATCTTTACGATAAAAGGAGAGCGGGAAGATGAAGATATTGCATGTGATAACCTCCTTGCGAACGGGTGGGGCGGAGAAACTGATGGTGGACTTGTTGCCGCGCATGAAGGCACGGGGACTTGAGGTGGAGTTGTGCACCTTTGATGGGACCCGAACTCCGTTTTATGAGCAATTGGAAGAAGCGGGGGTGAAGATATATTCGTTTGTGAATGGTGTGGATAGGGTGTATAGCCCCAAGAATTTATACTGTCTCTGGAGATTAATAAGAAAGGGCGGTTACGATATAGTGCATGCGCACAATACGGCTCCACAGTTGTTCGTTGCGTTGTGCAGCGTGTTATGCTCGGTGGTGCCGTGCACCACCGAGCATAACACGTCCAACCGCCGACGCGGTTGGACGTGGTATGCTCCGCTGGACCGATGGATGTTCCGCCGATACAAGAAGGTGGTATGTATCAGTGATCAGGCTGAGACCAATCATCGTGCCCATGTGGGTGAGGCCCAGGGCGACAATGTGTGTACCATCTATAATGGCATAGACTTCGAAAGGTACGCGCATGCAACGGCGGCGCAGGATGTTCGGAGCCTTGGCCATAAGATTATCACGAATGTGGCGGGCTTCCGTTACCAGAAGGATCAGCCGACCCTTATCCGTGCCATGCGGTTTCTTCCTGACGAGTTTCATCTTTGCCTTGTGGGCGATGGGGAACGCAGAGAGGAGTATGAGGGACTTATTGCGGCTCTTGGTCTGCAGAATAGAGTTCATTTGTTAGGACTTCGGAGCGATGTCCCCGAGGTGCTTGCTGCGAGTGATTATGTGGTGATGTGCAGCCATTTCGAGGGATTGTCGCTGTCGTCGCTTGAGGGGATGGCCAGTGGGAAGCCCTTCTTGGCCGATGATGTGGACGGACTCCGTGAGATTGTGGCAGACCACGGCGTATTGTTCGGCCACGAGGATGCCCAGGGATTTGCTGACGCCATCAAGCAACTTGAGGCAGATACAACCTATCGACAGGAAGTTGCCCGTAAGTGCCAGGCCAAAGCCATGCAGTATGATATAGCTAAGACGGTGGAGCAATACCTCGAGGTTTATAGGGAATGTGTGGGGTGACGACCAGGTTAAGAATTAAATATGCCGACCAAAATAATACGTGCCACGACGGTGCCGATGTCTCTCGATGCATTTGTCAGGGGATTGGTGCCTGAATTGCAAGCAAAGTACGAGGTGGTGCTCCTGTCATCGGAGGGCCCGGAATGGAACGTGCTGAAGCGCGACTTGCCCGGGGTGCAGTGCATCAAGGTGCCCATGGAACGGCATATTTCGCCCGCGAAGGACTTGCTGTCGCTATGGCGTTTGTACCGTGTTTTCCGAAGTGAGCGACCGCGTATGGTGCATTCCATGACGCCCAAGGCTGGATTGTTGTGCATGATGGCAGCGTGGTTGGCGCGCGTCCCGGTACGACTGCATACGTTCACCGGCTTGGTTTTCCCAACGGCGACGGGACTGAAGCGGCAGGTGCTGAAGTTCACGGATTGGCTTACGTGTGCTTGCGCCACGCACATCATCCCCGAAGGCGAAGGCGTAAGACGCGACTTATTGTGCAACGGCGTCACGAAGAAACCCTTGCAAGTGTTGGGCTATGGCAATGTGAGAGGCATCGACTTGGAGCGATTTTCTCCTGCTGCAGCCATTGACAAAGCACCTCTGGCCGATTTGCCGTCGGTCATCACCTTTGTCGCTGTGGGCCGATTGGTGGGCGACAAGGGTATCAACGAACTGGTGGAGGCTTTTGTTCGGTTGCATGCCGAGCATGCTGAGACGCGTTTGTTGCTGGTGGGTCCCGAGGAAAAAGAACTGGACCCTTTGCGTTCTGAGACCCTCTCACAGATAGAAGAGCACCCGGCCATCGTGGCGGTGGGGGCGCAACGTGATGTTCGTCCATGGTTCGCTGCCTCGGATGTCGCGGTCTTGGCATCGTATCGTGAGGGCTTCCCCAACGTAGTGATAGAGGCGGGGGCTATGGGGCTCCCGCAGATTGTCACGGATATCAACGGCGCTAACGAGATTATTGTAGAGGGAAAGAATGGCACCATTGTACCGCCGCGGGATGCGGATGCGCTCTATGGGGCGATGAAGCGTATGGTGGTCGATGAAGCCTTCCGCAGTCGTTGTGCGGCGAATGCCCGTGAAATGATAGCCAGCCGCTATGAGCAGAGCTTCGTGCGTAAGTGCTTGCTGGAGTATTACGCAACGATTCTGACGTTTTAGTTTACACACTGATTTTTGTTTACGTGATTTACGAGATTGCACATATAATTCGGGACAAGATGCCCTTCCTTTGGGATGTGGTGGACGTTGTCAATTCATGCTTGTTTCAGTGGCGGTATGGAGGAGCACTGAAGGAAGTGGCTCGTTACCTCGGTGACCACTGCGATGCGTCGGGAGGGAAAGATGCAGACTCCCAGATGGCGTATCACATTGTTCCGATAGCTGCTTGCGATACGCTGGCGTTGGTCGATTTCTTCGCCCAGCAACCCGAGGAGGCGTTCACCTATTTCCGTCCGCACGGCTTCGATGTCAAGAGCCTTAGAAAACTGCAAGGCTATAAGTCGTTTTTGGGTTATGTGGTGAAGGATGGCGACGACATTGTCGGTTATTTCTTCTTGCGCTCGTTCTTCTGGGGCAAGACGTTCATCGGTCGTATGGTGGACGTGAACCATCGGGGCAAGGGCATCGCAAAGATGATGAATAGGGTAACGATGGACATTGCAGCGTTGGTGGGTCTGCGTGTGTTCCAGACCATTTCGCCCGACAACGTGTCATCGATGAAGAGTGCCGAGGCTGTCTCTACGCTGCGCATCATCAAGACCTTGCCCAACGGCGACCTCTTTGTGGAAAATCTACCTTTGGAGAACGATGGTCTGCAGCGGTCGGAGCATGTGGGTATTTGAATAAAGAACGGATTGCTATTGCGTAAAGCGTTTATCATCAGCAACTGCAATATGATACTGAAATGGATATTTGACAGAGTCGTCGCGCTCATCGGGCTGTTGTTGCTGTGGCCGGTGCTTCTTGTCGTCGCTCTATTGATTAAGGTGAAGATGCCCGGAGGCCCTGCTTTCTTTACGCAACAGCGCGTTGGCAAGGGTGGAAAGTTGTTCGCCTGCCACAAATTCCGCACGATGACGGTGAGGCATAGCGGCTCAACCGTGAGTGTGGCAGGCGACAGTCGCATCACGCCGTTCGGGGCCACACTGCGTCATTACAAGATAGACGAACTGCCCGGATTGTGGGATGTACTGCGTGGCAAAATGTCGTTCGTAGGTCCGCGACCCGATGTCCCGGGCTATGCCGACCAATTGCAGGGCGATGACCGAAAGGTGCTGCAACTGCGACCCGGCATTACCGGCCCTGCCACGTTGAAATATCGTTTGGAAGATGAGATGATTCGTGCCTATGTGGAGGAACAACTGAAAGTGCATGGCGAGGTCGGTACGCTGGTGACGGACGAAGAACGGCAGGCTCGGGTGCAGCAGTGGGCGGAGGAATATAACGATACGGTCATCTACCCGGACAAGGTGCGGCTGAATAAATATTATTACGAGCACTATTCGTTCCCGAAGGATATCCAAATGATTGTGTGCACGGTACTGGGCAAGAAGATGC
>JABUUA010000094.1:0-1539 GCA_021443405.1 Bacteroidaceae bacterium
GAGGTGAATCCCGTGGACATGGAATGCTGCGGCCAGCACGAAGTGTGCGAGAAAGAGAGTTTGTTGGCGGCCATCAGCAAGCAAGTAGAATACTACAACGACGAGGAACTCGACCGTTTCCGCGGCCGACGCCCCGAGGATTACTCGGAAGCCGAGGCCGACGAGTTCCGCGACGTGCTCTACACCATGCGCGACGACGAGGTGGCGGGCTGGGTGCGCAGTCTGCAACTGCGTTTCGTGGAACTGCCCGAAGCACTGAAAGACGAGGTGTTTCTCATCGTGGGAGAGCGTCGTGGGCAATAAAATCAACGCGCGCGCGTTATATATATAAGGTATGGCAACAAGAGCCTCGAGCACACAGAACACGATGCGGACCCTAAGACGCTTAGGGTTCCTGATGGTCGTGGGCCTGCTGCTCGCCGCCTGCTCCACCAAGAAGAACACACCCGCCACGCGCTTCTACCACTCGATGACGGCACGCTTCAACACCATGTACAACGGACAACTGGCCTATCAAGAGGCCGCCGAGGCCCAGCAGCGCGGGCACATCGACGACTACACGCGCCTGCTGCCCATGTACATCCAGACCAACAAGCTCACGGCGACGCAAGGAAAGAGCCAGTACGAAACGGCCATCACCAAGAGCGAAAAGGCCATCAAGCTGCACAGCATCAAGAAGCGCCCCCAGACCAACGGCAACAAAAAGAAGACGCCCCAGCAGAAAGAGTACTTGCAGCGCAAGGAATTCAACCCCTATCTGCGCCACGCGTGGTTGTTGCTCGGCAAGTCGCAGTTCGGACGGGGCGACTTCATCGAGGCGGCTTCCACGTTCAACTACATCCTTCGCCTCTACGCCACGCAGCCCGAAGTAGCGAGTGTGGCCAAGGCTTGGCTCGCACGCTGCTACGTGGCCCTCAACTGGCCCTACGATGCCGAGGACGTGCTCGACAAGATGCGGCGCGACAGCATCACGCCCGAAGGAGCCCGCGAGCGAACCAGCACGCAGGCGGCCTACTACATCGCCACGGGCCAACTGACCGAGGCCATCCCCTTGGTGCGGCAGACCGTCAAGCACACCAAGAACAAGGTGCAACGCTCCCGCCTCAACTTCCTCGTGGGACAGATGCAACTGCAACTGGGCAACGACCAGGAAGCCTATAAGTCGTTCCAGCGCGTCATCCGCAGCAATCCGCCGTACGAGCTGCAATTCAACGCGCGCATCAAGCAGACCGAAGTGCTCGCAAAAGGCAAAGGCAAGAGCATGATAAAGAAGTTGCAGCGCATGGCCAAGAACGACAAGAACAAAGACTACCTTGACCAGGTCTATTATGCCATAGGAAACATCTACCTCGCCCAGAACGACACGCTCCACGCCATAGGCGCCTACGAGAAAGGAGCCGAGGAAAGTACCAAGAACGGCACTGCGAAGGCCGTGCTGCTCCTGCGTCTTTCGCAGATTTATTGGGAGCAAGAGAAATACGTGGACGCCCAGCGCACCTACTCCGCCTGCGTGGTCATCCTCGACCGAGAGCACGAACT
>JABUUA010000094.1:2279-8500 GCA_021443405.1 Bacteroidaceae bacterium
CGCATGCAGGACGAAGAACTGTCGGACCACTATCGTCACCTGCTCGTCGATTCGTTCCCCACGGACAAGAACGCCGTCAAGGTGGCCAATCCACGCTACGAACAGATTGCCCGCGACGGCAAGCACATGGAGGATTCGCTCTATGCCGCCACCTACACGGCCTACCAAAACAGCGAGTACAGGCAGGTGGCGCGCAACTTCGAGGAGCACACCCGCGACTTCGCCGAAGGGCCGCACCGCGCCCGCATCCTGTTTGTGCAGGCCATGAGTTGCCTGTATTCCGGCGACCGCAAGCAGTTCCTCGCGCTGTTGGAAGAGCTGACCAGCAAGTACAGCAAGGAGGAAATCGCCACGATGGCCGCCGACATCGTGAAGGGCGTGAAGGAGGGACGACTGCTCAGCGACAGCAAGTACGACAGCAGCGACATCTGGAAGCGTCGCAAGACCGTCACGGCGACGGGCGACTCCATCGCGCCTGACACGCTCAAGGACGACCGCTATTCCACTTTCAACTTCGTGATAGCCTACCCCACCAACAGTCTCGACGAGGACCAGTTGCTCTACGAAATGGCGCGCTACAACTTCACGAGCTACATGGTTCGTAACTTTGAAATCGAAGTGTTGGACGACCAAGGTCTGTCGATGATGTGCGTGCGCGGCTTCCTCAGCTTCGACGAGGCCCACGCCTACGCCCAGCGTCTCTACGCCGACGCCTTTATGCGCGAGCGACTCGACGGGCTTCGCACGCTACTCATCAGCGACGAGAACCTGAAGCTGCTGGGCACGGCCTTCAGCTTCGACGAGTACAAGGAATTCTACGACCGCACCTTCGCACCCATCGACGTGCCCAAGGACTTGCAGTTCGACGAGCCCACCGACATTCCTTATATTGACCCCGACGACTACGTTCCCGAGCCGGAAGGCGACGAGGACGAGGGAGGCGACGATTACGACGACTTCCCCTTCGGCTTCTGACACCACTACGATAACACGCTGACACCATGACATACAAACTCCTTTGGGTTGACGACGAGATAGAACTACTGAAGGCACACCTGCTTTTCTTAGAGAAAAAAGGCTACGCTGTGGACACTGTGTCGAACGGTTTCGACGCGCTCGAGCAGTGCGAGAATACCGACTACGACCTCATTCTGCTGGACGAGAACATGCCCGGCATCAGCGGACTGGAGACCCTCTCCCGCATCAAGGAGATTCTTCCCTCAACGCCCGTGGTGATGGTGACCAAGAGCGAGGAGGAGAACATCATGGACCAGGCCATCGGGTCGAAGATTGCCGACTACCTCATCAAGCCCGTCAATCCCACCCAGATTCTGCTCTCGCTGAAGAAAAATATCCACCAGCGCGAGATTGTCAGCGAGGTGACGCAGAACAGCTACCAGCAGAACTTCGGCAAGATAGGCATGCAAATCAACGACTCGCTCACGTTCCAGGACTGGACGGAGGTGTACAAGCGTCTGGTGTTCTGGGAGCAAGAGTTGCAAGAGGCCGACGGAAGCATGCGCGAAATGCTGGCCATGCAGAAGAGCGAGGCCAACCTCATGTTCGGGAAGTTCGTGAAGAAGAACTACCAACGCTGGGTGGACGGCGACGAGAGCCGCCCGCTCATGAGCCCCGACATCTTCAAAAGTCGTGTCTTCCCCGCGCTCAACAACGGCGAGAAAGTCTTTCTACTCGTCATCGACAACTTCCGCTTCGACCAGTGGCGCACGCTCTACGATGAAATTGCAGACCAATTCACCGTGGAAGAAGACTTGTATTGCAGCATTCTTCCCACGGCAACGCAATACGCGCGCAACGCCATCTTCAGCGGATTGATGCCGGCCTACATCGAAAAGATGTTCCCGGAACTGTGGGTGGACGAGGACAGCGAGGAAGGAAAGAACTTGAACGAGGCGCCCCTCATCCAGACGCAACTCGAGCGCTACCGCCGTCGCAACACGTTCTCTTACCACAAAATCAACGACTCGCAGGCGGCGGAGAAGCTCATGCAGCAGTTCCGTTCGCTCGAGCGCAACGACCTCAACGTGGTGGTGATTAACTTCATCGACATGCTTTCCCACGCTCGCACCGAGAGCCGCATGGTGCACGAGCTCGCCAACAACGAGGCGGCCTACCGCAGCATCACGCTGTCGTGGTTCCGCCACTCGGCCATCAAGGAACTGTTCCGCGCCCTCGCCGCCAGCGACTACACGGTGATTCTCACCACCGACCACGGCAGCATCCGTTGCAGCACGCCCATCAAGGTGGTGGGCGACAAGAACACCAACACCAACCTGCGCTACAAACTGGGCAAGAACCTGAGCTACAATGCCAAGGAAGTAATGGAAATACGCAATCCGAAAGCCGCGGAACTGCCCTCGCCCAACCTTTCCACCACTTACATCTTCGCCACTGGCGACAGCTTCTTCGCCTACCCCAACAACTATAATTATTATGTCTCCTACTACAAAGACACCTTTCAGCACGGCGGTGTCTCGCTGGAGGAGATGCTCATTCCGCTGGTCACCCTCAAGGGAAAGAAACGATGAACAACGACGAATACTACATGCGCCGCGCACTGGAGGAAGCGCAGCGAGCCGCCCGTGAGGACGAAATCCCCGTGGGGGCCGTGATTGTCTGCCGCGACCAAATCATAGCCCGCGCCCACAATCTCACGGAGACGCTGACCGACGTGACCGCCCATGCCGAGATGCAGGCCATCACGGCAGCGGCCGAACATCTGGGTGGCAAGTACCTCACCGACTGCACACTCTACGTCACGGTGGAGCCTTGCATCATGTGCGCCGGCGCGCTCGGCTGGTCACACATCCAGCGCATCGTGTTCGGTTGTCCCGACGAAAAGCGTGGTTATCAGCGTTTCGCCCCCGAGGCGCTCCACCCCAAGACCGAGGTGGTGAGCGGTGTGCTCGAGGAAGAATGCCGCCAACTCATGCAGGATTTTTTCCGCAAGAAACGCTGACCACCAGTCCATCCACCACCCTTCACCGCGGCAGCTCGCCACGTTCGCCGCAGTGCATTGCGAGCGACACGCAACAAAAATCGGACATTTTCTTTGCTGTTTAGTATATTTTGTTTACTTTTGTAGTCGCAACTTAAAAATAGATTAGTATTAACCGTATGGACGACTATTACGCGGAGAACCAGACGTTGTAGGGACAGAGGCGAGCAAGGCTTTCCTCCCCCACTTAGTCATTCTCTAAGATCATCAGCAAGGAGGACAAACCAATGCGAACATTCTGGAACACAAACCATGGCTTGCGCGCCATTGACCAATGGGAGCCCAACTGCTGGGTGCAGGTGACCTGCCCCAGCCAAGAGGACATCGATTTCCTGCAAAACACACTCGGAATACCTGACTACTACGTGAGCGACATCGCCGATACCGATGAGCGCGCCCGTTACGACGTGGACGAGGGTTGGGTGCTCATCATCCTTCGCATTCCTTACGTAAAGGAAGTGCGCTCGAGAACGCCGTACACAACCATCCCTCTCGGTATCATCATGAAGGGCGACGTGTGCATCACCGTCTGCAACTTCGAGACCAACATGATGCTCGACTTCGTGACGTATCAGCAGAAGCGCGGTCTCGGCTTCACCGACTCGGTGGACATGGTCTTCCGCATCTTCCTGAGCAGCGCGGTGTGGTACTTAAAGCGACTGAAGCAAATCTCGGCGCGCATCGACAAGGCCAAGCAGAACCTCGACCAGACCATCTCGAACACCGACCTCGTAGCACTGTCACGCTTGCAGGACAGTCTGACTTACTTCATCACTTCCATCCGAGGCAACGAGAACTTGCTCTCGAAGCTGAAGTTCAAACTCCCCGTCGATGAACTCGACGCCGACATGATTGAGGACGTCAACATCGAGATGAGCCAGGCCCGGGAGACCGCCAGCATCTATGCCAACATCCTGGAATCGACGATGGACACCTACGCCAACCTGATTAACAACAACATGAGCAACGTGATGAAGATGCTGACGAGCATCTCCATTATCCTCATGTTCCCCACCCTGATAGCCAGTCTGTTCGGCATGAACGTCATCAACGGCATGGAGTCGTGGCCTTGGGGCTTCCCGCTGGCGCTGCTACTGTCGGTGGGCGTCACGCTGATTTTCTTCCTCTACTTCAAGCGGAAGAGCTGGTTCTAACCCGGCCGACGAACCGCCGTCACCGAACAAATCGCAACCATTTCCTATAGTAATAATCATTATTTAGTTAATAGTACTAACCCTTAGAACCCATCCATTATGGACACTCTTGAACAGAACGTACAGAACGAAGCTACCGTGGAGGTAACCGCCACCGAAGCTACCGAGCCCGCGGCTACAGTAGAAATTGCTGAAGAGCCCCAAATTCCTCTGATGACCACCAAGGAGGAAGTGCTCGCCCGCGCCGAAGCCATTGCCGCTGCCGGCGACGGTGGAAACAAGCAGGAACTGGACCTGCTCAAACAATTGTATTACAAATACAGCAAAGCCGAGACGGCTGCCGCTCTGCAGGCCCACATCGACGCTGGCAACGAGGCCGAGACTTTCGTGCCCATGCCCGACCCGTCGGAGGAGGCCTTCAAGCAGACGATGCAGAACATCCGCCAGCGCCGCGCCGAAATCATGGCGCAGCAGGAGCAGGAGCGCAACGACAACCTGCAGAAGAAACTGGCCGTCATCGAAAAGATAAAGGTGCTCGCCACCACCCCCGAAGAGGCGGGAAAGAGCTACGACGACTTCAAGGCGCTGCAGACGGAGTGGCGTGAAATCGGCAACGTGCCCGCGGAAAACGTGGCCGAGGTGTGGAAGAACTACCAACTCTACGTGGAGCAGTTCTACGACATGCTCAAGCTCAACATTCAGTCGCGCGAGTACGACTTCCGCAAGAACTTGGAGGCCAAGATCATCCTCTGCGAACAAGCGGAGAAGTTGAGCGAGGAAAACGACGTCGTGGCCGCTCTCAACCTCCTGCAGGGACTCCACCAGCAGTGGAAGGAAATAGGCCCCGTGGCCAAGGAACTGCGCGACGACATCTGGAACCGCTTCAAGGAGGCCAGCACCGTGATACGCAAGCGTCACCAGGACTTCTTCGAGTCGCGCAAGGCGCAGGAAGAGGAGAATCTGGTGAAAAAGACGGCTCTCTGCGAGAAAGTGGAAGCCATCGGGACGGAAGGTCTCAAGTCGTTTGCCGACTGGGACGCCAAGACACAGGAAATCATCGCCCTGCAAACCGAGTGGAAGACCATTGGCTATGCGTCGCCTAAGCACAACACGCAAATCTTCGAGCGCTTCCGTGAGGCTTGCGACCGCTTCTTCACACTGAAGGCCGACTACTTCAAGCAGGTGAAGGATGAACTGAACGAGAACCTCCGCAAGAAGACGGCACTGGCCGAACAGGCCGAAGCCCTGAAGGACAGCACCGACTGGCGCAAGACCACCGACGCCATCATAGAACTGCAACGCCAGTGGAAAACCATCGGCAGCGTGCCTCGCAAGGTGAGCGACGCCCTGTGGCAGCGCTTCACCACCGCCTGCGACGCTTTCTTCGCCGCCAAAAGCGAGGCGCACAAGGGCATACGCGAGGAGGAACTGGACAACCTGACGAAGAAGCGCTCCATCATCGACCAGCTCAAGGCCTTGGCTGAGCAGACCGTGGACGACGCCGGCAAGAAGGTGAAGGAACTGCAGGCCCAGTGGAACGAAGTGGGCCACGTGCCCATGCGCGACAAGGACAAGATTTACAAGCAATACCGCGCCATCTGCGACCAGCTCTACGACGACCTTCACATTCACCAGGCGAAGCGCAACCTCGAGAGCTTCCGCACTTCGCTGAAGGTGACCGCCGACAAGCAGGGCAACGCGCTGCAACAAGAGCGTCAGCGCCTGATGCGCGCCTACGAGGTGATGAAGAACGAAATCATGACCTACGAAAACAACATCGGTTTCCTCTCTGCCAGCAGCAAGAGCGGCAACGCCCTCGTGGCCGAAATCAGCCGCAAGGTGGAGAAACTGAAGCAGGAACTCGACCTCATTGCGCAGAAAATAAAGGCTGTGAATGAGGAGATGAAGTAAACGTCCAAAGAAACCAAGACCCCACCCCTGCCCGACACCTTCGTGCTTAGCGTCGGCCGCTTCGGCGCTCCTGCGTCGCCCCTCGCCCCCGCCGAGCACAGCACCCGCCATCGGTGCTGAGCATTATCAATGCTCAC
>JABUUA010000095.1 GCA_021443405.1 Bacteroidaceae bacterium
AGCCCGCCCGCGCCGATGGTACTGCACACCCGTGGGAGAGTAGGTAGCCGCCGTCTTTTTAATTTAATTTCATTCCCTCGCAAGCCGCGCTTGCGGGGGAATTTTGTTTTAACAACTGATGTTTGCATCGTTATCACGATTTCTTGCAGCCCGCGCTTCATGGGTGGTCATAGCGACGGCGCTGGTCGCGTTTCTGTTTCCGTCACTCTTTCTGTGGGTGAAGGGAACGGTGCAGACAGTCATTCTTGGTCTTATCATGCTCACGATGGGCTTGACGCTATCCACGGACGACTTCCGTGTGGTGGCGCGCCGGCCTTGGGACTTTTGTATCGGAGCGGTGGCACAATTTTGCATCATGCCGCTCGTTGCTTATGTTTTGGTACATGTCTTTCGTTTGGAACCAGCGTTGGCCATCGGTATCTTGCTGGTGGGGAGTTGTCCTGGAGGCGTGAGCAGTAATATCATGTCGTTTCTGTGTAAAGGAGATGTTGCCTTTTCTGTGGGGATGACCTGTGTGTCGACCTTGCTGGCGCCTGTCATGACGCCATTGCTGATGGAACTGACGGCCGGACAAATCATTGAGATTGACGCTGTGGGCATGTTCGTCAACATTCTTATCGTTACGATTATTCCCGTTGGTATCGGCTCGGCGCTGAACTATTTCTTCAGTCCGCGACCTTCGTTTCCTAAGATTCAGAGTTTGATGCCCGGGCTGAGTGTTATTTGCTTGGCTTTCATTGTGGGTAGTGTCATTAGTGCCGTGCACGATATTCTGGTAGCTCGCGGGCTTGCTTTGTTCGCTCTTACTTTTTGCGTTGTGTTCTGCCACAACACACTCGGTTATGTGCTTGGTTATGCTACGGGGCGTGCGTTCGGTTTTTCCGTTGCGAAGAAGCGCACTATCTCTATTGAAGTAGGCATGCAAAATGCAGGTCTGGCAACGAACCTGGCGAGCACGTTCTTTGTTGCCGAGCCGTTGGCTGTGCTACCTTGCGCCATCTCGTGTGCTTGGCATAGTATCAGCGGAACGATATTGGCTGGGCTTTTTGTTCGTATCAAATGGCTGGCTGTGGGACTGCTTCTGCTTGTGCCTTCGCACTCGCATGCGCAAGCGGATTCTACGTGTGCGGATGGGGAGATACATTTTCTTAGAAAAAACTTTGAAGTCACCTGCAAAAATGAGCACATTTTTCTAAGAAAAAATCTCATCGCACCCGCGTGTCTGATTTCTGCCGGTGCGGTGGGGATTGGCATCAAGTCGTGGCGTGAGGGTGTGAGAGACGCAATGCAGGGCTTGAAAGGCGACCATTCCGACATTACGTTCCCCTATTTTCACAAGCAACGGAGGCTCGTGGACGACAATCTTCAGTATTTCCCTTTTCTGTTGTATGGCGGCATGGGGTGTTTCGGCGTGCAGTCGAAACACCGTTTTTATGACCGTGTGATGACGGGTGCTACGGCGTATCTCATCGAGGCGGCCATGGTGAACGGACTGAAATATATGGTTCGCGAAGGTCGTCCGAACACGGGACGCCGCAATTCTTTTCCTTCGGGACACACGACCACTGCCTTTACGGGTGCCGAGCTGGCGCGCTTAGAATACGGTTGGAGCGTGGGTGCCCCCGCTTATGCTGTGGCGCTGACGACCGCTTTTCTGCGTATGTACCACAATCGACATTGGTACAACGATGTGCTGGCGGGTGCGGGTATCGGCATCTTTGCCGCAAATGCCGCTTATTGGTTATATCCGTTGGAGCGCCGATGGTTCACGCCTAAGAAACGTTTTTCTCAAAGTGGGGCTTTTGTGTTGGTGCCGACCTACGATGTCATTGGCAAGGCACCCGGTCTCAGTTGTCAAGCCGTTTTCTAAGACACTTAACGTAAATCGTCCAGCCGCGTTGTGGCTGGACGATTTGTATATCTGGACGTTACCAAAGAGGTGGCGTCATGTCTTGTTTCAAGCAAGTGCCTGAGCAAGGTCGGCTATCAAGTCCTCCTTATCCTCGAGACCGCACGACAAACGTACGAGCCCAGCGGGAATGCCGGCTTGTACCAGCTGTTTGTCGGTCATCTGGCGGTGTGTGCTGGTGGCGGGATTGAGACAACAGGTGCGCGCATCGGCCACGTGCGTCTCGATGGCCGCCAACTTCAGTCGTCTCATAAAGGCTTCGGCACCGGTGCGACCGCCTTTGATTTCGAAGCTTACCACGCCGCAACCGCCGTTGGGCAGGTACTTCTGAGCAATCTCGTAGTACTTATCGCCGGGCAGACCCGAGTATGTCACTCGCTCCACCTTGGGGTGAGCGGCGAGGAATTCTGCGACGGCCTGCGCGTTTTCTACGTGGCGCGGCATGCGCACGTGCAGGGATTCGAGACCGAGATTGAGGTAAAAAGCGTGCTGGGGCGACTGGATGCAACCGAGGTCACGCATAAGTTGGGCCGTGCATTTTGTGATGAAAGCGCCTGCCTGACCGAATTTCTCGGCATAGGTGATGCCGTGGTAGCTCTCGTCGGGCTGGCAGAGGCCGGGGTACTTGTCGGCGTATGCCATCCAGTTGAACTTGCCGCTGTCTACGATGGCTCCGCCCAAGGCCGTTCCGTGGCCGTCCATATATTTTGTGGTGGAGTGCGTAACGATGTCGGCGCCCCATTCGATGGGACGGCAGTTGACGGGGGTGGGGAAGGTGTTGTCCACGATGAGAGGCACCCCGTTCTTGTGAGCCACGCGGGCAAACTTCTCGATGTCGAGCACGGTGAGCGCGGGATTGGCGATGGTTTCGCCGAACATCACTCGGGTGTTCGGCTGGAAAGCTGCCTGCAGTTCCTCTTCCGTGGCATCGGGCGAAACGAAGGTCGTGTCGATACCCATCTTCTTGAGTGTGACCGCAATCAGGTTGAACGTGCCACCATAGATGGAGCTGGATGCCACGATGTGACTGCCGCACTCGCAGATGTTGAAGATAGCAAAGAAGTTGGCTGCCTGGCCGCTGCTGGTGAGCATGGCCGCTGTTCCGCCCTCGAGCTCGGCTATTTTAGCGGCAACCAGGTCGTTGGTGGGGTTTTGGAGTCGAGTATAAAAGTAACCGCTGGCCTCGAGGTCAAAGAGTTTCCCCATGTCCTCCGAGGTGTCGTACTTGAATGTTGTGGACTGAATGATGGGGACCTGACGCGGTTCTCCGTTGCCAGGACGGTAGCCGGCCTGGACGCATTTCGTATTGATTTTCATATTGAGTAATTATTGTTGTCTGGTTGGCAGACGCCCGTCGGCGGGGTGTCAGGCGTTTAGTTCAGCGCCTCGTCGAGCACTTCGTAGAACGATTCGTCCTCGCCCACCGTCACGTCCACGATGTAGCCATCGGGGTCGATGATAATCTTGGTGGGGAAGCCTTCGATGTGATAGTCCTCGAGCAGTTTGTAGTCGGCCTCAGTCACCTGCACGTGCTCCCAGTCGAGTTCCTGTTCTTCTATGGTCTGTACCCATGTCTGGCGGTCGTCGCGCACGTCGAGACCGATGAGAACGAAGTCGTTGGGGTGCGTGTTGTAGAACTCTTTCAAGGCGGGCATGCCTTGGATGCAAAAGCGGCACCACGAGCCCCAGAAGTCGAGCACCACCATCTTACCGCGGTAGTCGCTCAGCGAGACGGCCTCGCCTTCGGGGTTGTAGAGGGTGAAGTCGGGGGCCAGCGCCGCTTCGGTCCGTGTGGAGTCGGCGCTCGCGGTATTGAGTTTCTCACCTGCTTTCTTGAGGTCACACGAGGTCAGCGTGGCAAGGGCCGCGATGGCGATGAACAGTCGGGTTGCTTTCATAGGTTCTATTCTTATTTGATGTTTTTCTTTCCGTTAACAATGTACACGCCCCTCTTCAGCGGAGCGGTCATGCGCACGCCCTTGAGGTCGTAGGCGGTGGCTTGCGACGACGAGCGCAGTGCGCCGATGCCGTCGATGAGCTCCATGGTGTACTGGCTGATGCCGGGCACGTACCAACGCAGGGGTGGCACGGTGCGTCCGGCCTCGTACACGCCCTTGATGTTGTTGGCAGTATAGGATGTGCAGGGCGATACGTGCGTATTTGTGAGCTCAAACGTAGGCACGTTGAAGCGCACAAATGCGGGCGTGTTGGCCAACGTCTGCTCGGCCTCGTAATACTGCACTACGCCTTCCGTGTTGGCACCCGCGATGCGAGCCACCTCCACATTGTCGCTTGCCTCCACGGCGAAGGGGACGTAGAGCTCGTGCCACTCGCCCGCGCCGTCGTTGCGCTGGTACGTCAGCGTTTCGGCCGTGAAGTCGCTCTGCGTGTCCAGAGGTTTCTCGTCGGTGACGACGAAGTGCTGACAGCGACTTCCCACGATGATGTTCTCTTGGTTATACGCCACGTCGATGGACGCTGTGGGCGCCATCCAGACGAGCGCATTGGGCAGGGTGGTCGGTTCAATCTGCAATTGGTTGCAATGCTCGTAGGCGGTGAGGTCGAGCCACAGGCGGTTGCCACGCGTGTAGAGCTGTTGCAAGGCGCGACAGTTGTCCACCTCGCTCCACAGCGTCGCGTCGGCGTCGTCGAGCTTGCCCAGATATTCCACCTTGAAGTTGCCGGCTTTCAACCATTTTGCATCGGTGCGCACACCGAAGGTAAGTTCCTCGTCGGTCACCACCACGTAGCATTCGCAGTGTTGATAGTCGTTCTCGCCTGCGCCGGCAACGTTGTACGAACGGCCCATCCAGGCGTTGTTCCCGGGATTTCCATAGATGGCGATGGTCGTTTCGGTTCGGGGCGACACCTCAGTGGCCACGTCGGCCGAGATGCGATAGACGCCGCTCGGCAGGGCGGTGGTGTGCTGACTCAGTTCGGCATAGGCGATGGTGCCGGCCCAGATGTTAGCCGCCGTGCCTTGCGTTCCGTCGCTGAAAGTGGCGTCCACCAGCTTGGTGTCGTTCCAGCCGCTGAAGGTCTTTTGGAAGGTCCAGCGGATAGGATAGTCGATACAACCGCCGCTCCCTTCCACCGCCGCCGAGGAAGTACCCCAGGTGAAATCCATGTTGTTCAGCGCATAGTGAGCGGTGCAAGGCTTGTTGGCCTCCAGATAGATGCTGTTGAAGTCGGCCTTCCGGATGGCGTAAACGGAATAATGGTCGGCGTCGGCCCACTGCAGGCTCCACGAAATGCGCTCGCCGGCCTTGAAACCATTGTCCGTTGTCCACAGACCGAAATAGTTACCTGTGTTCTGTGCGCTTTGTATGGTGAAGTAGAGGTCTGCGTCGTTGAACACAATGTTGGCGCCGCATTCCGTGCGCCCCAAGTGTGTGTCAGTGGCGCTCACGTTCCAATAGTTGGGCGTTCGGCACACCACGTAGTCGGGCACACTGAGGTTGCGGAAGGCAAAGCCGCTGTAGTTGCTGCTCTTCTCCAGTTGCCAGATCTGGTTGAGACTGTAGCCTTCGGCGCTGGGCGTCTGCAGATACATGGCCTGCACACCGCCGGCGTCCTGCAAACCGAGGCAGGCGGGCTGCTCGCAACGCTGGCTGAAGAACATATAATAATAGTTGTCGTAGTCGTCGGGGATGGCGTAGATGGCCTCAAATTCCTTGGGCGCGTCGTCGCTGCCGCCCAGCTGTACGCTGTTGGTGCGGCGCACTTTACCGTCGTGGTCCTCGTTGCTGATGCGCACCATCTTGTCGCCGGTGAGCAGGGAAGCATCAAACGTCAGGGTGCGGTTCTCGTTGTCGTCCACGCCCAGCGTGAGCACAGTCTCCCACGTGTTACCCGTTTCGGTGGTGTGGCGTTCCTCCACCAGCACCTTCTTTGTGCAGTCGGTGTTGGGATTGGTCCACGTCAGCGTCACCTGGCCGTCGTCGTCCAGCGTGCCCTTCAAGTTCTTGGGGGCCGAGGCATTCCACGGCATCCATACCTCGTTGTACTTGCTGTAAGCCACACCGCTGTTGTAGTCGCGCACGCGTTCTCCGGCCGGGGTGGGGTAGCCGTCGGAGTAATGCACGTAGCGCTTGTAGTCCACGTCGTTATAGATGGCCAGACGCTCAATCCAAGTGTGGCGGTCGGCCTTCTTCAGCTTNAAACACCACTCGACGCGTGCGAAAAGAAGGCGTACGTAACGCCCCACACGCACGTCGCCACGCTCCACATGCAAGGGGGCATTATGCTGGCCACCAGCAAAGACCCGCTTTCGAACAACAAGAAAGTAGACATCGCAGACCAGAATCAGGAGTCAGACGACCTCATCTGGAAGAATTAAAAAAACAACGAACGTATGAAGAAATATGTATATCTGCTCGCGGCACTCATGAGCGCCGGAGCATTCATCAGCTGCAGCCAGGAGCAAGAGGAACTGGAGCCGGGCAACAACGCCGCCACCGAGGGCAAAGGCATCAACTTCAACCTGGGCGAGACGCGTACCCACTACACCAGCGACACCCAGATTTCGTGGGACGCCAACGACGAAATCACGATTTATTGCGAACAGACGCAGAAGAAAAAAGCGAGCGGCGGCTGGGAACCCTACACGGAAGCCAGCTACACTGTGAACAACAGCGCCACAAGCAGCACCATCACCGCCAAGGGTGACGAACTCTGCTGGGGCGGCGGTGCGCACACCTTCTTCGCCACCTACGGCAGTGGACTGACCATGAAGGACAAGACGAACGGCATCGTGAAGTGCCCCTACGACGAGAAGCAGACCCTCGTGAAACTGTCGGACGGCACGCTGACCACAGACATGAGCCAGGCCTACATGGTTTCCAAGCTGAACACCCAGCCCACCGACAACGTGACGCTCACATTCACGCCCATCATGAAAACGCTGGAACTGAACGTAAAGGGTATGGCGGACGAGACCCACGGCAAGAACCTCTACATCTACTCTATCTGGGTCACGCTGAACCATAAGGGCAAGAACACACTCTACAAAGACACCGACGGCAAAATCTACTTCGACTACGACATTGCCAACTCAGAGGTAGAGCCCGCAGCCAACGCTCTCAACCAGGAAATCACGTTCAAGTACACCATCTCCGACCCTCAGAGTTCTCCCATCGCCAAGGACGGCAAGCTCAAGTTGCAACTCGTCCTGCCGCCCGTGGCCATTGCCGCAGGCGACCTGACCGTCAAAGTGAAGTCGGCCGGTTGGGGTGAGAACGAAGCCGTCAATGGAAAAGCATATACGGCTCAGAAGGTGAAGCTGAACCTCCCCAGCTTCGTGTTCAAGGAGAGTGTGGACCTCGGCTTGACGTCAGGCCTCAAGTGGGCCACTTATAATGTAGGGGCAACAAGTCCTACAGAATATGGTGACTATTTCGTATGGGGCAAGACGTACAAAGCGACTACTGGAAAGTTTGATGCCACGTCAGGCTATAGTGCCAACAGCGGTTCTTTAAACAAATATACGAAGGCACAGCTACAAAGACAAAACATCTTAGACACGAATGGCAACTTAAAGTCTGGCTACGATGCTGCTACCAAAAACATGGGAAATAGTTGGCGCATGCCCACCACCACAGAAATCAACGAATTGATTAATAGTAAAAAACAAAAGAATCTGGTTCAAAATTTCAATGGCGTCACTGGTTTTCTTTATATCAGCGACAATACAGACAACTGTTTGTTCCTGACCTATTCTGGTTATCGTGATTCGGGCGGTGTAGCCGGGTCTGTCGGTGCAACTTTCTGGTATCATGGGGCTACCATCTCAACCAACACCAATGTACCAGGAACGGGTGACACCACAACGACGCATTCGGAAGGACTGGGAATAAGAAACGGGACTACGGAAGTGGTTTACAACAGCCGCACATGCGCCCATCCCATCCGTGCCGTGTCTGG
>JABUUA010000096.1:0-7617 GCA_021443405.1 Bacteroidaceae bacterium
GCCGTCCCCGCCGTTGGCCGTTCTGCCGCCGTTCCCGCCGTTGGCCGTTCTGCCGCCGTTCCTGCCATCAGCTCGTCTGCAGCTTGTCTCCCCGCCGCTGTGGCAGCAACCGACCTCAGCCTGCCTCAGTGCGACCTGAGCGAACTGACTTGCGCCATTGCTCCCGCCGCTTGTCTGCCAGCAACCGCCAACGCTCGGCAAGCGATTCCCCAGCTTTGTGCAGCGGTTCATCCGAATCAGTCATTGCGACGACTGAAACCTCTACCCATGCTTTCAGCCTCAGGTTTTCCCCTGTGGCTTCACCATAGCTCCGAAATCCAAGCGAAGCCTCATGGCCGATGTGCGTTGGACGGCGACTTCGAAACGAGAAAAAAGGGAGATTTATTCCCGGGCCTCGGACTGGTAATACCCCCGTCGCTGTATTTCCTCCCAGACGGCCGCGCCGATGTCCTCGCCGTGGTAGTCGCCCGACGCGATGCGGCGGCGTATCGCTGTGCTGCTGACGTCTATCAGCGGCGTTTCGGCCAAGTGGACGCGGGGCGGCAGCGTCTGTCCGTCGATGGGGTAGCCCGGGCGCGGATAAATCACCACATGGTGGTGCCGCAGAATCTCCTCCGGCTGTTTCCAGTGCATGAAGCGCGCCCAGTTGTCGGCACCGATAACGAGGACGAACTCGCGGTCGGGGTATTGCTGGCGCAGAAACTCCAGCGTGGCCACCATGTAGGAGGGGCGCGGCAGGTGCATCTCGGCGTCGCAAACCTGCAGTCGCGTGTCACCCTCCACGGCCAGACGCGTCAGCTCGAGCCGGGCTTCGTCAGCCAACAGGTCGGTGGCGTTCTGCTTAAAAGGATTCAGGGGAGAGACCAGGAACCACAGTTCATCCACCCAGCCCATGTCGCACAAGGCGCGGCCCAGGGTCGTGTGACCGCGGTGGATGGGGTTGAACGAACCGCCGTAGATGCCGGTGCGCAGTTTCATTCCTTGTTCTCCTTGTGGTGAGCGGGATGGTAGTGATGGCGGCGACGGCGGTCCTTGCGCCAGTTGAGCCACAGCACCAGTGCCTGCAAGGCGGCCAAGGCGAAGAGGAGATAGGCCCACGTCATCTCGTGTACAAGGGTGAGCATGATGCCGCACGTCAGCGCGATGCCCAGGCAGAGGAAGCCGATAAGTTTGTAGTTGGTCATTTCAGGAAAGCGTTAAGTAGGTCCACAGCATTGGCTTTTGCCACCTCCAAGTCGTCGTTGACGAGGATGGTGTCGAACTTCGGGGCGAACGTCATCTCGTAGGATGCTTTCGCCAGCCGCTCTTCGATTTGTTCCATACTATCGGTGGCGCGGCCCAGCAGACGCCGGCGCAGTTCCTCGATGGAGGGGGGCTGGATGAAGACGCTGAGCGCTCGTTCGCCGTAGAACTTCTTGATGTTGCAACCGCCCACTACATCCACGTCGAACACCACGTTCTGACCCTTCTGCAGCTGGCTCTCCACTTGGGCCTTCAGTGTCCCGTAGAAACGGTCTTTGTAAACCTCCTCGTATTCGAGAAAGTCGCCGTGCTGGATGCGCTGGCGGAAATCGTCGGGCGTGAGGAAGAAGTATTCCACGCCGTGCTGCTCCGTTCCTCTGGGCGGACGGCTCGTGGCGCTGATGCTGAAAGCCAGTGAGAATTCGGGGTGTTCCTGCATGAGATATTGCACAATGGTGCTTTTGCCGCTGCCCGACGGAGCGCAGAAGATGAGCAGCTTGCCTTGTTTCGGGGTCTCCATAGTAGTATGGTTTACAATACGTTCAGCACTTGTTCCTTGATTTGCTCTAGCTCGTCCTTCATCTTCACCACGATGTTCTGCATCTCCGCCTGGTTGCTCTTGCTGCCCGTCGTGTTGATTTCGCGTCCCATCTCTTGGGCGATGAAGCCGAGCTTCTTCCCTTGTCCGTGCCCGTTCTCCATGGTTTCGCGGAAGTAATTCAAGTGGTTGCCAAGGCGTTGCTTCTCTTCGTTGATGTCGAGCTTCTCGATGTAGTAAATCATTTCCTGCTCCAGTCGGTTCTTGTCGTACTCCACCTCGGGAATGGCCTGGAGCGCCTCCACGATGCGCTGACGTATTTTCTCGGTGCGCGACTGCTCATAAGGAGCGATGCTCGCCAGCAGGGCGGTGATATTGTCAAGTTTTTCTTCAAACTTCTTCTGCAGAGCCGCGCCTTCCTGTGTGCGGAAAGCCACGAACTGTTCGAGCGCTTGACCGATGGCCTGACTCGCGGCGGCCCACTCCGCTTCTGTGAGTTCCGCCTGGGTCTCCGTGCGGTTCAGTACATCGGGGAGACGCAACAAGGTGTACCAAATGTCGGCGGGGTAGGGTAGTTGCTGCTCGGTGCATATCTGGTTGATTTGCTGGTAATAGATCTGCAGCAACGGAACATTTATCGGCGAGTCGGCCACCGCATCCACCTTCTCCGTCCACAGACTGAAGTCCACTTTTCCGCGCTCCACCGTCTTGGCAATCAGATTGCGCACCTCCATCTCCTTTTCGCGATAGAGCGCGGCAATTCGAGTGTTCAGGTCGAGCGCCTTGCTGTTGAGCGACCTTATCTCGGCAGTAATTTTTTTTCCTTCGAATTCCACGGTTGCCTTGCCGTATCCTGTCATTGACTGTATCATGGTTTTCTAACAATTTTATATAGATTGTCGCAAAGATACAATAATTTTTTGGGATTCTTTCAATAAAATTCATTATCTTTGTAAACTGAATCAGTAATAGAATTCGAAAGGATGTCCTGCATACTACATATAGAGACCAGCACCAAGGTTTGCTCAGTAGCGCTAAGCCAAGATGGTGGTTGCATTTTTGAAAAATCAGAGACAGAAGGCCCCTCGCACGCAGTTTCGTGCGGCGTGTTCGTGGAAGAGGCGCTCTCTTTTGCGAACAGCCATGCCATTCCGCTCGATGCCGTGGCGGTGAGCCAGGGACCGGGCAGTTACACAGGACTGCGCATCGGCTACAGCATGGCCAAGGGTGTGGCCTACGGACAGGCCGTCCCGCTGATTGCCTTGCCCACACTCGAAATCTGCTGTGTGCCCGTGTTGCTGGGCCACGATGAGATGGAGGAGGACGCTTTGCTTGTTCCTATGATTGACGCCCGCCGCATGGAGGTCTATGCCGCCGTGTATGACCGGGCCCTGAAGACGGTTCGTCCGGTGCAGGCCGACGTGGTGACGGCGGCGACCTACGCCGAGTGGCTCGACCGTGGCCCCGTATATTTCTTCGGCGACGGTGCCGAGAAGTGCACGCAGGTGATACAACATCCGAACGCCCGTTTCCTGACGGGCATCGCCCCGCTGGCGAAGAACATGTTCCCGCTGGCCGAACGTAAGCTGGCACAACAAGACTTTGCCGACGTGGCTTATAGTGAGCCGTTCTACCTGAAAGAGTTTCAAGCGACCGTAGCTCGCAACCCGTTACAAACACTTGATAAGTAAGATTTATGCAATACAACACACAAAGACCCAGGATGCAGATGCCCGAGTATGGCCGCTGCGTCTATGACATGATTCAACACGCCAAGTCGATTGAGGACCGAGCTGAGCGGCAGCGCTGTGCCGAGAGCATTGTGGCGGTGATGACTAATATGCAGACGGCTACGGGCGACAAAGAAGATATGCGCCGCCGCGTCTGGGACCATCTGGCCTTTATCGCCGATTATCAGCTGGACATCGACTATCCGGTGGAGATTACACGTCTGGGCGCCGACCAGAACAAACCCGAACGAGTCCCTTACCCCATGAGCCGCATCCGCCATCGCCAATACGGACATGTGCTGGAACAGATGCTCGCGAAGCTGACCGAAATGCCCGCGGGAGCGGAGCGGGACGAACTGTTGCGGCTGGTGGCCAATCAGATGAAGCAGAGCCTGTTCGTATGGAACCGCGATGCTATGGATGAGCAGAAAGTGGCTTCGGACATTGCGGCTTACACCAAGGGCAAAGTGACGCTCGACCTCTCGACATTCCACTTCGACCCCGTGCAGACGCTGCCCCGCCAGGATGGTAAAAAGAGAAAGAAAAAGTAGCAAAGCGAACTTTTAGCAAGAAACTATGGCTTCATTCATCATTGAGGGCGGTCATCCGCTGCAAGGAACCATCACACCGCAAGGCGCTAAAAACGAGGCGCTGCAGGTGTTGTGCGCAACCTTGCTGACCGACGGCCCGGTGCGCATCAAGAACATTCCGAACATCGCCGACGTCAACAATCAGATACAACTGCTGGCGGACATAGGCGTGAAGGTGCAGACCAACGGTCCTGGCGACATGACGTTCCAGGCCGATCAGGTGAATCTCGACTACCTTCAGAGCGACGAGTTCTTGGGGCGCAGCGCACGTCTCCGCGGAAGCGTCATGTTCATCGGGCCGCTTGTCGCTCGTTTCGGGCGCGCCATGGTCTCGAAACCGGGAGGCGACAAAATCGGCCGCCGTCGTCTCGACACTCACTTCTATGGAATTCAGAAGTTGGGCGCCGATTTCCACTACGATGCGTCGCGAGGCATTTTCGACATTCAGGCGAAGAAGCTGCGCGGTTGTTATATGTTGTTGGACGAAGCGTCGGTAACCGGTACGGCCAACATCATCATGGCCTCCGTGTTTGCTGAGGGGACCACCACCATCTACAATGCGGCTTGTGAGCCTTACATCCAGCAACTTTGTCATCTGCTCAACGCGATGGGCGCGCAGATTTCGGGTATTGCAAGCAATCTTCTCACCATTGTCGGCGTGAAGTCATTGCACGGTGCCGAGCACACGATATTGCCCGACATGATTGAGGTCGGCTCGTTCATCGGCATGGCGGCGATGGTGGGCGATGGTGTGACCATCCAAGGCGTGGCGTATGACCAACTGGGCATCATACCCGACACGTTCCGCCGTCTGGGCATTCGCGTGGAGCATCAGGGCGACAACATCTTCATCCCTCGCCACGAACACTACGAGATAGAGACGTTTATGGATGGTTCGTTCATGACGATTGCCGACGCTCCATGGCCCGGGCTTACGCCCGACCTGTTGAGTGTCTTGCTTGTCGTGGCAACACAGGCGAAGGGCTCGGTGCTGATACATCAGAAGATGTTTGAGAGTCGTCTGTTCTTTGTCGATAAGCTCATCGACATGGGAGCACAGATTATCCTCTGCGACCCTCACCGCGCGGTGGTGGTAGGTCATGACAATGCGGTGTCCCTGCAAGCACGCAGGATGACAAGCCCCGACATCCGAGCCGGCATCGCGCTGCTCATCGCGGCGCTCAGCGCTTGCGGTGTCAGTCAGGTTGATAACATCGGACAGATCGACCGCGGCTATGAACATATTGAGCAGCGACTGAATGCGCTGGGGGCGAAAATCACACGTGTGCCATGATTACGAGCGAAGAGGTTTACAAGATAGGGACTATCACACGCACGCACGGCGTGAAGGGCGAGGTGTCGCTTGCTTTCACCGACGACGTGTGGGACCGTGTCGATGCGGATTACCTGATATTGGATGTGGACGGAATACTCGTCCCCTTCTTCATGGAGGAGTATCGCTTCCGCTCGGAGAACACGGCGTTGGTGAAGTTCCTCGACTACGACACGTCGGAGGCTGCCAGCGAGCTGTGCGGATGTGCGGTTTACTTCCCCCATAGGCTTACGCCCGACGACGCACCCGACGAGGTCACGTGGAAGTATTTCACAGGTTTCACTGTTGAGGACACGAAGGCGGGGGAACTGGGGACAATCGACGAGGTGGACGACTCCACGATGAATGTGCTCTTCCGCATCGGCGACTTGCTCATCCCTGCCGCCGAGCCGTTCATCAAGGACATCGACCATCAGCGGAGACGTATCACGATGGAACTGCCCGAAGAACTGCTCGCCCTTTGAGGAACGACAGCAGGAAAGAGCGAAAACGACGTGTGNTTGTGGACGAAGTGGACGATGCCACACAGAATGTCCTTTTCCGCGTCGGAGAATTACTGATTCCGGCCGTGGAGGATTTTATCATTGACATCAACCATCAGGACCGTGTCATCACCATGTGCTTGCCTGACGGCCTGTTAGATTTAGATAATTTGTGATTATGTCTGAAATACAGAAGAAAAAAATAGCGATTCTTGGTTCCACGGGCAGCATAGGGACACAGGCACTGCAAGTGATAGAGGAGCATGCAGACCTTTACGAGGCCTATGTGCTGACCGCAAACCGACAGGCAGACCTGCTGATAGAGCAGGCGCGGAAATTCGTTCCTGCGGCGGTCGTGATTGCCGACGAGTCGCTTTATGATAAGGTGAGCAAGGCTCTTGACGACCTCCCCATTCAGGTTTATACGGGTGCGGATGCCTTGTGTCAAGTGGTTCAAAACGATGAGGTTGACATAGTTCTCACGGCTCTTGTCGGGTTCTCCGGATTGCGACCTACCATCGCCGCCATCAAGGCCAAGAAGATGATTGCCCTGGCTAATAAGGAGACCTTGGTCGTGGCGGGCGAATTAGTCACCCGTCTTGCTATGCAGAACCAGTGTCCCATCTTGCCGGTGGACAGCGAGCATTCCGCTATCTTCCAGAGTATCATGGGCGAACAAAGTGAAATAGAGAAAATAATCCTTACCGCCTCGGGTGGGCCGTTCCGCAAGTTTTCGCATGAAGAACTGCGCAGCGTGACGCCGGCGCAAGCGCTCAAACATCCTAACTGGGACATGGGGGCGAAGATTACCATCGACTCGGCCACGCTCATGAACAAAGGCTTTGAAGTGATTGAGGCGAAGTGGTTGTTCGGAGTTGAGCCCGAGAACATCGAGGTGGTCGTTCATCCGCAAAGTGTTGTTCATAGCGCGGTGCAGTTTCGCGACGGCGCCGTGAAGGCGCAGTTGGGCGTTCCGGATATGCGCGTTCCCATTCAGTTGGCCTTTAGTTATCCGTTCCGTCTGCCCAGTAAGTTCGACAGACTGGATTGGTACAACATGGCCGACCTCACCTTCGAGCGTCCGCGCGTCGAGGAGTTTCGCTGTCTTTCGCTGGCCTTCGAGGCGTTGCGGCGCGGCGGCAATGCGGCTTGCGTGGTGAATGCTGCCAACGAAATTGTGAATCTGGCGTTCCGTCAGCAGCGTTGCTCGTTCCTGGCCATGCCCGAGATTATTGAGAAAACACTCGATGCAGTTCCGTTCATCGAGCAACCTTCGCTGGAAGATTATCTTGCCTGCGATGCCGAGGCACGGCGTGTGGCGGAGGGTTTGCTCTGACGAAGAGATTGTGAAATAAGATGTTATTATTCATTTATTCTAATAAAAAATCCCAATGGATTTCTCGCTTATAGGTATTAAAACGTTACAACTTCTGTGTTGTCTTTCTTTGTTAGTCGTCCTGCATGAGGGCGGCCATTTCTTCTTCGCCAAACTTTTCAAAGTGCGCGTGGAGAAGTTTTATATGTTCTTTAACCCCAAGTTCCATCTGTTCAGCACACGCGACAACTGGTTCACGCGCTTGTTCCCTTACTTCAAGGACAATGAAACGGAATACGGAATCGGTTGGATTCCCTTGGGAGGTTACGTGAAGATTGCCGGCATGGTGGACGAAAGCATGGACACCGAGCAGATGAAGCAGCCCGC
>JABUUA010000096.1:7638-10436 GCA_021443405.1 Bacteroidaceae bacterium
CGGTTTGGAAGCGCTTTTTCATCATGATAGGCGGTGTGTTGGTCAATCTCATTGCGGCCTTCGTCATCTTCTGCGCCATCCGATTTGTCTGGGGGGAAGACCGCTTGCCTATGCGCGGTTTCCAGAATGGATTTGAATTCAACGCCGCAGCCGAGAAGATAGGTTTCTGCGATGGCGATATTCCCGTGAGCATCGACGGCGAAGAGATTGAAGGATTCAGCGTAATGCTGATGCGCGACCTTAGTAATGCTCATGAAGTGAAGGTGTTGCGCAATGGTGCGGAAGTAACGATACAAATGCCTGAGGACGGGCTCGATATGCTGGAGATGATAGAAATGGACCCGGCATTCATGGCGCCGTGCATCCCTTCTATTATCGGTGAAGTGAAGGCGGGAACGCCTGCGGCGGAAGCCGGAATTGAGCAGGGCAGCCAGCTGTTGTCGGTGAATGGCGAGTCCATCGACTCGTGGTATGACTACGATTGCATCGCGGCCGTCCGCAACGACCAATTAGCGTCGGAGAACTGTACGCGGGCCGACAGTCTTGCCCTTCGGGAGGTGCAGTTGGTGGTGTTGCGACCTGACGGCCAAACCAAGGACACTTTGGACATTTGTCTGACGGAAGATTATCTGTTGGGCGTGGCTCGAGTGACGCCTGACGACTATGTGACCAAAGAACATATCGACTACACGTTGTTGTCGTGCATCCCGGCTGGCGTTCGTGATGGCTGGCAGCAATTAACGGGTTATGTGAACGACCTCAAATACGTGGTCACCCCCAAGGGAGCTCAGTCGGTGGGGTCGTTCATCACGATTGGAAGCATTTTCCCCGACGCGTGGGATTGGCATCGCTTCTGGGCGCTTACGGCCCTCATCAGCATCATCTTAGCCGTCATGAACATCTTGCCGATTCCTGGTTTGGACGGCGGTCACGTCATGATTTTGCTCTACGAAGCACTGACGGGTCACGAGCCGAGCGAAAAAGTGATGGAATGGATTGAATGGATTGGACTGGGCATCCTGGGCGCTCTGATGTTACTGGCTTTCGGCAACGACATCGTTCGGTTTGTCCTCCCGCTTTTCGGCTTCTGATGGACAGCTTGGTGGAGAAACTGCAAACGCAAGGCGCCGCGGCTGCGATTGACCCGTTTATGTTGATGAGTTATATCAACATGAAGTTGCGCGACGAATACAACTCGCTGGACGCGCTGTGCGACGACCTCAACTTCTCGCAACGCGCAGTGGTGCAGATTCTTGCCGACGCAGGATTAGAATACAACCCAACAACCAATAAGTTCTGGTAATGAAAGAGAACGAGAAAATCCGTTATATTCTGTACGGCCTCCTGTTGTTTGGCGGTCTGTCGCTGGGGAGCTGCAATCGCCACGAGGAAGTGGACCACGTGGAGGAAGGTTTCGCCATGCTAGCGCAAGCACGCGAGTTGATGGCCGGCGGCCAACCCGAAGCCGCGCGCGACACGATTCTCAGCATGCGGAAACTGCACCCGACCGCCATCGCTGTGCGCAAGCAGGCCCTGTTGACTTTGGACAGTTGTGAACTGGCGATGGCTCAAGCTGCAGGCGACTCGCTGAAGGCGGAGTTCTTTGTCCGGAAACTACAACACGATCAGCAATATCAATGCGACAAATAACCCAGACAGAAATGTGTGAGCTGCTCTCGGCTCCCATCTTCCACAAGATAGGGCAGGTGGCTGACGAAATGGGCGTGGACTGTTATGTGGTGGGCGGATTCGTTCGCGACCTCTTCTTGGAGCGCCCTTCGAAAGATATTGACTGTTTGGTCGTGGGGAGTGGCATAGCCCTCGCCGAAGCCTTGGCGGCTAAGTTGGGTAAAGGCGCCCATCTCTCGGTGTTCCGAAACTTCGGCACAGCACAAGTGAAGTGGCACGGAACCGAGGTGGAGTTTGTGGGCGCGCGCCGGGAGAGTTACAGCCGTGACTCCCGAAAACCTATCGTCGAGGACGGAACATTGGACGACGACTTAGAGCGGCGCGATTTCACCATCAATGCCTTGGCCGTCTGTCTCAATCAGTCGCGCTACGGAGAACTGGTGGATAAGTTCCAGGGAATCTATGATTTGATGGACGGGATTATCGCCACGCCCTGTGACCCTGACATCACGTTTTCCGACGACCCTCTGCGGATGATGCGCTGTGTGAGGTTTTCCACCCAACTACGCTTCACCATCGAGGACGAGACGCAGCAGGCGCTGACGCAGAATGCCGAACGCATAAAGATAATCTCGCAGGAGCGCGTCATCGACGAACTGAACAAAATCATGCTCTCGGCCCAGCCCAGCATCGGATTCGTGGAACTGTCACGTTGCGGTCTGTTGCCGATTATCTTCCCGGAACTTGCTGCTTTGGAGGGCGTGGAGACACGGAATGGCCGGGCACACAAGGATAATTTCTACCACACCTTGGAGGTGTTGGACAATGTCGCTCGCGTAACGAAGGACCGCGACGACGCTCTGTGGCTTCGCTGGGCGGCGCTGCTGCACGACATCGGTAAGCCGCGCACCAAGCGTTGGGAACCCGTGGCCGGCTGGACGTTTCATAACCATAACTACGTAGGTTTGAAGATGATACCTTCTATCTTCCGCCGCCTGAAACTTCCGTTGGACGAACGAATGCATTACGTGGAGAAACTTGTGTCGCTCCACATGCGGCCCATCGCCATTGCCGACGACATTGTGACGGACAGCGCAGTCCGGCGTTTGTTGTTCGAGGCGGGCGAGGACATCGACGACCTGATGACTTTGTGCGAGGCCGACATCACA
>JABUUA010000096.1:11135-12529 GCA_021443405.1 Bacteroidaceae bacterium
GTGGCACACCACTGGCAGATGCCCCACTGCTGTTCCACGGGAACTATCTCCAGGTATTTCTGCACAATCCATTTGTAGAGGTCCGCCATCTTCTTGTGATAAGTCTCCGTCATCTTGCTGGTGGGCACGTCGTTTCCGCTGGCATCCACCATGCCCATGTCGAGCTCGCTCACGCGGACATATTTTCCAGTGGCGGCCATGAGCTTCAGCATGTTCTCTATGCCTTTCTTCTTGCTGTTTTGGGTGGTAGTGTTGGCATAGCACGAAATGTGCATTTGCGTTCCGATGCCGTCGATGTGGGTCACACCGTCGGCTTCCCAGCGCTCAATCCATTTGATGAGCGACTTCAGTTTTCCGTTGTTGTCCCAATCGCTCTCCAGGTTGTAGTCGTTGATGAACAGCTTCACGTCCTCGGGTCCGTACAGACGGGCGAGGCGGTGAGCCTGGCGAACATACTCGAGGTCGCCCATGTAGTCCTGCCAGAAGAAGTCGCCCGACCCATTGTCGTGCTGCAGCGCATAAACGCCTTCCGCGTCGGCCCCGCCGCCGGAGATGGATTCATTCACCAAGTCCCACGCCTTGACTTTTCCCTTGCAGGCAGTCATCATGCCCTTGATCCACTTGTCCATGGCATAGACCAGCGTGTCGTGCCGCTCTTGCGCCGACAGGGGAATGGGCTGGGGGAGTTGCACATATTGAAAGCCAGACTGCGTTTCGCAGGTGACAACGGCTCCTTGGTCCACCTTCTGGACGAATGCGCTCATGTCCGTGCCCTCCAGATTGCCGTTGGTCAGGCGTTCCGTGCCGCCCACCTTGAAGCTCATGTTCGCAAAGTAATAGGTGTTGGCGTTGGTATCCTCGCTCAGGTTGAAGGCGATGGACTGGCCGGCAGCGGCAAAGGTGCCGCTCACCTTGACGTCGGTCCACTCTGATGTGAACTGGATGTCGCCGATGGCGTTCCAATCCACGTAAGAGCCTGGGGCGTTGTGGATTTGTGTGGAGGCCTTGGCGCTGTGGTCGGCGCGGACACGGGCGGTGAATTCGTATTTAGCGCCTTGGGCAAAGTTGCCCAATTTGAGCCAGAACTGGTTGTCCCATGGGTCTGCCTTCTTGGCCGCTGCCTTCACGATGATGGCCTTCGTGTCGTCCGTCATCTTCTTGCCCTGCACGGGCTGCGCGAACTGGATGTTGCGGATGTGGATGTCGCCCACGAAATGTCCGCTCTGCACGAGCAGGAAGGAGTTGGCGACGGTGCTTTTGTATTCCACCTCCACGTCCTGCCATTCCTTCGTGAAGGCAATGGTCTTGGCGGGGCCGCTGTTGAAGTCTCCCAACTTCGCCACCAGACTGCCCTCGTCACTGCCTCTGACCGTCATGGTCATCTTGTAGGTCTC
>JABUUA010000097.1 GCA_021443405.1 Bacteroidaceae bacterium
CAGCCGTTATCGACGATATTAGGGCGTTCACCGAACGCCGGGATGACTCGTATGAATTACAAATTGCGCTGGCGCGATTGGAAAATCGTCGCGGCGAAGCGCTTCAGTTGGAAAATCGCGCGAATCGCGTCCAGACTTCGTCCGCCGGCAACGCGTCGGACTTCAAAGTTTTACGTTCAGACCGGCTGGTGGAAATCCTAAAATATCAACGTCGTAATTTTGGCGTGGCGACAAAGTCCATGCAAAATGAACCGATAACCAAAGACTCGCAAACAAAAGCGATGGCGGCTCTCGTTCGCGCAAATGAAATTTGCCCTGTCGTTGAAGACGCGCACATTGAAATGATGCAAGCGGCGCCGTTTGTCGTCGACTTGCCGTGGGAAACCGAGCGCGATATGCTCGAATTGTATGCGCGGCGAGCCTCCTCTATATCGCAATATCGCAGCGTGCTTCTCTTTCAATTGGGAGTCATTCTTCGCGCTGCGAATATAACGCCGTTATGGCGGGCGTATTGCCGCGTCGCTACGGAATATTCCGTTGACTGCGCTGAAAAATTGTATTTCATTTTGATGTTGGAATCGATTAAAACGGATTTTGGGGCCATTGCCAATGAATTGTTGCCTGATTCCGAAGACGCGATATGCGCGCTTTCTCAAGCGATTAATGAGGAAACGACGCCAAAAGTTGCCGCTGTAATCCATAAAAAAGGCGAACGAATATTCAACGAACGTTTCGAGGCGGGGTTCACGGCGGCGGATTACTGTAAGCGCGCAATTTTCCGCAAGGCGTTCAATTCGAATGACAAAGCGGAAGAAGATTTTAAGCGCGCAATCGAATTATCTCCCGAATCGCCCGAATTCAGATTCGCTTACGCGATGTTCCTCTTCTACTCTCAGAATGATAAATCGCGTCTAGAAGATTGTCTCGTCGCGTTGAAAAATTGTCGCGACGCCGTTCAGTGGCGTGGAAAGACCATAAAGGTCAAAAGATTTTAGTGTTGCCGTGTTGGAGGCATAGAACCTCCAACACGGTAGAACGCGCGAACGTTTTTGTCGGATTCTCCCTTAAAACCTCATCGCCTCGCAGAAAGCGGCGTACGAGGACTGCAGGCGCGAGAGCTGGTAGGGCTCCACGCGGAGCGAGAAGGAGCCGCGGACCTCGTCGAGCGAGAAATGCGTGCGCAGCAGACTGGCCAGATTGAAGGAAACGTCGTCGCCGCGCTTCATCAGCAGATAGGTGGTGCGGATGAGCAGCGCGCGGTCGTGGTCGGCATACTGCAAGGCGCGGAAGAGCTGAAAGGCGGCGGGCAGCGTGGTCACCCGCAGCAGGTACGGCAGTCGGGGCGCTCCCTCTGCAATGCCGAACACGCGGAAGAGTCCGTCCACATCGGCCGGCGCCGAACACTGCGGCAGCAGCGCCAGCAACACCTTCTGCACGTCCAGCTCGTTGCCCGACAGGCCTCGGTAGGCCGCCTGCGCCTCGTCGGAGAACAGCGACAGCGTCCCCGCCTCCAGCCGCGCCACCGCCTGCTTCAGCATGGTCACGAGGAAGGCCTTGCTGTTGTAGGCCGCCAGCGCCGAGAACAGCGACCAGAAGACGGGCTCCAGCAGATACTGCGACAGCGTCTCGCCCAGCATGTAGCCCGCCGTACGGAACTGCGAGTTGGAGAGCGAGTCCAGGTAGCGCGTGAGCGCCTCCCAGTCGCCCTGGGCCACCAGCGGCCGCAGCCGCGCCGCCACCATCGCGTTGTAATGTTTGTCTGCTATTGCCATAATCCGGCGACAAAGTTACAAAAAATCCACGAATTTCAAACTCTCCCCCAACTTCTTCACCTTCCGCATCTCCTCACTTTCTCCATGCGAGGTTTCAGTCCACTCGAATCCCACAACGCGAGGTTTCAGTTTCAGTATTTTTTTAGTGCGCTGAAACATAACATATTATATTATTCTTAGCGCTATATATATTAAATCGGTATAAGTAATAATCTATGGGGATTCGGACACACTTTTTTTTGTGAAACCTGAAACCTCGGTTGTGATGTTGTGAAAATGGGGACTTGGATTTTGCAGCTGAGAGCGCAAAGTCCATTAGACGGTCTTTGCGATTGCACCGTTGACAGATTTGGGTTCAACGCTGCATTGTCGGACAAAACGTCCCCCGCGCCCAGACGGCGGCGCGAACGCCGAGGGCAGTCGGCAGGCAGACATACCGACGTTCGGCCCGAGACCACATTATCTGGGAAGAAAATCATCCTCACGGGTGAGAAAGATCGTCCTTACGAGTTAGGTCGAACTTTTTTTTGCAAAAAATCCCGAAAACGCTTGCAAGGTCGGAAAAATCTTCGTAACTTTGCACGCAAAGTTAAAAACATGGAACAAATGAAACATCTTGTCCAACTCATCCTCGTCGCGCTGCTGACCTTGGTCGGCACCGAGCAGGCCGGCGCCCGCTCCGCAGCAGCTGTGGCGGCCGTCGGCAGCCCGTCTCCGTGCGCCCCGTGCGGACTGACCCTCGCCACGGCTCCCGCCGCCGTCCCCGCCAAGGGCCGGGCAAACAGCGTTGCCACTGATTCTCAGGGGCAAAATGCTGATAATTGCGATTTCTTGGCAAAAAAGCAAAAATTTCTCGCAAATCCTTTGCTCGTTTCAGCGGAAAGCCGTAACTTTGCCGAGATGAAGACAGTAAAAACGTCTGGAGAGAGAAACAAAAACTTTAAAAAACCCAATAGTATTCAACCATGAACAAAATCAAAATCTTCTTCTCCCTGCTCCTCGCAGTGGTGGGAATGAACGTTCAGGCAGAACCGACTTTCAGTAACACGAAAGTTTATTCCATCAAGAACAAGAGCACCAACAACTACTTGCTGGCGCAGGACGGCAAATTGTGGACAAGTGCCAAGGCTGGCATTCCGTACTCAGCCAACGACCCGCGCTTCCAGTGGGTCATCTTCAACGACGAGACTGGCGTCTTTCTCTACAACATCGGCCAAGGCGGATGGGTGAATAACACGACGAACGCACCGAGCCAAGGTAACCACTGGGTTATAGAAACCAGCGGAACTCTCTCGTATATAGACTTCCTTGCCGACGGTGAATACGTTAGTTTGAGAGACGCAGACCACACATCATCTGGCAGCGCCTATCTCCACAACAACGAAGGTTATGCAACGGGTATAACGAACTGGAACCCCAGCCCAGAGTCTCCTGCCTCAGGCTGGCTGATAGAAGAGATACGCGAACTCACCGCCGCGCAGACTGCAGACCTCGCCGCACTGCAAGCGTATTCGGCCTCCGTCAGTGGCATAATCCCCGTCATCGACGCTTTGAGAGCAATAACCAATGCGGAGGCGAATGCAGTGGGGGCACTGCGCGCGACCGACGAAGACATTGCAAATCTGAACACCTACATCGCCAATTACCAAGTGGCAGAAGCCCAAGCTCTTGTTAATAGCCTTGAGACCATCTCATTAAGCAACAACAAGAAGTACATATTGAAAACTCCGCGTGGTTACCTGAACGCATCGGCAACTGCCGCGAGTGCCAGCAAGACTGACCACGTAGAATGGGCTGTTATTCAATACAACAATACTGACCACTACTACTTCTACGACACCGCAAACAACAAATTCCTTGGCACTGCCAACCTCAACTCAGTAGATACTCCCGATTGGTATTACAACGTCGCTCCATGGGGCAACAATCCATGCGAATTCAAGATTACCAACAAAAGCAATACAAACAACGGTAAATTGCTACAGATGGATGGCACGCCGACCTTAACGACCACATCCGGTTGGACAATCAAGGACAATGGCAACGTCTGGACCATTTGCGAGGCTGACGACTACACCATTCCCCAGAACGTAATGGATGCAATTTCCCTGTACGAGAATCAAGCCAATGTAACCGTACTGCACAAATACGGCAACACAGTGCTGAATACAGAGAACTTTAAGTTGGACACCAGCAAATCCGAAGCACGAACCTGGCAACCGACACCCTTCATCCCAGCAAACCGCGTGGGCGTAGAAAACGACATTACAACCCACGACATCACTGGAGATACAGAAATTACGGTCAACTACACCTGTGCTGAATCTGCACTGCCCTTTGCGACATCCGACCTTTCTGCAGGCTTCAAGAACGACACGAAGTTCTACACCATGAAGATTCGCGGCAACAAGAACGTTGTGTACAGCACCGCTGACAATTACGCCAAGAACGACCAAGCAGAACCCGGACTGACTGCCGGCAAATACTTTGCCTTTACGGGCGACAACATCACAGGCTTCAAGATTTACAACTTGGAAGCCGGCAAAGACAAAGCCTTCGGCAACGATAAGACATTCAAAGCAGCCGGACAATTGCTGTACTTGGAGAATAATGACAATGCCTATTTCTTCATTGAGGCAGGCAGCACGACCAACTACATAAACGACAACAACTCTACATTAGGTTATTGGAATACCAGTGCTGCTAAAACCGACGGTGGTGGCAAAATCCAGTTTATCGAGGCAGCAGAAGAAGACCTGCTCAACAGCGCCAAGCAAACCTTCTTAGGCGGTGTTGGTGCAACGCAGACCTCTGGTCAAATTGGCGACTACACCCAAGCATACATCGACGTAGTTAAACCAATAGCAGAGCTAAACGACCTTGAGGCAGTTTTGACATACGAAGGTGAGCACGCGCCCGACGCTGAGTACATTCTCCCGACTCCCAATGCTTTCTACGCCATCAAGGACTATCGCTACAACACCTATGCTGACGGAAGTTCATTCCCCGTCGCAAACAAAGTAAGCCATACTACAGCAGAAGCAGGCTTGAGTGCATCTCAGATTTGGTATTTCGACAATGAGATGAAGGGCTACTGCTTGGGCACTGGCTATGGTATAAAAAATTGCACAGAAAAGGCTGGAATAGATGATGCACAGGTCTTTACCTTTGAAATAAAAGACGTAACGAAAATTCCCGCAACATTTGCCGTGCGCGTGCCCAACAACAACATAAATTCATATTGGTATGTATGGAACACAGGAAGCGAAAAGTATGGCTCCATTGACCGAAACGGCGCCACTTATACCGCTAATAACTGCCAATTCTACATTGAGAAAGTGACCACCCTGCCCATCACCATCGGCGAAACCGGCTATGCTTCTCTGAACCTCCCCGTGGCCACCACCATCCCCGCAGGTGTGGAGGCTTGGTATGCCAGCGCAACTGCCGTAGATGGAGTCATCGCTCTGAAGAAGATTACGGACGACATTCTGCCCGCCAACTGCGCCGTGATTCTGTACACAGCAACGCCCAACACCTACGACTTCACCATCACCACGGGCGGCACCGCTACCAGCGATTTCAGCGGAACGATTGCCGCAGAGCTCAAGCCCGCCACGGGCACAACCTATGTGCTGGGCAAAGTGAACGACGCCGTCGGCCTCTACGAGTACACCGGCACCAGCCTGCCCGGCTTCAAGATGTATTACCACGACGCCACGGGTGGCAACATCCGTCTGCAGTTCGACGAAATCACCACAGCCATCTCCGCCGCCAAGGACAACACCCTGCGCGAGGGCGTTATGTACAACCTCAGCGGTCAGCGCGTGACAAAGGCCAACGGCATCGTCATCGTCAACGGCAAGAAACTGGTAGTGAAATAAACATCCCCGACGCCCCACCCCTCCTTCCCCACCATGGGGAAGGGAGGCGGAGGCGCCAACAAGCAATAACCTTTTTATTCACCGACAACAATGAAAAAAGCATATATCACACCCGCCAACTGCGTGACAAAAGTTGAACTCACCAACCATTTCATGGGTATTTCACTGGGTAGCGATGGCAATGGAACCATCACCATCGGCGGCGGCACTAT
>JABUUA010000098.1 GCA_021443405.1 Bacteroidaceae bacterium
GGCAAGTACAAAGTGTTCATCATCGACGAGGTGCACATGCTTTCGGCAGCGGCCTTCAACGCTTTCCTGAAGACGCTGGAGGAACCGCCCTCTTACGTCATCTTCATCTTGGCCACGACCGAGAAGCACAAGATTCTGCCCACCATCCTCAGCCGTTGCCAGGTCTATGACTTTGCGCGGATGACCATCCAGAACACGGTGGACCATCTGGCTTACATCGCCCAGAAGGAGGGTTACACCGCCGAGACGGCCGCGCTCAACCTGATTGCGCAGAAAGCGGACGGCGGCATGCGCGACGCGCTGAGCATTCTGGACCAGATGGCCAGTTACAGCAACGGGCAGATTACCTACGAACGGACGCTCGAGAATCTCAACATCCTCGACTCGGAGTATTATTTCCGCGTCACCGACATGGCGCTGAAGAACGACATTCCGGCCGCCGTCCTGTTGCTCGACGAGGTCATCGGCCGCGGTTTCGACCCGGGTCACTTCATCGCGGGTCTGGCTAGCCACATGCGCAATCTGTTAGTGGCCGCCGACCCAAAGACGCTGCCGCTGCTGGAGACGAGCGACGAACAGCGCGCGCGCTTCCAAGCGCAGGCGAAGCAATGTCCCGTCCGTTTCATCTACAGCGCCATACGTCTCTGCAACGAATGTGACCTGAACTACCGCCAGAGTCGCAACAAGCGCTTGCAGGTGGAGCTCTGCCTGATAGAGATGGCGCAACTGACCGAAGGGGCCGACGCGCCCGGCTCGGGGCGTAGCCCTATCACGATTCTAAAACCCATATTTGAGCGACTGGCATCCGGGATGGGTGCTCAGTCCTCGCCACAGGCTGCCGCCGCTCCTCAGGGCGCTCAGCAGCCCGCACCGGTTCGCCCTGCCACCGCTGCCGCACCGACGGCGGCGCAACCCTCGCCGACGGTTCAAACGTCACGCGCTCCGTCGCGCTCCATCAACCGCGTCAGCATCGCGCGTCCCTCCCTTGCCCCGGGCAAGACGGCCGCTGCTCCCCAGGCGGAAGAGACCGTGCAAGCGGTCGTCGCCCCTTCTGTAGCCCCGCAAGACACACAGCAAGAAATCGATGCCGAAACCCTGAGCACTTGCTGGCGACAGTACGCCGCTTCGCTGCCTCAGGAACACAAGGCCCTCGCCACTCGCATGTTGGGCATCGCTCCGCGGTTGCTGAGCGGAACGTCCTTCGCCATCGAAGTGCCGTCGGACTTGGTGGCGCAGGAGTTCAACAAGTTCAAGCGTTCCATCGAGCAGAGCATCGCTGCCCAAGCCCGGATTTCCATCCTCAGCATGACCGTCAACGTGCAAGCTCCGCTGGAAGCGGCGACGGCCATCAGCAAGACGGATATTTATCAGCAGATGATAGCGGACAATCCTGAGTTGGAGCTAATGCGCCAAGCGTTCGATTTGGTCATTGTTTAACCCTCAACAACAAAACTCCTCCGAACCGTCACGGCCCAGAGGAGCATCATGCCAAAAAAATGGCTATTAACTATTCGTTGCAAAGATAGTCATTTATTTTCTTACCCGCAACTATTTCGGGGAAAAAAGAGCCCCACCCTTTCCGGCAACTCTTTTGTGCCGGTCGGGGTGGGGTCTTTTGGAGACTTGATGAGTTGGGGGTTAGAGCGTTCCTTCGCCGCTTCCCCAGCCGGTCCATGCGCCGTCTTGCGCGGAGATTGTGCTATTGAGGTCCTCGCTCTTCTTACCTGAGCCGCTACCTGCATAGGCATTGCTGTGGGGAGAACTTTGGAAGAGACCTGTGGTCGTCAACATGGTGTGGCAATTGACGCGGGGAGTGATATATTGCTTTTTCATATCTATTCGTCTGTTATATTAGTGGTTCAACTTATCTTACAATATATTTCTTGCCGCCGACCACGTAAATGCCCTTGGGCAGACCGTCGAGCGAAGTGCCTGCATAGCGACCGCTGAGGGTGAACACCTTGTTGCCGGCGGTCTTGGGAGCGCGAGCGTCCACGTCCTCCACCGCAGTGGGAGCGTCCTCCGCGTCGTCGCCGAACCACGACTCCATCTTCACGATGCTGCCGCCCGTAGCGGTGCCTTTGGAGAAGAACTTGTTGAAATCGTCCTCGCCATCACCGGCCTGCACCACGGCGGTGAACGCCTTCCAGCGGTCGGCGCCCTGGTCGGTGGTGCCGGTGTAGAAGAAGAAGCGGTGCGTGCCCGTGGTTGTCTGTCGTCCCAGGAAGTAAGAGTACTGCTGCAGATTGGTCTTGCTGTGCGTGCCCACGAAGGTGTATGTCTTGCCGCCGACCGTCATCTCGTCGCGATGGATGGCGCCCGCATAATAGTTCTCTTGGTATTCGGGGAACGTTCTGACCAGCGTTCCGTCTGCATCGTTGTAGGAATTGTTGGTGGCGTCGTTGCCCGAGGGCTTGATCATATAAGGATAATAGGCGACGATACCGGATGTGGCATTCTTGTTTTTGCCGACAGCACTGTCGTAGCCACCCGTGGCACTCATCACCGAGCGCTGGAAGTAGAGCTGAATGCCCATGTCCACGCCTGACTCCACGCGCTCCACATTGTTGATGCGGCAGACTTGGGTCTGGCTGCCGAAAGTGGCCTTTACCTGGTCGACCGACATGTCGTAAGGCAGACAGATGGTGTACCACTTGTCGTTTTCGTAGCCCTTGATTTCATCGGAGGGGCAGTCGCCCCAGCCCAAAACGAATTTGTAAAGACCTATCTTGTTCTGCTCAACTGCATTCATCGGAGTGCCATCCCAATGATAACCCTCTCTGGCCATTCTGTAGGCGCCTTGCATCTGTCCCTCTGAAGGCCATACCAGTTCCTCGCCCAAAGTTTTGTCGGGGTAGCCGCCATGTATGGGAGTGTATGAAGGATAAGACCCTTTTGCGGTCTTGTATAATTCATATCCATCGGGTACATAGCTCAGATTTTGCGTTGTTCCTTCTCCTGAGGGCGTTGCACCTTTTTCTTTTCTACCCCTTGAGTCATACACTCGGGTCATGTCGATGTACTGGGCGTCGCAACCTTCGGGGAAATGCATTATCGTACAATAGCCCGACGTGCCTGCCTTATAAACATCGCGGTCTGCGGTTCCATCTGTTGACACATCCGCAAAATTCACCGTACCTCCATTCGCGCTATAGGTATTTTCTGTAAATGCGTCCTTATCCACATAGCTCGGGGCGGTGGTTCCTGTGAAGAAAATATCAGACATGGGGTTGCTGCCGCCATAGTCTTGGAAGGCTAAAGCTTCAATTCGATCCACATGCTTCGGAATCCAAAGCACCAGCGCCGAATGATGTAAAAAAGCACCCTCACGGATATTTACTACATTTGGCGGCAGATTCAGCACCTTAGAGCCCATACCCACCGTGCCCGTAGCAGCATTCGACAAGCCAAACGCGTACTTCTGTATCTCAGTCACCTTGGTGCATTTCTTCAAATCGACGTACTCGAAGTTCTTGCAGTTGTAGAAGGCATACTCGCCAATGGTTACGAGAGAGGCGGGGAAATCCACCTTGTTCAAGGCATAGCAATCTTGAAAAGCGTTGTTGGCAATACCCGTCCATCCCTCGGGGATGACGAGGTCGTGCAAACTGCCACTTTCTTTATTTCCAACCCAGTTTGCAAGTACTGGAACTGTAGCAGCAAATGGAGCAGGCTTTGGCAATGTCAGATTTGTGATATTATAGATTTGAGAAGCATTATTTAGAGCTAAAGCCTCTGTCAACTGAGCATCGCCCATATCAAGAGTTTTGGGATTTTTAGTATTGTTAGAACCGCCTATAAGAGTTGAGATTGCATCAATGTCGCTGCTCGCAACGAGACCTGTTACTTTGATTACGTCATTAGCGCCAGCGTTTGTGAGTGTAGAGGTATTTGAACCTGACGCAACCGGTTGGCTGCTCGTGGTCCACAAACCCGGTTTCGGGAAATTCACGGTTATCGTAGTTCCTGACTTTGTGATTGTAACCTGTCCCGTGGAGTTGTCACTAATAATAAAACCCGTTGTGGCTGACGCGCCGACATAAGCGGATGCGTCTGTGGGAGTCAACGTTGCCTCCACCGTCACAGCCTGAGCGGCAGTTCCTGCGGCAACTGTAACTGCGCCCGTCGAACTATTGATGCTGACTCCAGAATATGAGCCCTTGAGGCTGTAGGTTATGAGATTGTTGTAACTCGTTGTTGCAGAGCCGTTCAAGGTAACGGACGGCGTGACAGAAAAAGTTCCGCCAGCAGTTCCGTCTATTGTGTTCGGCGAGCCCGCAACGGTAAGTCCAAACTCGTTCTTCTTTACTGCGACATAAATAGTCTTTGTGGCTGCACTGTATTGTGTGCTGCTATTGCCATTTGGAGTTGCTGTTACCTGAATTCCTGCAGTTCCAGTAGATACAGGGGTAATTTTTCCATCTGCGCCGACATTCAACACATTTGTATTCAGTGATGTAAATGACAGCGAATAGGTGGTGTTGGGTTCTGCAACAGAACAACTCACGGTCTGATTACCATCACCCATTCGAACAATTTCAGGAACTGTCGCTGTCAAAGTCAATGGAGGAAGAATAACGGTTACTGTGACCGTCTTGGTTTTTGTGGCAGGACCAGGGTTATATTGTGCAGTCTTAGTCGCAGTTATCGTGATTACAGAAGTACCTGCCGACAATGCTTTAATTTTCAAAGGTAAAACGCTGTATGTATATTCTTGAGAAACATTACACACACTGTTGTTACTATTAGTCAAACCTGTGCTATAAGCCCAAGTATCCCCCGTAACACTACCTGCTAATGTTGTTTCATTCCCCACCACAAGGGTGATGTTGTCATCAGGGATGGTGGTGATGGTAACATCAACAGCCTGTTGTGCCCACGCCCCAACCGAACAAAGCAAGGCAGCACACAGTGTAAACAAAAATCTTTTCATCTTATTTTTTCTTTTAGTTATGTCTCTTTTTACCTTATGCTCGGCGCGTCGCTCCCCACTCTCGCTGGTCGTTCGGAACGGCCGCCTTTCGCCGTGAATACGGGCACTCGAAGCCCCAAACAAGCACTCGCGCACGAAATTTCGGGTACAAAGTTAGTCATTTATTATCACTTACGCAACTATTTCGGAGGATATATAAATATATTTTTTCCAGAAGAATGGCACAATCTCTAAATATTTTACTACATTTGTAGCTACAAACAGTAAAATACACAAGAAATCTGATGAAAAAGCTTCTCACCGCCGCTGTCGTTGCCCTGGCCTCAATCGCCGGCAACGCGCAAGAATCCTGGAAGGTTGGCAACCCCAACGACCCTACTCACTACGGTTATCTAGCCGATTACGACAATTTGAAAGAGTATGTCCAGCGCGACAAATACCCCGTATTCAAACTGGGTCTGGCACTCGCTGTGCCCGAATACAACAACGGAGGTACGGTGAAGAAACTCTCCGTGGCCAACTTTGACGAGATAGTTGCGGGCAACGCCATGAAGATGGCCAGTTGTGTGGACAACAACGGCAACATGAACTTCAACACCGTGAGCACGTTCGTCACGCGCGCCTCGGCGGCGGGTCACCAAGTGTACGGACACACGCTGGCCTGGCATTCACAGCAGCCTGGCGGATGGTTGCGCAAACTCATCCAAGACCGTCCCGGCGAAGCGATTGCCGACGCCGACACGACCGTCATGAAGCCCATCGCGAACAAAGACTTCCGGACCTCGCAAAGCGTGGGATGGACCTCAGACAAAACGCAATACAACTACTCCATCACCTTCGACACGACGAACGGCATGAAGGTCACCTGCACGAAAAAGGCCTCGGCCAACTACGAAGTGCAGTACGTGGCCATGGAGAA
>JABUUA010000099.1 GCA_021443405.1 Bacteroidaceae bacterium
AAAATGAAAGTATTGAAGTTTGGCGGAACATCCGTAGGTTCCGTTGAGAGTATTCTCAGTGTAAAAAAGATTGTAGAGGCTCAGACCGAGCCTGTGATTGTTGTAGTATCTGCTCTTGGCGGCATTACAGATAAACTCATTCGCACGTCTCAATTGGCTGTGGAAGGCGATTCCTGCTATCAGAAGATGTTTGCGGAAATCGTGGAACGCCACGAACAAATGATAGAAACTATCATACCCGCTGGCAAAGACCGCGAGACGTTGTTGGCCGTGGTGCACGCTCATTTCGAGGAATTACGCAGCATTTATCAAGGCGTTTACCTCATTCGTGACCTCAGTCCGAAGACGCAGGCCGCCATTGTCAGCTATGGAGAGCGCATTTCCAGCCGTATCGTTGCCTGCTTGATTGAGGGTGCCGAGTGGTTCGACAGTCGTGAATTCATCAAGACCGAAGTGAAGGGTGGCAAGAATTGTCTGGCTACCGAACTTACCAACCGCTTGGTGCGTGAGAACTGGAAGCACATCCCGCCGATTAGTTTGGTGGGCGGCTTCATCAGCACCGATGCCAACAGTGGCGAAGTCACCAACCTGGGTCGAGGTGGTAGCGACTACACGGCCAGCATCATTGCCGCAGCATTGGACGCCTCGGTGCTGGAAATCTGGACGGACGTCGATGGCTTCATGACCGCCGACCCCCGTGTTATCAGCACGGCGTACGTGATTCCTGAATTGTCGTACGTGGAGGCCATGGAGTTGTGTAACTTCGGTGCCAAGGTGGTTTATCCGCCGACCATCTATCCCGTATGCGTCAAGAATATCCCCATTTTAATTAAGAATACGTTCAATCCCGAGGCTCCCGGCAGCATCATCAAGCAAAACGTGGAGCACAACGACAAGCCCATCAAGGGCATTTCCAGCATCAAAGGCACGAGTCTGATTACGGTATCGGGTCTGTCGATGGTGGGTGTCATCGGTGTGAACCGCCGTATCTTCTCGCGTTTGGCTGATAATGGCATCTCTGTCTTCATGGTGTCACAGGCGTCGAGTGAGAACAGCACGAGCATCGGCGTTCGTCAGGAAGATTGTGCGGCCGCGTGTCGTGTACTCAACGAGGAATTCGCCAAGGAGATTGAGGACGGAGCCATGTTTCCCATGCACGCCGAGGATGGGCTGGCCACCGTGGCGGTTGTGGGTGAGAATATGAAGCACACCCCCGGTATTGCCGGCAAGTTGTTCGGTGCACTTGGGCGCAGCGGTATCAGTGTGATTGCTTGTGCGCAAGGAGCTTCCGAGACGAATATATCATTTGTCATTGATGAACAATACTTGCGTAAGTCGCTCAACGTCATCCACGACTCGTTCTTCCTGAGCGAATACCAGGTGCTAAACCTCTTTATCTGCGGTGTGGGCACTGTGGGCGGCAGCTTGATTGAGCAGATTGCCCAGCAGCGTGAGAAACTGATGCGCGAGCTGCGCCTGAAACTTAACGTGGTGGGTATCGCCAGCGGTCATAATGCTATGTTCGACCGCGAAGGACTGCCCCTCGACAATGTGCGGGAGCGCCTGAAAAATGCTCCCGTCAGCAACATCGAGCGGCTACGGAATGAGGTGGTCGGTATGAATATCTTTAATTCTGTTTTTGTGGATTGCACCGCCTCGCCAGAGGTGGCCGGTCTTTACCACGACTTCCTGCAGCACAACATCCACGTGGTGGCTGCCAACAAGGTGGCTGCCAGCAGCGACTACGCCAATTACCGTGCCTTGAAGCAGACGGCCAAGGAAAGAGGCGTGAAGTTCTTGTTCGAAACCAACGTAGGAGCAGGTCTGCCCATCATCCGCACCATCAACGACTTGATAAATTCTGGCGATAAGGTGCTGAAGATTGAGGCCGTTCTTTCGGGAACACTCAATTATATTTTCAATACTATCAGCAAAGACATACCGCTGAGCGAGACGGTCCGTATGGCGAAGGCCGAGGGATTCAGCGAACCTGACCCGCGCATCGACCTCAGTGGTAAGGACGTGATTCGCAAGTTGGTGATTCTATCGCGTGAGGCTGGCTACGAAATTGAGCAGGCAGACGTGGAGAAAAATCTCTTTATTCCCAAAGAATATTTCGAAGGAACGCTGGAAGATTTCTGGCGTCGTCTGCCTGAGTTGGATGCTTCGTTCGAACAGCAACGACAGGACCTTGAGGCGAATCACTGTGTGTGGCGCTTCGTGGCCAAGATGGAGAACGGACGAGCCAGTGTTTCGCTCGAGAAATACGACCGCAATCACTCGTTCTATGTACTGGAGGGCAGCAACAATATAGTGTTGCTCACTACCGAGCGCTACAATGCGTCGCCCATGCTCATCCAGGGTTACGGCGCCGGCGCCGGTGTGACGGCTGCGGGCGTGTTTGCGGATATTATGTCGCTGGCGTAAGGTATGAAAAGAATCATCATCCTTGGAGACGGCATGGCCGACTGGCCCACTGCCGCGTTGGGGGGCAAGACGCTGCTCCAGTACGCCGACACACCTCACATGGACTGGCTCGCCAAGCACGGCCGTTGCGGTCTGCTGAAAACGGTGCCCGATGGTTTCCATCCCGGTAGCGAGGTGGCCAACAGTAGTATTCTGGGCTACGACCAGCACGTGGTTTACGAAGGCCGTGGCCCGCTGGAGGCGGCGAGCATCGGCGTGGATTTGGCCGACGACGACCTTGCTCTGCGTTGCAACCTTGTCTGCATCGAGGGCGACCTTCTGAAAAATCATTCTTGCGGTCGGCTCGAAACAGAAGAAAGCGACGTGCTCATCCGTTACTTGCAAGAGCAGTTGGGCAGCGAGCGTGTGCATTTCTACACCGGTGTGCAGTACCGTCATTTGCTTGTCATCAAGGGCGGCAACAAGCATCTGCATTGTGTTCCTCCCCACGATATTCCCTTGAAACCATTCCGTCCCAACATGCTTCGAGCCGAAGCACCCGAGGCAGAGGAGACCGCTGCGCTGCTGACCGATTTAATATATAAGAGTCAGCAACTCCTTGCCGAGCATCCGTTGAATCGGGAACGAGTGGCGCGTGGCATGGACCCGGCCAACAGCATCTGGCCGTGGGGTGGGGGATACCGACCCAAGATGACGCCGCTCACCGTTACCTATCCTCAGATAAAGCGAGGCTCGGTCATCACGGCCGTTGACCTCATCCGCGGCATCGGTCGCTACGCAGGTTTGCGCGTCATCCACGTGACCGGTGCGACGGGTTTGTGGGACACCGACTATGAGGCTAAGGCGCAGGTGGCTCTCGAAGCGCTGAAGACCGACGATTTTGTGTATGTTCACGTGGAGGCCAGTGATGAGGCTGGGCACGACGGAGATTTATCACTCAAGCTCAAGACAATAGAGAATCTTGACCACCGACTGCTCAGACCTATTATGGAGGCGGTAGCGACGTGGGACGAGCCCGTGTCCATCGGCCTGCTGCCCGACCATCCTACGCCTGTGGCGCTCCGTACGCATACCGGCGACCCCATCCCTTTCTGCATCTATTATCCCGGAATTGCGCCCGACACCGTGGAGACCTTCGACGAAGAAGCGGTGAAGGACGGGGCGTATGGCTTGCTTGAAGGAAACGGATTTATAAACGAATTTATGAGATAACATAGCGATGAACTATTACAGTACCAATGGCAACGCGCCCATCGCCAGCCTTGAGAAGGCCGTGGTGAAGGGACTGGCCGAGGACCGCGGTTTATATATGCCCGAGCGCATCTGTCCGCTGCCTCAGGATTTCTTTGATTCGATTGAACAACGCTCGTTCCACGAAATTGCCTGCCGCGTGGCAGAGGCTTTCTTCGGCGAGGACATACCCAAGGACGACCTCGACCGCATCGTGTGTGACACGCTCGCTTTCGATGTTCCCGCCGTCCCCGTTACCGATAACATTTATTCGCTGGAGTTGTTCCATGGTCCCACGCTGGCTTTCAAGGATGTCGGCGCTCGCTTCATGGCGCGCATGCTTCGCTACTTCAATGGCGGCGAAACCGTCAATGTGTTGGTGGCTACGAGCGGTGACACGGGCAGCGCCGTGGCCAATGGCTTTCTCGGCGTCGAGGGTATCCACGTGTATGTGCTCTACCCCAAGGGCAAAGTCAGCCCCATACAGGAGTGTCAGTTTACTACGCTCGGGCAGAACATTACCGCCCTCGAGGTGGACGGTGTGTTCGACGACTGCCAGGCGTTGGTGAAGAGTGCGTTCATGGACGCCGAGCTCAATCAGCACATGAAACTGACGTCGGCCAACAGCATCAACGTGGCGCGCTTCCTGCCGCAGTCGTTCTACTACTTCTATGCTTATGCTCAACTGAAGAAGCTCGGTCGGACGAACTTGGTGGCGTGTGTGCCCAGCGGCAACTTTGGCAACATCTGTTCGGCTCTCTTCGGTAAGCGGATGGGACTGCCTATCCAGCGCTTCATTGCTGCGAACAATGCCAATGACATTTTCTTCAGGTATTTGCAGACGGGACACTATGCGCCGAAGGCCAGTGTGCAGACCATAGCTAACGCCATGGACGTGGGCGACCCCAGTAACTTTGCCCGCATTCTCGATCTCTACGGAGGCGACCATGCCGCCATTTGTGCCGACATCTCGGGCGCTACGTATTCCGACGAGCAAATTGCTACTACTATGCGTGAATGCCTTGCAGAGACCGGTTATCAGCTCGACCCCCACGGCGCTTGCGGTTATCGCGCTTTACAGGAGGGACTGTGCGAGGGCGAGACTGGCTTCTTCCTTGAAACTGCGCATCCTGCCAAGTTCAAACAAGTGGTGGACGACATCTGCGGCGGTGACGTCGCCATACCCGAGCGGTTGCAAGCCTTCATGAAGGGCGAGAAGCAATCCGTGGGCATGGCCAATGATTTTGCAGCCTTCAAGTTGTTCCTGATGAGCCGTTGAGCATTTTTGTTTTTCTGTTATAATAAGGAAATAAATACTAACCACTATGGCCAACAAACCTTATGCCTCACTGACCAGCAAACAGTACTTGGTGCCGTTTGTGCTGGTTACCTCGTTGTTTTTCCTGTGGGGTTTTGCCCGAGCCATCCTCGATGTGCTCAACAAACATTTCCAGAATTCCCTTGACATCTCGCTGACGCAGGCCTCGCTTGTGCAGGTGATTACCTACATGGGCTACTTCTTGATGGCATTGCCAGCGGGCTTGTTCATCAATCGCTTCGGTTATCGCCGCGGCGTGGTCACAGGTCTGATGCTTTACGCAGCCGGCGCTTTTCTGTTCATTCCTTGCAGTGCGAGTAATGCCTTCACGGGTTATCTGGGCGCGTTGTTCGTGATTGCCTGCGGACTGGCCTTCCTCGAAACGTCGGCCAATCCCTATGCCACTGAGTTAGGACCGCGAGAGACGGCCACCAGCCGCCTCAATCTGGCGCAGTCGTTCAACGGTATGGGCAGTGCATTGGCGCCCATGTTGGTCGGCGCTTTCCTGTTCACAAATGTCGATGCCGATGTGTCCATGCCTTACATCGTTATGGGCGTGGTGACGCTTATCGCGGCTTTTGTGTTCTTCCGCAGCCGCTTGCCGGAGATTAAAGAAGAGGAAGTGGAGGAAGCCTCCCAGCAGACAACGAGCGGCTGGGCCAATCTGCGCACGTTGATGCACAACCGCATGTTCCTTTTCGGCTTGTCGGCACTGCTCGCTTACGAAGTAGCCGAAATCAGCATTAATAGTTATTTCGTGACCTTTGCCACCGATATGCAGTGGATGGCTGCCGACA
>JABUUA010000009.1:0-20769 GCA_021443405.1 Bacteroidaceae bacterium
TTCTGCCCGGCGCCCGTCGAGCCGGTGATGGCATTCACGGCCACGTCGTGTGTGAGCAGTCCCGCCTTGGCCAGCGGGAGCAGACCCAACTGGATACAGGTGGCGAAACAACCGGGATTGGCCAGATGCTGGCAGTTGACAATGGCGTCGCGATGGGGCTCGGGCAGTCCATAGACGTAGTCGTGGTTGCCCGCGATACGAAAGTCTTGCGCCAAGTCGATAATCTTCACGTGCTCGGGAATGGTGTGTTCCGCAAGGAATTGCTGGCTCTTGCCGTGGCCGAAGCAGAAGAACACCACATCGACGTCCTCGAAAGGCATGGCCGACGAGAACTCCATATCGGTCTCGCCGATGAGTCCTTCGTGCACACTGTACACTTTGTTACCGGCGTTCGACTCGGAGTGAGCAAACACAATCTCTGCTTCGGGATGATTGAGAAGCAGACGGATGAGTTCGCCGCCCGTGTAGCCGGCAGCACCTAATATGCCTATCCTCACCATGACTTATGCTTTAGGAGCCAATAGGGCAAGGAGAATGTAAGCCAGGATGCCGCAGCCTGCGGTCAGGGTCAGCACGACCCATCCCAAGCGGACCAGCAGCGGGTCGATGTCGAAATACTCGGCGAGACCGCCGCAAACGCCGCAAAGTTTCTTGTCGGTCGATGAGAGTTTGAAATTCTTTCCCATAATAGTTATCTTTCTTCGTTAGGATGAGCGAGATAGTAAGCGCGGAGAGCGGTGGACGAAACCTTGATGAAACCCTTGGCGTCGTCGCTCGACCAAGCTTTGGCCGTCTCGCCGTATTCGCCCAGTTTGTTCTTCACGAGGTCGTTGGGACTGTCCACACCCACGGTTGAGAAGCCGAGAGGGTAAAGTTGAAGGGTAACTTCGCCCGTCACGTTACGCTGACTGCTGGTGAGCATGGCCTCGATGTCGGGCATCACGGGCTCCAGGTATTGGCTCTCGTGGAGGAACATTCCGTACCAGTTGGCCACCTGCTCCTTCCAGTACTGTTGCCACTTCGACAGCGTGTATTTCTCCAGAAAACGGTGCGCGCCGATGATGAGCATGGGGGCTGCTGCCTCGAAGCCGACACGGCCTTTGATGCCGATGATAGTGTCGCCCACGTGGCAGTCGCGGCCGATGGCGTACTGGGCGCCGATGCGCTCCACCTCTTGGATAGCGGCGATTTTATCGTCGTAGTGAACGCCGTTTACCGAGCAAAGTTCGCCCTTCTCGAAGCCCAACTTCAGTTCTTCGGGCTCTTGCTTCGTGGGATGCTTGAGGTAAGCGCTCTCGGGCAGTCCTTGCGTGGAATCGAGAATCTCGCCGCCGCAGATGCTGGTGCCCCAGATACCTACGTTGTAAGAATACTTCAACTTGGTGAAGTCGGCCGAGAAACCGTTGGCATTGAGGTAGTCCACCTCCTCCTGACGACTCAGATTACCGTCGCGGGTGAGCGTGATGATTTTCACGCCGGGACACATTACTAAGAAGGTCATGTCGAAACGAATCTGGTCGTTTCCGGCGCCAGTGCTGCCGTGGGCAATGGCCGAAGCACCGATTTCGTTGGCGTAACGGGCAATGGCCAACGCCTGGAAAATGCGCTCCGAACTGACCGAGATGGGATAGCAGTTGTTGCGCAACACGTTACCGAACACCATGTAGCGCAGCGACTTCTCGTAGTATTCCTGCGTCACGTCCAGTGTCACATATTTGGTGGCGCCCAATTTGTAGGCGTTTTCTTCGTTTGCCTTGAGTTGCTCCGCGCTGAAGCCGCCCGTGTTGGCGCATGCTGCATACACTTCGTAACCTTTTTCCTTGGCCAGATACATTACGGTGTAGCTGGTGTCCAGACCGCCACTGAAGGCGACTACTACTTTTTCTTTCATATTGCAAGCCCCCTACTAATCACTCCAGCATGGGAGGAACACCAAATGGGGCGCTGGGTGTGTATTGTTATTTTTCTGTTGTTTGCAAATCTTTTTACCGGGTGACGGTCTTCCCTTGGCGGGATGAGACCGGCGCTTATTCCAGTCCGCGCAGCACCAATGCCTTCATGATTTTCTTGAACACCTCCAGCGACGTGGGTTCGCCACGGTGCTTGTCGGGGTCGTAGAGCATGCCGGTGCAGATGCAGAAGCGGCGTTCCTTGAGTTCCAAGATGCCGTTGTTGATGCAACCCTTGCAGCCTGCCCAGAAGGCGTCGTCGTCGGTCAGTTGGTTGAAACTTACGGGGACATAGCCGAGGTCGGTGTTCATCTTCATCACAGCGTCGCCGCTCGTGAGGCTGAAAATCTTGGCGTGTGGCCAGCGCACACGCGCCAGCGTGAACGTGTGGTCCTTGATGCGGCGGGCGATTCCGTGTCCTTGAAAGTCGGGGTGGACGATGAGACCTGAGGTGGTGACGTAGTGTTTGTTGCCCCACGTCTCGATGTAACTGAAACCTACAAAGCGGTCGCCGTACAGCGCCAGCACGGCCTTTCCCTCGCGCATTTTGGTGACCACGTATTCGTGGGTGCGCTCGGCAATGCCGGTACCGCGGCGGCGAGCTGCGTCGCGTATGGTGTCCAGTATGGTGTCGACGTACTTCTCGTGCGAGGAGTCGGCAATCACAATCTCTATGTCGTCAATATTGAAGTCTTCCATAGTTTTACATTCATATATTATTATATAGGTTTATGCGCCCGCGTGTGAGATAATCGCCATCACTTGTTCGCGGTCGGCTCCCTCCTGGCAGGCCACCAACACGGTGTCGTCGCCGGCCACGGTGCCCAGAATGATGTCGGTGTCTGACATATCGATGTCATACGCCACGTGAGCTGCATGCCCGGGCGGCGTCTTCACCACGGCGATGTTGCCCGTGAATTTCACCGACAGAATGCCTCTCTTGTTCATTGCGCTCACGCTCAACTGGTGGTCGGATACGGTTCTGTAGATGCGCGTGTTGGGCATCATATACACGTAACGGCCGTTCTTATTCTGGGCTTTCACAATCTTGAGTTGCTTCAGGTCGCGGCTCAAGGTTGACTGCGTGGCGGGAAATCCCGCCTTGAACAGTTCTGCGAGCAGGTCTTCTTGCCTTGAAAGTTCTTGGTTCGAGATAATCATTTTGATGACCTCCAACCGCGTATCTTTATTCCGCATGATGTATGTTTCTCTAATAATTGTTGCAAAGATACAGATAAACTCGCATATATGCAACCCATATACGCATAATATTTCAATTGCACATCGATTTTCTTCCGGCCTGACGTGGGAGCAGGAGTTTGAGTCGTTCGCCGACTGGGCGTTCCGTTACTTGATGTGTTGCAAGCTAAACTTGTTCAAGGAGCGCGCCGACGAGTTCCTCTGCGACGAGAAGTTGAGCCGCTACGTCAAGCACAATTCGCTGCTCAAACTGATGACCGATAACTTCACGTTTGGGCAGTTCGTAAAAGCCTGTGTGCAGTTGGGGTGTCGCAAGCAACCAAACGGAATACGTAGCTGTTACCTCTTATGCGGCAAGATAGTGAAGATTGATGATTACACCTTCAAAAAAAGGTATAAACAGACTTAGGACAACAGCCCTAAGTTTTTTTGTGTGACCAAGTGACCCCACCATCACCGCCGACCCCTCCCATGGTGGAGGGGACGGTGAGTGATGCGGCGATCAGAGGTTGCCCTTCTCGATGTCCTTGAAGTACTTGTAAGTGCCGTGCTTGAGTTCGTCGGTGGCTGCCTCGTCGCACACGATGATGGCGTGGGGGTGCATCTGCAGGGCGCTGATGGTCCATTCCTGGCTCACGCCGGCCTCGATGGCGTGCTGCAGGGCGCGGGCCTTGTTGTGGCCGTTGCACACGATGAGCACTTCCTTGGCGTCCATCACAGTGCCGACGCCCACGGTGAGGGCGGTCTTGGGCACCTTGTTCACGTCATTGTCGAAGAAACGGCTGTTGGCGATGATGGTGTCGGTGGTCAGACTCTTCACGCGGGTGCGGCTGGTGAGCGACGAGAAAGGCTCGTTGAAGGCGATGTGGCCGTCAGGGCCGATGCCGCCCATGAAGAGGTCGATGCCGCCTGCTTCCTGGATGGCCTGTTCGTAGGCGGCGCACTCAGCCTGCAGGTCGGCGGCGTTGCCGTTGAGGATGTGCACGTTCTCCTTCTTGATGTCGATGTGCGAGAAGAAGTTGGTCCACATGAAGCTGTGGTAGCTTTCGGGGTGTTCCTCGGGCAGACCCACGTACTCGTCCATGTTGAACGTGATGACGTTCTGGAAGCTTACCTTGCCGGCCTTGTACATCTCGATGAGGTGTTTGTAGAGACCTAATGGCGAAGAACCGGTGGGGCAACCCAGTTTGAAGGGCTTTTCGGCGGTGGGCTGAGCGGCGTTAATCTTGGCGGCTACATACTCGGCAGCCCAGCGAGAGAGCTGAGCGTAGTCGGGTTCGATGATGACTCTCATAGTAGTTGTTGTTAAATTGTTAAAGAGTTATTCTTCGTTGTAAATGGTTTCTTTCAGTGTCTGCGGGGTGGTTCGCACGGCGTCCTTGGTCAGTTCGGGCACGTTGTAGCTTTTCAGCAGCATGATGTTGTACTCGGGGTCTTCCTGCGGCAGGCAGAACGCCTTGCGGGCACGGCCTTGTGGGTCGAAGTAAGCAATGTGCGTCCGGGTGTAGGCACCGTCCATCCGTCGGCTGCTGAACACAATCCAGCGGCCGTTGCTGCTCCACGAGTGATAACTGTCCACGTCGTCGCTGTTGGCCTCCGTAAGGGCGTAGAGACTGCCGGTCTGCAGGTCTTTCACATAGAGGTCGCTCGATTTGTGCCAGATGTGGAACTGTCCGTAGTCGCCCTCGGCATAGAGCAGGTAGCGGCCGTCGGGGCTGATGCGGGGGAAGGTGGCGCTGCGTTGGCGCGAGGCGCAGTCGATGACCAGTTCCGAAGGACCGAACCGTCGCGTCTGCACGTCGAAGGGAAGTCGATAGACGTCGTAGCGCAATTCCTGGTAATGCTTGAGCATCATCATGGCGTGGAGCGAGTCGGGAAAACTCTTGTCGTCGGGTTCGCGGGTCACGCAGTAGTAGAGCCACCGACCATCGGGCGACCAACAAGGGAAGGTCTCCAGCAGCGTGGTGTCGGTCAGCACCATTTGTATCTTGTGTTGCTCCACGTCGTAGAGCAGCAGGTCGCTGCGTTCGTCCAGCACCTCGAGCGCTTCCGGGTGGCGGAGGTGAAAACTCTGTCCGGTCTTGTTCGTGCTGAAAGCCACCAGCGGAGCCTTGGGATGCCACGAGGGATAGACGCCGGCGGTGAGGATGCTGTCGCCTTTTATCTGCACTTTCTCGGCCTTGCCGCCCTGCACAATGATGGTGCCGCCGTGGTTGGCGCGCACGTGGAAGAGCATGTTTTCAGTGGAATGGTTCTGGAAATTGTGGCAGTTGATGCAGTGGTTGTCTCCGTCCTCAAACACGCGGTTGTTCTCATAAACGGTCTCCACGTCCCAGTTGGTCAGGTTGCGCTGATAGATGCCCAGCTGGCGGTAAAGCTCGTAACCGGGCTCGATGAGACGGTAGGTCAGGAAGGCGTCAATCTCCTCTTGCGCCACGCTGATGTGGTGAGGTTGGTAACGTTTCCAGCCTTTCGCCGTCTCGGCATACACGGTCACGGTTATCTCCTTGCCGCGGTTCGCCTGCAACAGAGCCCGCCACGCCGTGGTGTCGATGCGGACCTTCAGTCCCTCGCCGCCCGTTATCAGTTCGTCGCCCTGCTCGCCCTTGAGCACCATCACCATGTCGGTGGCGTCGGTGTGTTCCAGCATGCAGTTGAGCGGCGCGATGTTGGCGGGCACGGTCACGTCGGTGTAGTCGGGATAAAGCGGAGCCAGACTGTCCACCTCCACCGAAGTCTCGGGAACCTGTGCACGCTGTCCGCCACAGGCCGACAGGAGCACGACGGTCAGCAGACTTGCGAACGCGAGGATTGTCAGTTTATGCAGTCTCATTTCTTTCTTCTTTTAGTTCACGCCGTGGTTACTGGTTCCGCCGTTGTCCTTCTGTTTCTTGGTCGCCTTCAGGTTGCCAAAGAAATAGTAGTAGGGATAGAAGCCTTTGTATCGGGGGAAGAGTTCACGGGCATAGCGCTGGCGGTCGCTCATCATGGGTTTCACCTCTTGGAAATAACTGCCCAGACGGGTCTGGTGCATGGTGATTCCGGGGAAGGCCTCCGTCAGTTGCGGGTGTTTCGACGAGAACATCAGCAGGGCTTCGGCGATGGTCTGCGGCGGCATCTGCCCTTGGTAAGCCTCGCAGCGAGCAAGGAATCCTTGCGTGGTCTTGGTGTAGAGCTGCACGGCAAGACTGTTGAGCAGGGCGTTGACGCTGCGTCCTTCCATGAGCGAGGCGTTGTAACCCATGAACACGGGCTGGATGTATTGACTCTCAAATGTGTCGTGCACGGGTTCCGTCATCCGCACCATCTTCATTTCCGCGTCATTGTTCACAGCGTCGGGCTGTCGGAGCATGGCGGTGTAGCGCTTCACCCAAGCTCCTTCGAAGGGAACTTTCCCGAGGATGCGCAGATATTTCTCAGCCACGGTCCACTCGCCGCGCAGCAGGGCACACTTGGTGAGCATCTTGAGCGAACGAAGCGTGGGGCCGCACATAGTGAGGTTCTCCATGGCGTGGTGCTGGGCCGTCTGCACAAGCCCGGCATAGTAGTCGCACTCCATCAGATAATAGGTTTGGCCGGTGGTCTCGTCGCGGTCGAAGCCGTGGATGTACGGCTCGTCGTAATCCATCAGCAAGTCGAAGAGACGACTGCCCTGTTCTCCGCGCTGCACGGTGGCCATGGCGTAGTAAGCCGCAATCATTCGGTAGGAAAGGGTGGGATGAGCACGCGCCGTTTTCTGCACTGCCTTCCAGTCCTGCTCCATCAGTTCGCACTGCATCTCCGTCACCACGCGAACGTAAGGTCGCAGCCACTGGCTGATGGCCATGCTGACGGCCATGGTAACCACGGCAACCAGCGCTATCCCTCGGTTTTGGGGCAGCGTTTCGGGGTGCAGCCGATGGTGACGTGTGAAGGTGAAGATTATGAGAGCTAACAGAATGACCACTAAAGTGTAAAGGAAGGGAATGCCCATAATGCGACCCGGCTCGGCCTCGAAATAAATATCGACGCCTTGGTGAGCCACCACGGCCAGATAGACGGCTACGGGCACAAAGGCCAGCGCTTGCCACCAGCCCCGCAGGCGCAGACAATAAGCGGTAAGCCACGTCGCGGCGGTGAGGAGCAGTGCCAGCACGGCGCTACCCAACACGGGCCAGCGCCATAACTGAAGCAAGGCGAGCCCGATGTGCCACAAAGCACCCCACGGACGTCCTGACTCATACTGCATCAAAGTAATGTCGGGGGCCCAGAACGACCACTCGCGGGCCACGCGCATCACGTCGCCGTACCACAAAGCTCCCCACGCCCACACAAGAACGAAGAGCAGTCCCATGACGGGAATGCGGAAGGGCTTGCGCTCCTTCTGCGGTGCATTCGCCGAGGCGGGAGCGGCTGTGCGCACGGGCGCCGATTGTCTTTTGTGCTTTCCCATGGTTGCAAATTTACGGATTTATGGCGAAACGACCAAGGTTATCCGCTTTATTTTGTCGCGTACACGCGCAGATATTGTTCCGCCACGGCGGTGTCTGCGAAGCGCTCCGCCACGTCGTCGTGCTGGCGCTGGCGCCGTTCGGACGAGAGTTCACTGGCGGCTCGGGCGATGCAATCGGCCATCTGCCGGGTGTCGTAGGCGGTTACGGCATAACCGTTTACGCCGTCGCGCATCACGTCGGCCTGACCACCCGTGACGAAGCTCACCAGCACACAACCGGCCGCTGCTCCCTCCACAAGAGCGTTGCTCAGACTCTCGAAGCGCGAGGGACAGACCACCACGTCGGCTTGTTCTAACGTGTGGCGAACGGCGTCGGCGGAGAGCCGTCCGAGGTAGTCGTAGGACTGTTGCAGTTGCGCCAGCAGCGACTGGTCGCGCAATCCGCCGTACAGCACCCAGCGCAGGCGGGCGGAGAGCATCGGATGATGTTGGGCGAGGGCTTTGCTCACCTCCAGCAACAGGTCGAATCCCTTAACGGGGTCGTCGAGTCGGGCGGCACCCACGGCCACCACCACTTCCTGCTCGTCCTTTCGGCGGCGGGCCTGCGGATTGTAGTCGGCCACGGGATAAGGATTAGGGATGAGCGTGAGAGGTTGTTGCCGCAGCAGCGCGCTTTGTTGGGCGTGCTCCAGTTCCCACTGACTGATGGGCACAAAGCGGATGGCGGTCGCGGCATAGAGTTGTCGTTTGCGGCGGAAGCAGCGCTGTGCTGTGGTGCGTAGCAGCGGCAGGGAACTCAGGTGAGTACAGTACCGGCAAGCGTGAAGGAATTCGCGGCAGTCGTAGGCGTGGTGGCAGAGACCCGTCATCGGCCACATGTCGTGCAGAGTCCACACCAGTCGCTTGTCCTGGCGACCCATGTTCCGGAGGGCGGTCAGAGAGAGCGCGCCCTGGTTTATCCAGTGCAGATGCACCACGTCGGCCCACAGAACCCACGGATGGCGGTCGAGTCGATAGCCGTAGCGGGCTGTGTCTATCTGAAAGACGCGCTGGCGACAAAAGCCGTTGGCCACGAACAACTCAGCGCGTTCGACCATCGTGTTCCACATCTTGACCACCCCGCTGCGGGCAAACACCTGCAAGTCGTCGGCCCGTTCGTCAGCAGGAATGTCGTCGGTCATGACCAACATGCGCACCTCGCAATCGGGGCGCTGGCGCAAGACTTTGAACAGACGCTGGGCCACGATGGCCGCGCCGCCCGTCTGATAACTGCGTGAGACAATGAGAACCTTCATGTGACAAAGGTAACAAAATTTCGTCAATCTTGTTGGCGTTCTGCCAAATAATCACTAATTTTGTCGCAGATACACACGAAATCATGTACACTTTCACCATTTCACTCCTGCTTCTCATCGCAGGATATTTCGTTTACGGCTCGTTCGTCGAGCGCGTGTTCCGCCCTCAGAGTGAGCAACCCACCCCCTGCTATCGTCTGCAGGACGGAGCCGACTATACCCCCATGTCCACGTGGAAAGTCTATACCATACAGTTTCTCAACATTGCCGGCACGGGCCCCATCTTCGGCGCGCTGTTAGGTATTCTCTATGGTCCGGCCGCCTATCTCTGGATTGTGCTCGGCTGCATTTTTGGCGGCGCCATGCACGACTACATGTCGGGCATGATTTCGCTGCGCAAGGAAGGCGCCAGTCTGCCCGAGATTATCGGCGACGAACTTGGCACGGTGTGCCGGCTGGTGATGCGCGTGGTCACGCTGCTGCTGATGGTGTGTGTGGGCGCCAGCTTCGTGATGGTTCCTGCCGACCTGCTGGTGCAGCTCACGGGCCTCGAGGGAAGCAACATCTATTGGGTGGTGATGATTTTCGCCTTCTATCTGTTGGTGGCTGTGGGCAGTGTGAATAAAATTATTGGCAATGTGTATCCCGTCTTCGGCGTGGCACTGCTCGTGATGGCGCTGATGGTGGGCGTGAGCATCTACACACAGTCCGGCGCTCTGCCCGAAATCACTGAGGCGTTCGCCGACCACAACCCCGTGGCAGGCCACACACCGCTGTTCCCCGGCATGTTCGTGTCCATCGCTTGCGGCGCTGTGAGCGGATTCCACGCCACGCAGAGTCCCATGATGGCCCGTTGCATCAAGCAGGAGCGCTACGGCCTCCGCTGTTTCTACGGCGCCATGATCACCGAGGGTGTCATGACGCTTGTCTGGGCGGCCGCCGCCATCAAGTTTGCGGACTCCATCGACGTGTCGCTTTATCCCTCGCTGACGGCCGACAGCACGCCTTACGACAAGTTGGTGGCGCTGCTGACCAACGGCGGTCAGAGCGGCGTGAGTCCCTCCACGTTTGTCAATCTCCTGTGCGAAAAATGGTTGGGCAAGGTAGGTCTCGTGCTGGCCATTCTCGGCATCGTGGCCGCGCCCATGAGCACGGGCGGCACGGCGTTCCGCGGTGCGCGTCTCATCATCGCCGATTTCATGCACTACGGTCAGCAGACGTTGTTGCGCCGCATCATCGTGGTGACGCCCGTTTTCGTGGCGGCCATACTGATGTTGGCCATGAAGTTCGACGTGCTGTGGCGCTATGTTTCGTGGTTCAACCAAGTGCTCTCGGCCTTTACGTTCTTCGCCATTGCCTATTGGTTGCGCGACCGTTCGTGCCGTGATGGCATTAGGTCGTGGTCGTGGCTCATCTCGTTCTTCCCCGCGCTGTTCATGACGGCGGTCAGCTCGAGCTTCATCCTTATCGCGCCCGAAGGGTTCCGTCTGCCCCTTGTTGTGGGCTATGCCATCTCGGCCACAGTGACGCTGGCCGTGGCTGCACTCTTCCTTTGGCATGCCTACCGGAAGCCCGAAGCATAGTCGTCCGTTGTCGCTTCCCGCATACTCCTCGCATGGCACGGAGTCTCATCCGATGAATCTTGTGCGCTGCCGCTGTCTTCATAGCGATGGCGCAGAGCCCTTATTTTTTGAGAATCACCCCCGCCAACCAGTCGGTTAGCGGGGCTGAAAAGTATGGGAGCGCCGAGGCGGCGGGTTACAACTTGGCAGTAATCATCACGAAGCTGTAGGGGGCAAGCTTGAGGTTTTGCTTTTTCTTCAGCTTGAAGGCCTCGGTGGTGGGGGCTATGGGTTGTGCCTCGAACGAGTTCTCCTGGTCGGGCTGGCCGGTGAGGGTGGTGATGGTGGCGGCTGACTTGACGCCGAAGCGCGAGAGGTTGAGCTGGGCCGTCTTTTCGTTGGCCGAGGCGTTGGCCATCTTGATGTAGAGCGTGCGGGTCTTCGTGTTGAGCACTACCGACTGCTCCTGCAGCAGGCCGTCGCCGTCCGTCTTGTCGGGGTTGTCGATGGTCACGCAGTCGCCGTAGTAATACTGCCCTGCCGACTGGCCGAACATCTGCTGCACGTAGTAGGAGCAGGTGAGGAAGGGACGCTCGTTGTCGAAGTAGATGAGGTCGGGATTCCAGTTGGTGGCGCCTTTGCGGGCGAAGAGCGGCGCGTACGACGTCATGTCCACAATGTCGGCGTTGCGCTCCACGTGGATGAGATAGAGGGCCTCAGCCAGGGCGTCGATGAGTTTCTTGTCCTTCGAAGCATATTCGCCCAGATAGACCTTGGTCTTTCCGTCGCGGGGATAGTTGTCGTACTGGCGCTTGGTGAGGAAGTAGGTGTTGGGCTCGTAGTAGTGTTCGTCGATGATGGGCATGCCCAGGTCGCGGGCAATGCGCCAACCGTTTTCGTAGTCGGGGTTTTCGGCATGCGAGCCGGGACCGGCCGTGCCCACGATGATGATTTCGGGGTGAGCCTTGGTGATGCGCTCATACATGTACTTGAAGCGCTCCTCGAACTCGGGCGATATTTTCTCCTCGTTGCCGATGCCCAGGTACTTGAGACCGAAGGGTGCGGGATGACCTGCCTCGGCGCGGACCTTACCCCACTTCGATGTGGCGGGACCGTTGGCCCATTCGATGAGGTCGAGCGCCTCCTGCGTCCACATGTCCATGTCGCTCATGTCGCAAGCGTCCTGCGCCTGGGTGGGCCACATGTTCCAACCGCCGTTGGTGCCTTGGCAGCTCACGCCGCAGGGAAGAATGGGCAGCGGTTCCATTCCCATGTCCTCGCACAGCTGGAAATACTCGTAATAGCCCAGCGCCATCGACTGGTGGTAGCCCCACGTGTTCTTCAAACCCTTGCGCGTTTCCTTGGGTCCCACGGTCTCTTTCCAACGGTACGTGTTCCAGAATCCGTCGCCACCGCCGTGCACTACGCAGCCGCCGGGGAATCGCATGAAGCGAGGCTTGAGGGCCTCGAGCGCCTCGGCGAGGTCGCGGCGCAGACCGTGACCGTGGTAAGTGTCCTGCGGAAGGAGCGAGAGCATGTCCACGTCGAGCACGCCGTCGCTCACCAGCAGCAACTGCAGAGCGGCCTTGTCGCAGTCGGCCTTCGGGGTGAGGGTTGTGCCCATGTTAGCCCATGTGCTGTTGCCGACTACCAGCGTGTCGTCGGCCAGCAGTTCGGGGTCTTCGCCCCAGCCGCCGGGCTTCACCAAGGCGACGCGCACCATCATCTTGCCTTTGGGGCAGCGATAGAAAAACGAGAAATCGTATTTTTGACCCGCTTTCACGGTGATGCCGTCGAAGCCATCGTTCTGCAGACCGTAGCCCGCCCAGCCCTTGAAGTCGGGGAAGTGGCGAGTGCGCTCGGCGGTCAGGCGCATGTAGTTGGGATTGTTGGGGTGGATGGGTTCTTGTTGCTTCACCTCAGTCATTCCCAGCGAGTGGCCCGGACGCACAATCTTCCAGGCGGTAGCAGCTCCCCATCCGTCGTGTTCGTTGGCGTTGAACTCGAAAGAGCCGTTTTGCAGCAGTTCAGCATTGAGACCTCCGTCGGCCGACGAGCTGATGTCCTCGAAGAAAATGCCGATGAGATGGTCACTGATAGCCTTGCCGCCTGCGGGCGCCTTCATAGGCTTCTGTGCCTGCAAGCTGACGCAGGCCGTAAGGAGCAATGCTCCCAAGGTAAGGTTTCGTTTCATAGATTTTTAAGTAAGTGTAATGCCAAAGGTACGAATAAGCGAGCGATTTTCCAAATTTATTTGAGGAAATCAGAGCGTGAGTACCTTCGAGCGCGGTGACAGAGCCGCGCTCAGAGTACGAATAAGCGAGCGATTTTCCAAATTAAAAGAAAAGGAAATTTGGGCGAGCACGCCTTTGCGACTGCGTGACTGCGCTGGGTCGAAGGGAAAGAAACAGGTGGCCATGATGATGTGTGCGTTTGAACTTTTGCCTGCAAGATATCGAAAGATTGTGAAAAAATCATTATATTTGCAGAGAATATAACCGAGAAATCATGGAGAAAACCTTGCGAATGCTGTCGCGTTTCCACTGGTTGGCCGGCGTCCTGCTGTTGGGCGCGGCGGTGTATGTGTGGCAGCGCTACTTGCTCTACGATATGGAACAAACCCGCGTGCTGGTGTATGAGCGGTCGCGCGTGCTGGGTCAATTGGCCCAGGTGGGCGGCGTGGCCGATTTCCTGGCCTTGTTCCTCCAACAGTTTTTCCGCTTTCCTCTGGTGGCCGTCTTCCTCATGGTCCTACTCTACGGCAAACTCACGCTCGCTGTGCGCGGTGTGGCGCAGGTCATGGCCGAGCGGTCGCTGACGCTGACCGAGCAGTTGCTCTGCTGGTTGCCCGCCGCCTTGCTGTTCGTCTATACGGAAGACCACCTGTTCTTCATCACCGGCCACGTGGCGCTGTTCCTCGCGGTGGCGGTGCTGTGGCTCTGGACATTGGCGGCGCGCGCCCTGCCCCGCGTGGCGGTGGCGGTGCTCACCCTGCTGCTGGTGCCGTTGACAGGCTTTGCCGTCGGTCCTTGCGTTTGGGTGTTGGTGGGTGGCATGCTGCTCTTCCACCTCTCGCGCTCCCAGTGGGTGCTGCTGGGCTTCGTGGTGCTCACGGCCCTGCTCACGGTGGTGCTGGCCCAGCGCTTCTGCCTGGCGGTGACCCCTTCCGAGCTCTTCTCGCCCAACATTTATAATCTGCGCACGCGCACGAACACCCTCTTGGGCTGGGTGTGGCTGGCCACGCTGGTCGTGACCTTCGCGCCCCGCGTGGTTCCCGAGCGCTGGACGACCGGCGGCAAAGCGGCAGTGACGGCCCTGGTGGCGGTGGTCGCCGTCACGTGGCAGCAGATGAGTGTGCGCTACAGCGAGGCCACTCATCAGCGTTTGGCCTTGCAATATCAGTTGGACCACGGCCAGTGGCAGCCCGCTTACGAGTTCTGTTCGCACTACCTCACCAATCCCTTCACCGCCAACATCTATTGCCAGATAGCTGCGCAACAGGGAGCATTGGAGAGTAAGATAGGACTGACCATCGGCGATCCCGCCCAGCTCATCATGCCGGAGAACACGACGCGGCTGGTGCGCCGCCACCTCATGTCGCTCTATTATTATATAGGATATGTATATGGCGCGCAGGTGCAGGCCTTTGAATACAACGAGCCGTCGGAGGGAATGATGTGCCCCGAGGCGCTGAAACTGCTGGTGAAGACCAACATGATTCAAGGTCATTATGCCGTGGCAGAGAAGTATCTGCGCTATCTCGAGCACACGCTTTTCTATCGGTCGTGGGCGAAACAATACCGCGCTCTGCTGTACGACGACGCCGCGGTGGAGGCCGACCCCGAACTGGGACCGCGCCGTCAGGGCCTTGCCATCGAGTCGGTGCCGGCCCGTTGGACCACTGTCCCCCACATCATCCGCCAGATTTCCCACGCCGCTCCCACGCTGCCCGCCACGCAGTATTACCGTGCGCTCCGTCAGACAGGCGCTTTTGATTCCTATCGTCCCCAGAACAATGAACTACAACCTATTTACTAAAATCTGTGCCGCCCTTCTGTGTGCGACGCTGTTCGCCGCCTGCACGCAGCCCGCTGGCACCATCGCTCGGACGGACGACGCGGTGCTGCCCATCTATCCCGACTATCGCGAGGTGACCATCCCCTGCAACATAGCGCCCCTCAACTTTTCCGTGCTCGATACCACCGCCGTGGCCTATGCCCTGCAACTGGAGAGCGACGGCCAGACGCTATGGGTGGAGGCCGACGGCACCGACTTCTGCATTCCCCAAGACGCTTGGGCGGAACTCATCTCCACCGATGCTCCGAAGCAAATCACCCTGACCATTGCCCGCCGCGAGGCAGAGGAATGGGTGGGCGGACGCCCCTTCACCCTAACGGTGATGCCCGACAGCATCGACGACTATCTCACCTATCGCCTTGTGCCGCCTGGTTATTCGGGCTGGTACAAGATGGGCATCTACCAGCATCAACTGTCCACCTCGACGCAGGAGGTTATCTTTGAGAACTCACACACCGAGGGAAACTGCGTCAACTGTCACACCGTGGGGTCGCACAGAGCCGACCGCACCTTGCTGCACATGCGCACGGCGGCCAGCGGAACCTACCTTTTCCGCGACGGAACGATGGAGCGACTCAACACGCTCACCGACTCCCTCGTGTCGGCTTTCGTCTATCCCGCGTGGCATCCGGGCGGACGTTTCATCGCCTTCTCCACCAACAAGACGGCGCAGAACTTCCACACCGCGCACCCGCAACGCATAGAGGTGTTTGACGACGCCTCGGACATCGTGGTCTATGACGCCGACACCCACGAGGTGCTCACCACGCCCTTGTTGCTCGACGGGCCGAATCTACAGACCTATCCCACTTTCTCACCCGACGGGCGCTGGTTGTATTTCTGCTCGGCCACGGTGATTCCCGACCTTGACCTCGACTACGACAAGGTGCACTACGCCCTGTGCCGTGTTGCCTTCGATGCGGACAACCGTACCTTCGGCGCTACGGTGGACACGCTTTACAGTCGGCCCGACCGCAGCGTGTCGTTCCCACGTGTGAGCCCCGACGGGCGCTGGCTCGTGTGCACGCTGAGCGCCTACGGACAGTTCAGTATCTGGCACACCGATGCCGACCTCTATGCGCTCGACCTGCAGCAACCCGACTCGCTGCGGGCCCTTGCGCCGCTCAACTCGCCCCAGACCGAGAGCTACCACTCGTGGAGCAGCAACGGCCGTTGGCTCGTGTTCAGCAGTCGGCGCGACGACGGGCTCTACACGCGTCCCTATTTCGCTTACATCGATGCCGAAGGACAAGCGCGGAAGCCTTTCATGCTGCCGCAGCACAACCCGCGCCTCCACTATGCAGAGCTTGACTTCAGCTACAACATCCCCGAGTTGATGACCTCGCGTTTCAGCGTTTCCATGCGTGACATCCTCGACGCCACCGAACAAGAGGCAGTGCCTGTCCGCATGGCGCCGTAGCGACGGCGCGACGCAGGAAGATCGGCCGGCAAGAAAAAGCGCCGATGGAAAGGACTTCCCGTCGCTAACGAACTAAAATCTCCACCGAAGAATCTATAAAAATACGAAAGATATGTTATTCAGCAAAGACACTTATGTAGCGCGCCGCCAGGCCTTGCGCCAGCGCGTGGGCGACGGTCTCATCCTGATGATGGGCAACAACGACGCCAGTTACAACTATCCCGCCAACGTATATCAACCCCGTCAGGACAGCAACTTCCTCTATTTCACTGGGCAGGAGCGCGACGGCTTGGCGCTGGTGATTGACTGCGACGCCGCCACCGAGACCCTTTTTGGCAACGACATCGACATCGAAGATATCGTGTGGATGGGCTTCACACCCTCGGTGGCCGACCTGGCTGCCGAGACGGGCATCGGGGCTTCCGCGCCTATGGGAGCCCTCGCCGAAGTGGTGAAGAAAGCCCTGCAGCAAGGTCGTCGCGTCCACTATGCACCCATGTATCGCTACGACCTCATGGTGCAGTTGATGGACATGACGGGCATCCACCCCTCACAGAACCGCGAGAAGGCGAGCCTCGACTTGATTCGAGCCATCGTGGACATGCGTGCCGTGAAGAGCGACGCCGAGATAGCTGAGATTGAGCGCGCCTGTACCATCGGCTATGTGATGCACACCACGGCCATGCGACTTTGCCGTCCCGGGCGCACCGAGGCGGAAGTGGCGGGCATTATCAACGGCATCGCCAGCTCGGATGGCCATTATGTTTCGTTCCCCAGCATCCTGACGATGCACGGAGAGATACAGCACGGCTGTCCCTCGCTCCGTCCTATGGAGGCTGGTCGTCTGATGCTGTGCGACGCCGGCGCCGAGAGTTTCGGTCACTACGCCAGCGACAACACCCGCACGAGTCCCATCTCGGGCAAGTACACCCCGCGTCAGCTCGACGTATATAATACGGTGTTGCGCGCGCACGACCGCGTGATAGAGATTGCGCGCCCCGGCGTGAAGTGGTTTGACGTGCACATGGAGGCCGCCCGCGTCATTACGGAGGGCCTGAAGGACATAGGTCTGATGAAGGGCAATACAGAGGACGCCGTGGCTGCCGGCGCCCACGCCATGTTCTTCCCCCACGGTCTCGGCCACATGATGGGCATGGACGTGCACGACATGGAGGGCTTGGGTCAGATTTACGTCGGCTTCGATGATGAGGTGCGACCCAGTACGCAGTTCGGCACCAACTGCCTGCGCTGCGGCCGTCGTCTGCAACAAGGCTGGGTGATGACCGACGAGCCCGGCATCTATTTCATCCCGGCGCTCATCGACGACTGGCGTGGGCAGGGCCTGCACAAGGAGTTCATCAATTACGATTTGGCGGAGACCTACAAGGACTTCGGCGGCATCCGCCTCGAGGACGACCTGCTCATCACGGCCGACGGCTGCCGTATCTTGGGCGAGCAGATTCCCATCAAGCCCGAGGCTGTGGAGTTCATAGTGGGCACGTTGTAAGCGTCATCGCGTCCGTTTTTCATTGCGTTATCTGTAAGTTCCCTATGAAAAAGATATTCCTTTCGCTCCTCATCCTGATGACGGCGGCAGGTCTCTCGGCCTCCGACCTCACCAAGAAACTGGAGAAGATACCGTCGGTGAAGAGCATTGCCGAGCTGACGAGCGATGTGTTTCCTGAGAAATACGCCCTCATGGTGGAGCAACCGCTCGACTGGGAACACCCTGAGGTGGGCACGTTCCGCCATCGAGTGGTGCTGATGCACCGCGGGTTCGACCGTCCCACCGTGCTGGTGACCGAGGGCTACGGCGCCGCCTATGCGCTCGCTCCTGCCTATCAGGAGGAGTTGGCGAAGCATCTCGACGCCAACATCGTCTTCGTAGAGCACCGCTATTTCTTGGAGAGCACGCCCGAGCCGTGCGACTGGCAGCACCTGACGGTGAAGAACGCCGTGTGCGACCTTCACGATGTGCGCCTCCTGTTAGGCAAGGTTTACAAGGGCAAGTGGCTCGCCACGGGCATCTCGAAGGGCGGTACCACCACCATGTTTTACCGCGCCTACTTCCCCGACGATGTGGACCTGAGCGTCCCTTATGTCGGTCCTGTCAACACCGGCGTGCAGGACGGTCGGCACGAACCCTTCATCGCACAGCAGGCCGGCACGGCATTGCAGCGCAAGGCCATCGAGGACTTCCAGTTGGAAATGCTCAAGCGCAAGGACGCCATCATGCCCTTGATGGAGGCCTACTGCGCCGAGAAGGAGTACCGTTTCCGCGTTCCCTTGCGCCACATCTACGACTACACCGTGTTTGAGTACGCCTTCACCATGTGGCAGTGGGGTTACGACGTGCACAGCATACCCTCGCTCGGCGCCTCCGACACCGTGCTGTTCGACTATTTGATGAAGGTGTGCGACCCCAGTTACTTCGCTCAAGGAGGCGAGATGTTCAGTTTCTTCGTGCAGGCCGCCAAGGAGTTGGGCTACTATGGCTACGACATCCTGCCCTTCGTGCCCTATCTCGACGTGACGTCCACCAAGAACTATCTCGCCGAGGTCATGCTCACGCCCGAATTGCAAGACCTTCCCTACGACGGAACGGCCAATCGTCACACGCTCGCCTTCCTGGAGAAAGAGGATGTTCCCATGGTGTTCATCTACGGAGAAAACGACCCATGGAGCGCGACGGGCATCTGTCAGTGGCTCGACTTCGGGAAGAAGCAGCGCATGCACCTCTTTGTGGACCCCGGCGGCAGCCATCGTTCGCGCATCGGCACCCTGCCGCCCACCCTGCAGGACGAGGCGTGGGCCATCATCGACGCCTATATGAAGTAGTTCCTCTCTGCTTTTAGCAATTGTCTCTTATCTACGGCCAGCCTCCTTCACACCCGAAGGGGGCTGGTTTGCTTTCGGGACGAACGGAATGAGACATGCTTATGTGTGAGGCCAAACATCCTTATGTGTGAGCTCAAACATAAAGTTGTCTGAGGGCAAACATAAGCATGTCTAAACACGGTTTTCTAAGTGCTTGATAATGAACACCCGCAAAGGGAGCCTCTTTTCCTTAGTAAAATCGGCGCATTTTCTTAGGAAAAATTCAGTTTTTTCTAAGAAAAAAAGATGATGGATGCTGGTGACGAAATTTATCTGTCTGCGTGACGCCTATTCTTCGCCTGCTTATTGGGAAAGAAACAAACGGGCGGAACTGCTCCATTGCAATTCCGCCCATCGCTATTCAATAGGGTGTGAGGTCTTATTTCACGACCACTTTCTTGCCGCCCACGATGTAGAGGCCGGGAGCGTTGGCTTTTGTCACGCGCTGACCGCTCACGGTGTAGATGGCCGTTGTGCTTGCGGGAGTGGCGTGGATGCTGCCGATGGCAGTGGGTTCACCGATGGTGTAGGTGAAGCGGTATTCGGTCTCCAACGGGTCGCCTTGCGCGCCGTTGCACACAGCACCGGCAGGAACCACGAGGGTGTAGGTGCCGTCGGCGGTGATTTCCTTGGACAGACGGATGGCCACCACGTTACCAGCGTCCATCATCTCCTGGAACTCGGCATCGGTGCGCACGCCGTCGGCGTCCTCCACATAAGGCTGTGCCTCCATGTTCCAAGTGGGAGCCACGGAAGCATACTCGAAGAACTCGAGCGTGAAGTGCTGCAGACGCTCCACGGGTCCCTCGGCGGGGTCGATGATGACGGGCTTGCCCGCGTACTGACCATTCACGGTGTAAGTGAGCGTGCACGCCGTGTTGGTGAGGCCCGACTTGTAGTCGCTCTCGCCATAGACGTAGTCGCCCACCACGCCTTCGGCAATGGTCACCACATACGTGTCGGGGGCGGTGATGTATTCGTCCAGAACTATCTTCACGCCCATCATGCCGTCGTCCACGATTTTGCCCGAGCAACCGAACTTGGTGGCGGTACCCGTCACCTTCACCGGCTGGCTGACCTTGGTGTTGATGGCGTGCGTCATGTCCAGCGTGAGGTAGATTTCATGCAGCAGTCCCACGGTGGTCTGGTCGGCGGGTGTGGCGAAACGGGCGAGGTCGAGGCCGTGAGAGAGCGTATTGTTGTAGTAAGCCACAATCACGTGATAGGCTCCGTCGGTGGCGCCGGTGATGTTCACGGCCACGCGGATGTCGGTGGCTTGGCAGAGACCTGCGGGCACGGGTACGGTGATGGTGGTTTCGTTGTCGATGGTTTCCGCGGTGAGGTCGGCCTTAGGCACGAAGACTTCGTGGGCCACGTTCTGCATGGTGACCACGGGTTGTCCGGCCTCGTCCACGTCGCTGACCTCCTCCATGGTGTAATACGTGAAGGTGACGCCGTCCCACTGAATCAGCGAACTGTTGTTGAACCATATCTCTATATTCTTGGTCGCCTCGGTGATGGCGGCTCCGGATGCGGGTGAGAACTCGGCGCTGATAGTGCCCGTGATGTCCTTGAACGGGGCGGTGTATTTATAAGATGAGACGGCGCCCTGGTCTTCGCAGAAGGTTTCGTTGCCGTCGGTGTCGATGACATCGAAGAGAACTACGGTGAACTCACTCCAGCTATACTTGAGATTCATGGTCTTCTGCGTGCGCATCACGCCGCTGAGGTCCACTGTCACGGTCTTGCCGTCGAAGGAAATGTGGTCGTCGGCAATGTATTCCTGATACAAATCCTCGGTTCCCTCGCCCTGGCCCATCTCCAGACGAGCGCGGGCCGACTGGATGTCCTTCGTGAAGGTATAGGTGCACAAGGCGGCGGGGTCGCCTTCGTTGTACCACGACTGTATGGGGTTGGGAAGTTGGGCCGACACCAAAGTGGTGGGGGCACCGGCGAA
>JABUUA010000009.1:20782-37765 GCA_021443405.1 Bacteroidaceae bacterium
CTCAGGTTGCCGTCGCCGTTCAGCAAGTCTCCCGTGAGCGTGTTCTGTATGCCGTGCAGGTCGAGCGACAGGGGGTCGCCGGCTTGGAGCTTGCCTTCCTCGAACAGACGGTTCAGCACATTGTAGAAGCCTGTGCCCGTCTGCGTGATGAGTTCTACGACGATGCCGTTGTCGGTGTGGGCGCAAAGTTGCCCGTTCCAGTCGGTCTGACCCGTGAAGTCATCGCCCGAGTAGGTGAAGATGCCCTCGCGAACAAGGTCGTTGTAGTCGGTGAAGTTATACACTTTTATGACATTCCCAGCTGCGGTGAGCTCGCCCTCGGTGAACGTTACCGAGGAACTGGTGAAGAGCAACTGGATGTTGCCGTTGCTTTTCAGTGTGAACACGCTGCCGTCGGCGGGGTCCACCGACGAGAGCAGGAACTCCTGTCCCATGACGAGCTTGGCGCGCATGTCCGAGCCACTCCAGTTGTTGTTCTTGATGTAGTAGGTGCTGTCGGCCTGCACTTGGAATTCGTAGTGCGAGGGAGCGAAGTAATACATCTCGATGCCCTGCTTCGAGAAGTCGAGTGAATCATAGACGTTGAGGCACGGACTGAAGAAAACGTCGGGGTCCGCGCCCACAATCTGCACCACGCCGTCTTGTGTGGCGGTGTAGGTCCACACTTGGCTCGTCTGCTTGTACGTGACGGTGAACTCCTCGTTCAGTTGCAGGGCAGGATAGTCGGCTGCCCACGCGCTGGCGCTCACCAAGGCGAGCAGGGCGGTCAGCAGGCGCTGTCTCAGGGTTGTGGTTAGTTTCATAGATGGTTATTTGTTTTAGTTTTGTTCATGATTTCGGGGCGTCGGGGGTGTGGCGGCGCGGCGATTACTTCCGCACCACCTTTTTGCCGCCGACGATGACAATGCCCTTGTAGTCATCGCCCACGCGCTGGCCCGCCAGGTTGTAGGCGTGCTGGGCTGCGGGCACGGTGGCGATGGGGTCGATGCCCGTGCCCTTGGGGTTGACGTAGGCGAGGCAAGCGTTCACAATCTGGTCAGTGTTGGCGTCCACGAGCAGGACGGCGAACTTCGTGTTGTCCAGTACTTCGTAGGTGCCGGGCAGTTCACCCGTGATGGTCGTGGTGTAGTCCTCGCCCGCTTTCATCGACTGCGGGAGCAGACCGGCCGTGCCGCTGTAGCTCGCTCCATAGACGTAGCGGACCACATCGTTGTGCGTGATGCCCGCAACGCTCTGCTGACCGTAGCGGCCTCCCAAGCCCCAGTCGCCCAGGAGCGGGTCTGAAATGCTGCTGAAATAGTTGTGCTGAACGGCTGTCAACTTGTCTTCCATGAACACGAGGAACACGTTCAGGTTGAGGTTCACGGCGTTGAGCGCACTACGCACCGTGAGGGGCAGCGAGAACTCGCCCGTGGCGTCGGCCTTAACCGTGGCTGTCACGTCCACATAAGTCGGGTCGTTGAGCTCCTCCGCCACGCGGTCCATCCACAGGGCACCGTAGTAAGTGAGGGTGTAGTCGAGCGTCATGGGGTCTTGCATCATGGGCATGAGCACCTCCGTCTTGCGGTTGACCACGGCGGTGGGAGCGGCCTGCAGTCCCAGATAGCTGCTGTAGCCTTGCAAGCCTCCGCCCCATGCGTCGCCGTCATACGTGTGGATGGAGATGGGGATGAACTGCTCTCCGTACACCTCTTTCATCTTGTCGATGGCAATGATTCCCTGCGGACAGTTGCCACAGGTAGTGCCTGTCATCTCCTCCAGCACCACGCGCTTGGTGGGGCGGAACGTGAGGCTCGTCACCGCGCTCTTGACCTCGTCGGTCATGGGCTGGCTGGTGCCGCCCTCGGTGTAGGCCACGCGGATGGTGAATTTATTGTTCTCGCCCACGGTGAGGGGCAGGGGAGTGCCGAAGGTGAAACTGCGTGCGTCGCCGGCAGGCACTAAGCCCTCAGCGGTGTAGCGGTAGGTGTCGATGGTCTGGCCATCGGCGTCGCAGAGCGTGAGCTGATAGCCACCGTCGAAGCCGCGCGGAGAATTCACGGTGAAGGTACCGCCAATCTTGATGGAGGTCTCGTTCACCACGGTCTGCTTGTTCGAGAGTGACAGCAGGTAAGGCATCTCGCGCGTCACCTGCACGTTGTCCACGAACACCATGCTTTGGGCGCTGTTCTGGTTCACGAAGGCGATGTAGATGTTCTTGCCTGCATAGGCGGCAAGGTTCACGGTGCAGTGCTGCCAGTCGCCCTCCAGCGCAAACTCGTCGCTACCCGGCGAGAGGATTTCGTCGAACACCACAGTTCCTTCGGTCGATAGGCGGGCGAAGGTGGCGTCGTTAATCATGTGGAAGACGTCGTTGCACGCCCACACCACCACCTTCAGAGCGTCCTGGGCGGTAGCGCTCAGACTTTGCGCGTCGAAGGTCAGCGTGGTGGCTTTGTCGGGGATGAAGAGTTGCGGCGTCACCATCCAGTCGTCGCTCTTGCCCGCGGGCTCATACATCGAGTGCGAGGCAGCGCAGATGTCGGTCCCGGCGTCGTCGCGAATGCTGAAGTTCCACGGCGTGTTGTTGGCGTCGAACTCCAGACTCTGGGGGAACTCGGCCGGCGTGCGGTGGTCGTTTTCGTAGAGCATCCACGTGGCCAGCGAGTTGGAAACATTGTTGAAATCGCAGCTGAACAGCGTGGCGTTATCGGTCGAAATCTCGCGTTCGTAACTGCCCTCGTAGTGAATCGTCAGTTCCTCGTTGGCGCCGCTGCCGCTCACGTCGGTGAGACTGCCGGCTGCCAGCACCACTGTGTAGGTGTCGCCGGCAAACAGATACTGCGTGGTGGCGGGGAACAACTGCACTACGTTGCCCTGCGAGGCCACGGAAAGCGGTGCGAGGCGCGTGCCGTCTGCGGCGTAGAGCGCAGCCGAGGCGCCTTCGGTCACCAGCACGTTGTTGTCCATCGTGAGTTGGATGGGGCTGCTGCTGTTGTCTATCTTGGCCAGCACACTGCCGTCGGCGGGGTAGAGGTTCACCACCTTCACGGGTTCGTTGGCGCGTCCCACGTAGGTGGCGGTTATGGTTTCGTTCGTGCGGGCTGGGTCTCCGCTGATGCAGAGAGTGCCGGCGGGCAGGGTGAACGTGTAGGTCTGGCCTGCTTCAAGCTGGTGTGTGCGGAAGGTCACGACCACGGTCTTGGCGTCGGTCGGGTCCAAGCGGATGCCGTTGCTGCTCGTCGAGTTCCACTCACCGAAGGAAGCGGCCGTCTGGTCGCCCACGACCTCCACCTCGCGGTCAAACGTGATTCTTATCTGACTCAGCTTCGAGAAGGTGGCACCCGCGGTCGGCGCGATGAAATAGTTGTTGAGGAGGTTCATGCCCGAGCAGACGTCCACGAGGGCTTCGCTGGTCGTCATCGTGAAGTTCTCGCCGAACTGTGGGTCGCACATGCTGATGAACGTGCGGCCGTCGGCCGACACGCCCAGCGGCGTGCCCGTGTTGGTGTAGCCCGTGGCCTTGTCGAAGTCGGTGCCGTAGTGCTGCTGTAGGATGGAGCGCAGCGAGAACCAGTAGCCGTCGCAACGAACTGCGAACTCACGGATGGGGCTGCCGTAGGGGCTGGCGCCGTACACGTTGCCGTCGTTGTCTATGCAACCGCCCTTCATGTCCAGATCGTCCAACTTGCTGTCGTACACCTCCAGGGCCCGGGTCTCCATGTTGTAGCGGGCGGCGCAGATGTATTCATCGCCCTGCGTCAGCACGCGAGCATCCAGCACCAGCCACTTGCCGTTGGGGCTCATCGCCACTGGCGCCACCTCCACGAGGTTGCTCTGCGTCTTGGTGAACCGCTTGCCGTCGGTGGTGTTGTAGCCGATGAAGTTCCATTTGATGGCGTCCGTCGAAGCACGGTCATAGACGAAGGTGAAGTAGTGCTCGCCCAACACCTGTCCCACGACGTAACGTCCGTCGGGTGAGATGTGCACAAAGCGCACGTAGGTGCTGGTCAGCAAGTAGCCGTCGGGGTCGCCCTGTGGCAGGTCTGTGGGCGTGACCACCTTCTGGGTGGTAAGGTCCCACATGACGGGTTGCTCCAGTGTGTAGTCCACGCCACTCACGTCAGCGTTGGCCACTGTGCCCACGCCCAGTCGTCCGTCGGGCGTCACGGCATGCACGGCACCCGATACCATGCTGCACGGCAACTTAGTCCACGTCCCTGTTGAGCGGTTGAAATAGGCAGGCTTCGCCTCGTAGGTGCCCACCACCGTGTTACCGTCGTCCGTCACGTCGTAGGCCAGACACAGACCATGGGTCTGCATGTCGGACTCCGTCTGCAGGCGTGTCTCTTTGTGGGTGGTGAGGTCGATGAGCACGGGCGAGAGGTTGTCCTTCTCGCTTCCCCAGCCCAAAGCCCATTGGCCGTTGTCGGAAAGAACCTGCAAGGCGATGCCCTGCATCGTGTGGGACTTGATAACGGGGCGCTCGGCCGCCGGTGCAAGGGTGGTAGCGGCCAGCAGTGTGCAGGCCACAGCCGTTCTGATGCGTGTGAATATCATAATGATAAGGAGATATTTCGTTAACTGTGAGTGGAGGGATGGGCGGGTTCGTGGAGACGATTATGCCCTTCTGAGGTTTGGTTGACCGAGGCGGATTTAGCGGACAAGCATCTTCTTGCCGCCCTTGACTACGAGTCCCTTGTAGCTGGGAACCACGCGCTGGCCTGCCATGTTATAGATCGGCTGGGCGCTGTTGCCCGAGGTCGCAGCCTTCACACCACCGATGCCGGTGGCATCCACCGAGGTGTCGTCGTACACATAGTGTACTGTCACCGAGGGGCCTTTGGCTTTCTCGGCATACGTGATGGGGTTGGGGCTGGTCAGTTCCATCACGCGAATGGTGTAGGTCACCGTGCATTCTCCCTTGTCCTTGGGCTTCCATTCTGAATAAATATTCTGCTTTGCCCCAGGTTTCATACCTTGTATTTCTTCTCGAACAATGGTTTGACAATTACTATATGTGTAGCATTGACCAGGGAAACAATGGCTTAACTCTCCATTGTCAAGCTGCGTTATGTCGATGGTCATGCTGGCAAATGCGTTTGCTTCGCTGGTGTTCTTAACCCAAAGACCCGAGGAGAATTGATTCTTTCCGGAAAAGTCGGTTTCGAAATTCTTTACTGTGACGGTGGAGCCATCGGCCACCACGTTGCCGTTCGCGTCGGTAAATGCGAACGTATCATCCACTTGCGCCATAGCGCTTACGCCCATCATCAGGCAACATACGAGAGAGTAAAATTTGTTCATAACCATATAATTTTAACTACAAAGATAGGAATAATATGCGATATTCTCGGCATCTGCCCATGCTTTTTGGTGTTTTTTCTTCCGACTTTAACATTTAGACCTTTGGCCGATTTGCGGCTGGATGATGAAAAAAATGCAGAGAAATGATTGCGGTTGAGAAAAAAATAGTACCTTTGTACTCGGAGTACATTCCTTATTTATAAGGTTGTGCTTCACAAGATAGGCAAAGTTGCCGAGTCCTGCACGATAAAAACGCCAAAAATATTGTAGAGGATTCGCAATCTATGCACCTTGTCTCTCTATTCTGAGACAAGTATGACCGTGTTGCATCTGACCCGTTTCAGATACACATACGGGCGTAGGTTGTATTTTCTCTCGCTTCACCTTCTACAAGGTGATTGGCGTTACCCATCGTGCAGGTGTAAGCAGTGAAGTCGCTTACGCCTTTCTTGTTGCGATATGGTAAACTAACAAAAATGCTGAGTTGGCGGCTTGTAGGCGAAAAAAGAATTATGGCACGTTTCAGAATCACGACTAAAAACCGTCTGAACAACAACGGCATCCGCATTGAACCAGGGATGTCGGTGGAAGTGGTCACCCAGTCAATGAGCAACCCCGTCACCACCAACGGCGGCCAAACAGTAGTGGATGCGTTTTACCGCATCTATGGCATTGACATTAAGAAGGCGGGTGCATTGAGTATGATACATTTGAATGTTGAACAATTTTAAACTTAAAAGTTATGTTAGAACAAATTATCCAATTCTTAACGAGTGAGATGGGACAGCACATTGTACACGCTACTCACCATGCAATCGAGAATCATAAGAAGGAAGAGGAACGCAAAAAGAACACTAACCAACCAAACAACAAGTAAGTATGTCCGACGAACGTTTATTGAAAATAGCCATAAAGCTGGTTGGACTGCTTGATAAACAAGCCGACCAGACCTTGCCTCGTGCTATTGCCGACGTAGTAAAAACCCATAGTAAGTTAGCGGTGGGTTCTGCCTGGATACCAGTTCCCGGTTTGGACGCGATTGCTGGTGCAACGACGATTTGGACGATGTACACTCGAATTAATGGTAAACTTGGTGTGTCGTTAAAAGACAACGTGTTAAAGACTATCGCGTCAGGTGTAGCTACAAACTTAGCCAGTTATGCCGCAATGACGGGTGCAGCAAGTGCGCTGAAGTTCATTCCTTTTGTAGGATCGTTGGGTGGCGCCGTAATTATGAGTGCCTCTTTGTATGCAATCACTCTTGCATCGGGTTGGGTATATCTGAAAGCGCTTTGTGCACTTGCAGAGAAAAGTGGTCCAGAATTAGATATGAGCCAACTTGGAGATGCAGTGAAGGAAGTGCTGAAGGACTCAAGTATAAAGAGTTTTATCAATGAAGCAAAGAGCGAATACAAGAAATAAACTTCTGTAGTCTCTGGTTATTTTATAGAAACAACGCGAGGGTAATAGCTTTCAGAGCATTATCCTCGCGTTATGTTGTGGGGACATCCTTGAATACTTACACCTACATACGTCGTCTCTTACACTGCCACGTACACCAGTATAAATAGTGGAGAAATAGATGATTGTTCCAAAATAGTGTAAGAATGTAGGAGAAAATATGTTGTTACGTGCGCACATGCGTGTGTATAATAAGGTATTCCTTCTATTTTTTGGCAGGGTACTCAAGTTCCATCGAACTGACACGCGGTGAGTTAGTCTGCTACACCCACATGCTTGCGGTGGCGGCCACGAGTGCGGCCACCAGCCATCCCCAGCGACGTAGTACGGCAGAAGCATAGCAGGGGTATGGGCTGTAGGGATCGTAGGTGGCGCGCAGAGGGGGCTCGAAACACAGCAGGGACACGTACATCAGGGTGACACACATACCACTGGGATAGAGGTCGGTGAGCATGGAACCGGGTAAAGCAGCGCTTGCTTGCATGAGACCGTGCTGGACGCTGGCACACGCCTGCAAAACGGGGGCGAGCCAGTGACAACCGAGCAACAGCAGGAGTGCGCCGTAGAGCAGTATCGTGGCGAACAGGATGTACACGGGACTGAACAAAACAGCATAGGTGGCGAAGGTGTGGAAGTAATAGACCGAGAGCGGCATGCTGCCGATTTGTGCCGCCAGCGATACCGCCCATGGTCGCCAGAGAGCCGAATGACTGAAGTGATGCAGCGGGCCATAGTAGAAGAGAATGCCCATGACAGCACAGAACGAGAGCTGAAAACCAACGTCGAAGAGGTCGGAAGGACAGCAAAACAACATCAGCAGGGCGGTGACACTGAGCGCGTGCCACGACGAATGTATCGTCATTCGCAGTTGAGAGAGCGTAAGCATCGACAGCATACACGCGGCGCGCAGCAGCGATGGGGGAAAGTTGGCCACGGCGGCGTAGGCAAAGAGCAACCAAGGAATGGCCAAACCGAAGAGGATGCGCAAAGGCCTAATGGCGATGAGATGCACGAAACAAAAGCCCAACAGACCGAACAAAATGCTCAGGTGCAGACCCGAGAGGGCGAGGAGATGACTGGCGCCGGCATCGCGATAGGTCTGTCGGAGGGACTCTGGCAACGTGTCGCGCACGCCCAACAGCATGGCATCGAGCAGTGCTTCGGTAGGTGCGTCCAATCCTACAGCATGGAGTCGTTCCACCGCTTGCTGGTTGAGCGTCGTGCCCCATGCCCGCACGGAGTCGGGCATTAAGTTCATGTCGCCCTGTTCGTACCGCAGCCATCCCATGCTCGCCGTGAGCACGCACATCACAACGAGGAAGCACCGCGACCAATGCTTCCAGTGGCACAGCAGCATACCGCCCATCGTGACGACACTGACCACCAGCAACGTCAGTGGAGGCACCTCGAACATCGTTCCCCCAACAATGCCGAGCACAAAGGCGCCGGCGCTGGCGGTGATGGCGGGGAAGTAGGTGGTCTTCTGCATAATTCTGTGGGCTGTGGATGTAAAGATACACAAAAATTTGTATCTTTGTACCGAGCAAACACGAAAAAATATGAAACAACGACGCGGAGTACTGCTGGTGCTGCTGGTGTGGACACTCGGTGCCTGGGCCCAGAACAACCGCCTGTGGAGGGTGGAGGCTGAGAGTCCGCAGACCACGGTGACCTACGGCGACGACTTCATCGATATGCGTGCCCCGCGGGGACTAACACTGTGGTACCGCGAACCCATGACGGGCGACGTGTGCATTGAATACGAGGCCATGGCGGTGGGCGACGCGCGTGTGAGCGACCTCAACTGCTTTTGGAAGGCCTCTGACCCTAAAGCGCCTCACGACATAGTCCGCCGCAGTCGGTGGCGTCACGGCAACTTCGTGCGCCACTACTCGCTCCAACTCTACTACATGAGTTTGGGCGGCAACGGCAACACCACCACCCGATTCCGTCGTTACACTGCCAACGAGGCGGCGCTCACCGACGAAGTGCAACGGCCTCCCATCCTGCAGGAGTACACCGACGCGCCTCACCTGCTCACACCCGACCGCTGGTATCGCATCCGCATCGAGTGTTGTGGCAACCGCGTACGCTTCTGGGCCGACGACGAATTGCTGGTGGATTACCGCGATCCACAGCCGCTCACGAGCGGTTGGTTTGGTTTCCGCACCACACAGTCGCACACCCGTCTGCGCCACTTCCGCGTCGCACCGCTGGGGTTGGCGGCGGGCGAGGTGCCCTTGCACTGGATAGGCGACCGCGCTCCTGCGCTGGCCACGCCTTGCACGTGGGGTGTCCCCTTTGCTCGAGGCGAGGTGAAGAAGGCCGGGGAATACACCGTGCCCGGTGTGCTCACGCAGGCTCGTCCGTTGGCGTTGTGGCCCGACGGCAGTGTGAAATGGGCGGCTTACACGGCAGTGCTGCCTGCCGGCACCACGCCTTTACTGGTGCGAACGAAGTACAAGACCGCGTCTGTCGGTTCCAAGCAGAGTGACCTCGTGGTGCATTGCGGCTCGGAAACAACCTTCTGGGACAGCCTCACGGTGGAGGGACGCAAGGTGGCAGGTGCCTGCCGTTTGGTGGCGAGCACGGCTACACAGCAGGGAACCGTCACCCAGCACCGCACGTTCAGCAGTCGCGTGGACAGCGTGCGCGTGGAGCGCGACGGGCCCGTGGAACAAGTCATCAAGATATGTGGCACGATGGAGGGTTGGATGCCTTTCGTCGCGCGCGCGTATTATTATAAAGGTAGTCGCTGGCTGCGTCTCGTGCTGAGTCACATCTACGACGGCGATCCCGCGCGTGACTGCATCAGCAGTTTGGGCTTGCAGGTGGAGGTTCCTCTTGTGGGAGAATTGTACAACCGCCACGTGGCCTTCGGCGACACCGACGGACACGTGTGGGCCGAGTCGGTGCAACCGCTCGTGGGACGGCGTGCGTTGCAGCCCGAACGCCAGTTTGCACAGGTGGCGGGCGAGCGGATTCCGCCCCTGACCGCGATGACAGAGCGCGACCGCCAGCTCATCGCCGACTGGGCGACGTGGGATCGCTACCGACTGAGTCAGTTGAATGACATGGGGTACACCCTGCGCAAGTGGACGGGCACCGAGAGTGCCCCGGTGGGAACGATGGGTGGCCACAGAGCGTCAGGCTTCTGTCACGTGGGCACTACCGAGCAAGGACTGGCCGGCGTGCTGCACGATTTCTGGCAGTCGTACCCCTCCACGCTCGAAGTCACCGGCGCCACCACCGACTGTGCTACCCTTACCTTCTGGCTGTGGAGCCCCGAGGCCGAGCCCATGGACCTGCGTCACTACGACACCCGCGCCCACGGACTCAACGCTACTTACGAGGATGTGCAACCCGGACTGAGCACGCCTTACGGCATTGCCCGCACGAGCGAACTGACCTTGATGCTGACGGATGGCTATCACGGAAAGGCGGATATGGCGCGACTCGCCCAGACGATGACCGCCCGGCCTCAGCTCGCCTGCAATCCCGCATACTTGCACGACCGACAGGCCTTCGGTGTCTGGAGTCTTCCACACCGCGATACCCCGACGGAACGCTGGGTGGAAGACCGCATGGACTCGCTGCTGGCGCTCTACACCGCCGCCGTGGACACCGAACATTGGTACGGCTATTGGCACTATGGCGATGTGATGCACACCACCGATCCCGCGCGGGAAGGCTGGCTCTACGACGTGGGAGGCTATGCCTGGGACAACACGGAATTGGGCACGAACATGTGGTTGTGGTACGCCTTCTTGCGCACGGGTCGGCAAGATTTGTGGCAGATGGCGCGCGCCATGACCCGTCACAACTCCGAGGTGGACGTGTACCACAAGGGCGATTTGGCAGGACTGGGCTCTCGACACAACGTAAGTCACTGGGGTTGCGGCGCCAAGGAAGCACGCATCAGCCAGGCGCTGTGGAACCGTTTCCTCTATTTTCTCACCGCCGACGACCGCATGTCTGATCTCATGGACGAAGTGGCCGACGCCGACCAGCGCCTCTACACCCTCGACCCCATGCGGCTGGCGCAGCCTCGCGAGTTGTATCCCTGCACAGCGCCTGCCCGATTGCGCATCGGTCCCGACTGGTTGTCGTATGCCGGTAACTGGTTTTCACGATGGGAGCGCACGGGCGAGATGAAGTACCGGCGCAAGATAGAGACGGGCATGGCCTGCATTTCCCAGTTGCACGATGGCCTGTTCACGGGGCCACTGGCCCTCGGTTACTACCCCGACTCGGGCAAGATTACTTGCGAGGTGGACGCTTCGGTGCGGAACACGAACCACCTATTGCCGCTGATGGGAGGCTTTGAATTTGTGAACGAACTCGAGCTCACGTTGCCAGACACGGCCTGGCATCGCGTATGGCTTGACCATAACACGCGCTACAAGGCCCTGGCCAAGCAAATTAGTAAAAACTCGTTCCGCATCCCGCGCCTCGCGGCGTATGCCTATTATCACACGGGCGACAAGGCGCTGGCACGGTCGGCGTGGGACGACTTGCTCCACGAGCCGTGGACCGAATTTTCGCGTCTGAGCACCAACGATGCGGCGCGCTGGTGCCTCGATGCCATCTACATGCAGGAGGTGTGCCCCGCTCCCGAGCGCTGAACACCCAAGAAAAGGAATCGTTTGACAACAGTAAAGACCAAGATATGATGAAGAAAAGAATTGTTTGCGCCCTGCTGATGGGCGGCGCGGCTATGGTGGCTTCAGCCCAGAAATACGTGGGCGGCGATATCTCGCTCCTCCCGAAATATGAGCAGAACGGCGCCAAGTATTACACCAACGACGGGAAACCGTGTGACGACATGCTCACGTTCTTCCAAAGTGTCGGGCACAACGCCATGCGTGTTCGCCTGTTCGTTGACCCCACGAAGGCGCCCACAGAGGAGAAGGGACAAGGCGTTTGCCAAGACCTTGCCTACGTGATTCAACTCGCGCGTCGTATCAAGGACCAGGGAATGGCCTTGATGCTTGACTTCCACTACAGCGACTCGTGGGCCGATCCCGCCAAGCAGTTCACACCCAGTGCGTGGTGCGCGCTCAACGAGACCGATCTCAACCAGAAGATATACGACTACACCCGCGACTGCCTGACGCAGTTGAAGGAGGCAGGCGCAGCTCCCGACTTCATACAGACGGGCAACGAAATCAGTTACGGCATGTTATGGGGTGAGCGTGATAAAGAGCCTTATAAGAAGTATTATGCCGGAAAGACGAACAACCGCGCCCGCTTCAGTTCGCTGCTCAAGCAGGCTGGCAAGGCCTGTCGAGAGGTGTGCCCCGAGGCCCGCATCGTGCTGCACACGGAGCGCGTGGCCAATCCCGCCTATGCTTCCACCTTCTATCGCGAGATGACGGAGGACGGTGTCGATTTCGACATCATGGGTCTCAGTTACTATCCTTACTGGCACGGCAACCTCTCGAAGCTGGCCACGGCCCTAACGATGCTGGAGACGTCGCAGCCCGACAAGCAGCTCATGCTGGTGGAAGTGGGCTATTACCATCAGTGGCAGCCCAGCGACGTGACCAACGACTTCTCGAAAACATGGCCTATCAGTGACGATGGTCAGAACGCTTTTGCCCGCGACCTGCTGGCTGAGTTGCAGAAACACGACCGCGTGACCGGGCTTTTCTGGTGGGCGATGGAGGCGAACGAATGCGGTCTTGACTGGGCAACGAAGCGGGTGACAGACGCGTGGTACAACGCCGGTCTCTTTGACAATCAGACCGGTCGCGCCCGTAAAGCCCTCACCACCATCGGGTCGTTTGCCATTCCCACGGGAATCGAGTCTCCCTCACGCCCTGCCGCATGCGCAGAATCTTACGACGTCTCGGGCCGCCCTTTTCGTTCTAACGGTCGTGCCATCAAGGTGATGCGTGGCCGTAAGGTGCTTGTCCGCTAAGGCGGAACGCTGGAAACCGCAATCGTTTGCGCTCCTTTGTTTGCTTAATTTGCAGACAGAGGAGCGCAAGTCTTATGGAAGTTTTGTAACTTTGACGCAGATAACCGCTATAAAACTACAACCATGAAAGCTTGTTTCGAGATACATTATCGGACACAGTGGGGCGAGCACCTTGAGTTGCAACTGCGTCAAACGGCCGAGGATGGCAAGACGACACAGCGCACGACCGCGCTGGACACCATCGACGGCGAAGTGTGGCGAACGGAACTCACCTTGCCCAATGCGGTCGGTCGGCTGCATTACAGCTACCGCGTGATGGAGGGACGCGAATGCAAGCGCGAGGAATGGAGTCTTACGCCCCACACACTCGTTGTGGCCGCAGGCACAACACGCATTGCCGCCACCGACCAGTGGCGCGTGCTCCCCGACGACGCCTACCGCTACACCAGCTCCTTCACCGAGGCTTTTGCCGCCCATCCCGTGACGACGATGCCCACGCCCGAAGGCAAGAAACAACTCGTCATCCATCTCTTTGCGCCCGAAGTGCCAGCCGACCAGACGCTGGCGGTGCTCGGCAATCAAGAGGGTCTCGGTAACTGGCAGTCAGGCAGGGAGGTTCGCCTCGCCCACATAGGACTCAACGAATGGGCGTTCGCCCTCAATCTGGACAGCGTGCAGGGGGCCGTGGAATACAAGTTCCTGACCCTCGACGCCGCTACTGGCGAACAACGTTTGTGGGAGATGCGCGACAATCGCATCCTTGTGCTGCCCGCCGTGGAGCAGGGTATGACGCACTACTTGCAAGACCCGCCGGCCTACTTCCCCGTGACGCCGTGGCGTGGCGCCGGTTGTGTGATTCCCGTGTTCAGTCTCCGCACCGAGCACACTTACGGCGTGGGTGATTTCGGCGCTCTGCGTAAGATGATTGACTGGGTGGCGCTCACGGGACAGCGCGTGCTGCAGATTCTGCCCATCAACGACACCACCATCACCAATCGATGGACGGATTCATACCCCTACAACAGCATCAGTATCTATGCTTTCCACCCTATGTATGTGGACCTGAGCCAGCTGCCGGTGCTCAAAGACGCCAGTCTGGCCCGCCACTACGAGGAACTTCGAGTGGAGCTGAACGCCCTGTCGCAGGTGGATTACGAGCGTGTCAACGAGGCCAAGCGCGCCTATCTGCGTCTGCTTTTCAAGCAAGAATGGCCGCGTACGCTGGGTACGAAGAACTACAAAGAGTTCTATCAGCAGAACCAAGACTGGCTCGTTCCCTACGCCGCCTTCTCTTATCTGCGCGACACATACGGGACACCTGACTTCCGCCAGTGGAAGACGCTCTCGGAGTACGACGCCGACTCGGTGGCGTTACTCTGCAAAAAAGGTAGGAAGAGTGCGGGAGAAATCAATTTCTACTGCTATGTTCAGTACCTGCTGCACGTGCAACTGAGTGCTGCTTCGCAGTACGCCCGCAGTCGTGGTGTGGTCATCAAGGGCGACATACCCATCGGCATCAGTCGCAACAGCGTGGAAGCGTGGGTGGAACCCCACTATTTCAATATGAACGGACAGGCTGGCGCGCCGCCAGACCCCTTCTCAGCCAACGGACAGAACTGGGGATTCCCCACGTACAATTGGGATGCCATGCTTTGCGATGGCTGTCAGTGGTGGGTACGCAGGTTCAGAAAGATGGCGGAATACTTCGACGCCTACCGCATCGACCACGTGCTCGGTTTCTTCCGCATCTGGGAGATTCCTTTGCACAGCGTGCATGGCCTGCTCGGACAATTCTCGCCGGCGCTGCCGATGACCGTGGAGGAAATAGAGAGTTACGGGCTTCCATGGCGCGAGTCGGACTATACGACGCCCTACATCGACGACCACATTCTGCTCGACATCTTCGGCGACCAGACGGCCGAAGTGCGCCGTCGCTACATAGAGACCTGTGGAAACGGCCGCTACTGTCTGCGCAGCGACTACGACACGCAGCGCAAGGTGGAGGCCGCCTTCGCGGCTGACAACGCTACACCACGTGCCGACCAGCCCCGCATGAGCGAGGCCGTGCGTGACGGACTGTACGCCTTGCTGAGCAACGTGCTGTTTGTGCGCGACCGCAAGAACGCTTACACTTATCATCCGCGCATTGCTGCCATGGACGATTATGTCTTTCAGCAGTTGAGCTACAGCCACAAAGAAGCCTTCCGTCGTCTGCACGACGATTACTATTACCGCCGCCACAACCAGTTCTGGTATGCCGAAGCCATGAAGAAGTTGCCCGTGCTGGCACAGGCCACCCGCATGCTTGTGTGCGCCGAAGACCTCGGTATGGTGCCCGCCTGCGTGCCTTGGGTGATGGAGGAGCTGAAGGTACTCACCCTCGAGATACAGTCGATGCCCAAGAACCCCAGCTATGCGTTCGGGCATTTGTGGGAGAATCCCTATCGTTCGGTGGCCACTATTTCCACCCACGACATGGCGACGCTTCGCGGTTGGTGGGACGAGGACCGAGAGATTGCACGCCAGTTCTACAACGATGCTCTCTATCTCGACGGTGCCGCGCCCCATCCCATGCCGGGATGGTTGGCCGAACAAGTCATTGTCCGTCACCTCGAATGTCCCTCTATGCTGTGCTTGCTGAGTTTGCAAGATTGGCTGTCGATGGACGAGCAACGCCGTTATCCCGACCCTGCCGCCGAGCGCATCAACGTGCCCGCCAACCCGCGTCACTACTGGCGCTACAGGATGCACGTGACCGTGGAACAACTCCTTGCCGACACGGAGTTCAACGACAAATTGGCTTCCTTAATAAAGAAATATAGACGATGAATCCCTTCAAACGTTTCATGCAAAGCATGGCAGGCAGAGCGAAGCAGCAGGCTCGTAGGGCCGCGCTGCGGGCGTGCCTTGCCGGCGCGAGCGCCATTTGTGTGCCTATGACTACGAAAGCCCAGAACTATGAACAATGGCCTGTGCCCACTTCTCCCATCGTGGAGATGACGTGTTCGGCGCAGCACACCTACTTTTCTCTGTGGAGTCCGAAGGCCGACGCCGTGCGCGTCCGTCTTTATTCCAGCGACAACGCTCCCAAGCCGACTCGTGAGCTGACGCTTACCCGCCGCACCCAGGGACTGTGGTCGGCCACGCTGCAGGAAGACCTGCGCGGTTGGTTCTACACCTTCCAAGTGCAGTATCAGGGTCAGTGGCTCGCTGAATCGCCCGGCATCTTTGCCCGTGCCGTGGGCGTGAACGGTCAGCGCGCCCAGGTGCTCGACCTCCGACAAACCGACCCCGAAGGCTGGCACGACGATGGTCGCCCCGCTTTCCGCAGTACTGATGAGGCTGTGGTGTATGAGATGCACCACCGCGACTTCAGCATCGACGAGGAGTCGGGCGTTCGTCACAAGGGGAAATTCCTCGCGCTTACAGAGAATGGAACGCATGTGCCCGGTGAAGCAGGGGTGGCCACGGGCATCAGCCACCTGCAGGAACTGGGTGTCACCCACGTTCATCTGTTGCCGAGTTACGACTACGGCTCGGTGGACGAGCACCGTCTGTCCACTCCCCAGTACAACTGGGGCTACGACCCTGTGAACTACAATGTGCCCGAAGGCTCTTACAGTATGAATCCCGCCGACCCATCGGTGCGCATCCGCGAGATGAAGCAGATGGTGCAGGCATTGCATCGCGCTGGTATCCGCGTGGTCATGGATGTGGTGTATAACCACGTCTTCGACCTCGGCTCGAGTCCTTTCCAACGTACAGCGCCCGGTTATTTCTTCCGTTGTTACGCCGACGGAACGGCAGCCAACGGCAGTGGTTGCGGCAACGAGACGGCCTCGGAACGCCCCATGATGCGGAAGTTCATGGTGGAGAGCGTTCTTTACTGGGCCCGCGAATACCATATCGACGGTTTCCGCTTCGACCTCATGGGAATACATGACTTGGAGACCATGCAGGCCATCCGTGAGGCACTGGACGCTTACGACCCCAGCATCATCATGTATGGCGAGGGTTGGGCGGCCGCATCGCCTCAGTTGCCTGCCGACCGTCTGGCCATGAAGGCCAATATGGCTCAGTTGCCTGGCGTGGCAGCCTTTGGCGACGAACTGCGCGACGGCCTGCGCGGACCGTGGGACGGTGATGAGAAGGGCGCCTTCCTCGTTGGCATTCCCGGTCATGAGGAAAGTGTTCGCTTCGGCATTGCCGGCGCTATTGCCCACGACCAAGTGGACGTGAGTAAGGTCAACTACAGCAAGCTTCTTATCAATTACTTCCTCAATTGAAACTGAATCATATTTCTTTGCCTCAGG
>JABUUA010000009.1:38229-46357 GCA_021443405.1 Bacteroidaceae bacterium
TCGGAGTTCAGCTCCTCGATGCTCATGGTGGCGATGACCAGACGCAGCTGACCGAAGAGAATATCGCGGGCGAGCTCCTGAATCTGTGTGGCGCTCAGGCCCAGCAGACGCTCGGCAGCGGCGAGCATGGTCTCGGGTTCGGTGCTGATACCTACGGTGAAACGGCAGGGAACGTCCACGCGGATGTTCTGGCGGCTCAGCGCGTTGGTGAGGTTGGCATCGATGCCGATGGGCGTCAGCGACAGGTAGGCGTAGTCCTGGATGATGGGCCAGACGAAGGTACCACCGCCGTGGACACACTTGGCGCTCTTGTTACTGCCTTGCGTTCCATAGACTACGAGAATCTTGTCGGAAGGGCAACGACGATAGCGGTTGAGCAAGGCGGCGATGATCATGACAATCACGACCGCGATAATCACGAAAAGATAGGGAATGTCCATACAGTTGTTGTTTATAGGTTATTGAATAATTTTTGTTGTCATGCCTTTTCCACGAGCACAGTGTGGTCGTCGAGCAGGCTGGTGATATACACCTTCGTGCCGCTGGCGATGGCGTCGCCGTTGGTGGCGGCAGCCAGTTCCTGCACCGAGCCACCGAAGCTCACCTGCACCTTCCCCTGGCCGCTGCGGTTGGCGGGGATGCGCAGATAGACGTCGCACACCTGTCCCACGCAGTCCTTTATCTGGTAGGCACCGTTCGACTCGAGGCGTTTGGCCTGCTTGAAGATGGCCACGAAGATGGCCACGAAAACGGCACCCGTGGCGAGGGCGAGGAGGGCGAGGAGCAGATGGTTCTGCGTGATGCTGCTGAAGCAAACGCCGCCCCAGCCTAAGCCGAGCAGGAAGTTGATGAAGTTGCGCACTGTGAAGAGCTGCATGGCGCCGCCCGTGTCGAGTGTGTCGCCGGCGGAAGCGTCCACGTCGCTCTGGAAGTCGAAGTCGCTGTCCGTGTCGCCGATGCCCACGAAGGTCAGGATAAACTGGATGACAAACACCAGACTGGTGACGAGTGCCACGGTCCAGTAGAATCGCATCATGGGGTCGAGGTGGTTGTAGAGTTCAGTTAAATGTGTCATAGTTGCCAGTTGTATAAGTTCATCTTCAAGCAAAGATAATGAAAAAGACCGTATCACGGTAAGATTCTCACCAAAATATTGCGTAAGCCGCTTCTTTTTGCTAAGTTTGCATTGCGATTAAAAGTTGTTCCATTTTTGTAAGTTTTGCCGATGTTTGATTCGGTACTGCAAAGGTAGCGACCGCGTCGTGCAAAAACAAAGAACTGCAACCTTGCAGCGAATTTTCCGGGAAAAGCGGCGCAGACTGCTGCAACATTGCAGACGCCGGTCCGGGGAAAAGCGGCGGGCTGCGCCAGTGAGAAAACGAAAACTATGAGTCATCCATTAGAGAAGTTCCATTTCTGCCCCGTGTGCGGGGCGCGTGAGTTCGAGGTGTCCGGCGACCGCAGCAAGCGGTGCTGGCGCTGCGGCTTCGAGTATTTCCTCAATCCCTCGGCCTCGGCGGCGGCGCTGATACAGAACGACCGTGGCGAACTGCTGGTGGCCGTTCGCTCGCGCGAGCCCGAACGCGGCAAGTGGGATTTGCCCGGCGGCTTCTGCGACCTTGCCGAGACACTGGAGCAAGGCGTCTGCCGCGAGGTGCTGGAGGAGACGGGGCTGACGGTGGACGCGACCGAATATCTGTGCTCCTTCCCCAATACCTATTTATATAGTGGATTCGTGGTGCACACTGTCGATTCGTTTTTCCGCTGCCGCGTGTCCGATTTCTCGCCGATGCGGGCGATGGACGATTGTGGCGAACTGATGTGGGTGCCCTTACAAGACGTATGTCTTGACCGTTTTGCGTTCGTCAGCATCCGCCAAGGCGTGCAACTTTTTTTGGAAAAATTTGCTTATATATAAGGTATAGATTAAGATTTTTGTCCTATCTTTGTGCCCAAATTCAAAACAAAGATAGAGACGATGAAGCCAAATCTTGTCATTGTAGAGAGCCCTGCAAAGGCGAAAACGATAGAGAAATTTCTGGGCGACGACTATAAGGTGATGTCGAGTTACGGGCATATCCGCGACCTGAAGAAACACTCCTTCAGCATCGACACCGAGACGTTCCAACCCCAGTACGAGATTCCCTCCGACAAACAGAAACTGGTGGGCGAGCTGAAGAAGCTTTCGAAGGACGCCCAGATGGTGTGGCTCGCATCCGATGAGGACCGCGAGGGAGAAGCCATCAGCTGGCATCTGAAGGAAGTGCTCGGGCTCGACGGCGCAAAGACACGCCGCATCGTGTTCCACGAAATCACCAAGCCCGCCATCCTGGCCGCCATTGAGAATCCCCGCGACATCGACACCAATCTGGTGAACGCCCAGCAGGCACGCCGCGTGCTCGACCGCATCGTGGGCTTCAAGCTGAGTCCGCTGCTCTGGCGCAAGGTGCGTCCGGGACTCTCGGCAGGCCGTGTGCAGAGCGTGGCCGTGCGCTTGATTGTGGAGCGTGAGCGCGAAATCATGGGCTACGAGAGCGAGAGTTCCTACCGCGTGACGGCCACCTTCCTCCTGCCCGAGGGCGGCGAACTGAAGGTGGAGCTGAACCATAAGTTCGCCACTGAGGAGGAGGCCAAGGCCTTCCTCGAGCAGTGCCGCGACGCACAGTTCACCATCGAGGACATACAGACCAAGCCCAGTCGCCGCACGCCTGCCCCTCCCTTCACCACCAGCACCTTGCAGCAGGAAGCCGCCCACAAGCTCGGCTTCACCGTTTCGCAGACGATGATGGTGGCGCAGCGCCTTTATGAGAGCGGGCGCATCACCTACATGCGTACCGACAGCGTGAACCTGTCGAGCCTCTGTCTGGGAACGAGCAAGAAGTACATCAGCGAAACGATGGGCGACACCTATGTGAAGACGCGCCAATACACCACCAATTCCAAGGGAGCGCAAGAGGCCCACGAGGCCATCCGCCCCACCTACATGGACCAGACCGAGATAGAAGGAACGGCGCAGGAGCGCAAGCTTTATAATCTTATCTGGAAGCGAACCATCGCCTGCCAGATGGCTGACGCCGAACTGGAGCGCACCGTCGCCACCATCAGCGTGAGCGGTTCGGACTACAACTTCGTGGCACAGGGCGAAGTAGTCGTGTTCGACGGTTTCCTCCGCGTGTATCGCGAGACCGAGGCCGAGGACGGCGAACCCAAATCGGCCGAAGGCGAACTGCCCCCTCTGCAGGTGGGCACGCAGTTGAGCCGCAAGGACGTGACCGCTACCCAGCGCTTCTCACAGCGTCCGTTGCGCTACAACGAAGCCAGCCTTGTGCGCAAACTCGAGGAACTGGGCATCGGCCGCCCCTCTACCTACGCCACCACCATCACCACCATACAGCAGCGTGAATACGTTGTCAAGGGCGACAAGCCCGGCGAGCCCACGCTCTATCAGGTGCTCACGCTCAAGGGCGACAAGCTCAAGCAGACCGAGAAAAAGCAGGTGCTGGGCGCCGAGCGCGGCAAGCTTCTCCCCACTGACACGGGTTGCGTGGTGAGCGATTTCCTGCTCGAGACCTTCCCGCAGGTGCTCGACTACAACTTCACCGCCGAGGTGGAGAAAGACTTCGACTCCATTTCCGTGGGAGAAAAAGACTGGATGGGCATGATGAGCACGTTCTACGGCGAGTTCAATCCCTTGGTGGAGGACGCGCTGGAGAACAAGAGCGAACACCGTGTGGGTGAGCGCGTGCTGGGCGAAGACCCCGCCACCGGCCAGGTGGTGACGGTGAAAATCGGCCGTTTCGGTCCTGTGGCGCAGATTGGTTCGCAGAACGACACCCGCAAGCCGCGCTTTGCACAGCTCAAGGATTCGCAGAGCCTGGAGACCATCACGCTCGACGAGGCCTTGGAACTTTTCCGCCTTCCCCGCACGCTCGGGTTGTTCGAGCAGTGCGAAGTGTCGGTAGGTTCCGGCCGCTTCGGTCCTTACGTGCAGCATCAGCGTAAATATGTTTCCATCCCCAAGGATGTGGATCCGCTGGAGATTACCCTCGAGGAGGCCATCAACCTGATTATGCAGAAGCGCATGGAGGAGACGCAGCGCCGTCTCAAGACCTTCGCCGAGGAACCCGAACTGGAGGTGCTCAACGGCCGTTTCGGTCCTTACATCACCTACAAAGGCACCAACTATCGTCTGGCGAAGACCTTGCATGACAAGGCTGCCGAGCTCACGCTGGAAGAGTGCATGGAAATCATCAAGGAGCAGGACGCCGAAGGCCCTCGTCCAACCCGTGGCCGCCGCACCGCGCACAAGAAGTAAATGCAGCAGTCCATCATACTCATCGGATACATGGGCGCTGGCAAGACCACTGTGGGTCGCCAGCTGGCCTTGTCGCTGGGATGGCAGTTCTACGACCTCGACTGGTATATCGAGACGCGCTTCCACAAGTCTGTTGACCTGATATTCCAGGAGATGGGCGAGGAGGGCTTCCGCGACTTGGAGCGCCGTATGCTGCACGAGGCCGCCGAGTTTCAGAACATCGTGCTGTCGTGCGGAGGCGGAACGCCCTGCTTCTACGACAACATGGACTACATGAATTCGCTTGCCGAGACCGTGTATCTGAAAGTGGACCCCGAGGTGCTGGCCATGCACTTGCGCATGGGGAAGACCATACGCCCGCTCATCAAGGGCAAGACACCGGAGGAACTGGTGGACTACATCCGCGGAACGCTCGCCCAACGCGAGCCGTTCTACACGAAAGCCAAACATACCATCGACGTGAGTCTGATGGACAACTACGAGAAGATAGCTATCACCGTTAAACTACTTAAAGAAGAATTGGGACTGGCATGAAGAAATGGCGCATTGAAGACTCGGCCGACCTCTACAACGTGAAAGGGTGGGGAGTCAACTATTTCGGAATTAACGAGAAGGGACACGTTTATGTGTCGCCCAAGAAGAACAACGTGCAGGTGGACCTCAAGGAGGTGGTGGACGAACTGGCTTCGCGCCACATCACCGCGCCTGTGCTGCTGCGCTTCCCCGATATTCTCGACAACCGCATTGAGAAGACCGACGAGTGTTTCCGCAAGGCCGCGAAGGAATATCAGTACAATGCCGAGCATTTCATCATCTTCCCCATCAAGGTGAACCAGATGCGCCCCGTGGTGGAGGAAATCATCAGCCACGGCAAGCGCTACAACTTAGGTTTGGAGGCGGGTTCGAAGCCGGAACTCCACGCCGTGCTGGCCACCCACATGGACTCCGACAGCCTTATCATCTGCAATGGTCACAAGGACCAGAACTTCATAGAACTGGCCTTGCTGGCGCAGAAGATGGGCAAGCGCGTGTTCCTCGTGGTGGAGAAACTGCCCGAGATGCGCATCATCGCCGAGACGGCCAAGAAGCTCAACGTGCGCCCCAACCTGGGCATCCGCATCAAGCTGGCCTCCAACGGCAGCGGCAAGTGGAGCGAGAGCGGCGGCGACGCCTCTAAGTTCGGTCTCAACAGTTCCGAGCTGCTCATGGCGCTGCAAATGCTCGACGAGATGGGACTGCGCGACTGTCTCAAGCTTATTCATTTCCACATTGGTTCGCAGATTACCAAGATTCGCCGCATCTCCACCGCGCTGCGCGAGGCGGCTCAGTTCTATGTGCAGCTGCATGCCATGGGCTTCCCCATCGACTTTGTCGATTGTGGCGGCGGTCTGGGAGTGGACTACGACGGCACGCGCTCCTCGAACCGTGAGAGCTCCGTCAACTACAGCATACAGGAATATGTCAACGACTGCGTCTATACGCTCGTGGAGGCAGCCAACAAGAATAATATTCCGCACCCCAACATCATCACCGAGGGCGGTCGCTCGCTGGCGGCTCACCACAGTGTGCTGATACTGGATGTGCTGGAGAGCGTCTCGGCGCCGCAGATGCCCGAGGACTTCCAGCCGACTGACGACGACCACAAGTTGGTGCACGACCTCACGGAAATCTGGGACAAGCTTTCGAGCCGTTCGATGCTCGAGGACTGGCACGACGCCGAGGATATTCGCGAGGAGGCGCTCGACCTCTTCCGCCACGGCATCATCGACCTCAAGACGCGCGCGCAAATAGAGTCGCTCTACTGGGCCATCAGTCACGAGGTGGCGGAACTGGCTCACCACCAGAAACACGTTCCCGACGAGTTGCGCGTGCTCGACAAGCAGATGTCGGACAAGTATTTCTGCAACTTCTCGCTCTTCCAGTCCATGCCGGACTCGTGGGGCATCGACCAGTTGTTCCCCATCATGCCCATCGCTCGTTTGCAGGAGGAACCCACCCGCAGCGCCACGTTGCAGGACATCACTTGCGACAGCGACGGTAAAATCACGGCCTATGTCAACGGCGGTCAGCAGACCAGCTACATTCCGTTGCACCCCGTGAAGGCGGATGAGCATTACTACATCGGCGTGTTCCTCGTGGGTGCTTACCAGGAAATCTTAGGCAATATGCACAATCTGTTTGGCGACACCAACGCGGTTCACATCTCGGTGGACAAGGAGAGTTACTCCATCGACCAGATTATCGATGGCGAGACGGTGGCCGACGTGCTGGAGTATGTGCAGTACGACCCCAAGAAACTTGTGCGGCGTCTGGAGATTTGGGTGACCAAGGCCGTGAAGGACGGCAAGATAACGGAGACCGAGGGCAAGGAGTTCATCTCGAACTACCGAGCCGGGCTGTATGGATATACGTATTTGGAGTAAGACCCCACCCCAACCCTCCCCCACGGGGGAGGGAGAACTATTTTATGAAGAAAACGGCTTTGGGGGTTGGTGGCTTCCCCTTTGTTATGGCAGTTGGCGCGGGAGAATCGGAAACGGCCTACGGAGGCGGAGGGGGTGATGTGGAAGTATCTGCGGGAGCATTTCTGCGAAGTGAAGTTTCGGCGCCAGCAGGTGGTGGGCAATTACATAGCCGATTTCTTGTGCTTCGACCGCAGATTGGTGATAGAAATAGACGGCGGCTACCACGCTAACGAGGAACAAATCAACAACGACCAAGAGCGAACCGCCTACCTAATGAGCCAAGGCCTAACCGTCCTACGCTTCACCAACGAACAAGTCTTAGGCGACATCCACACCGTCCTAAACGAAATAAAGAATCAAATAGAAAAATCAAAAATGGAAGAGAATAGTAATCAATCAGCTTCTCCCTCCCCCGTGGGGGAGGGCCGGGGTGGGGTTTCAGTTATCAAGGTCGGCGGCGCTGTTGTTGAGCAGCCTGCCTTCTTAGAAGATATGTTGCGCCGCTTTGCGGCACTGCCCGGCTTGAAAGTGCTGGTGCATGGCGGCGGTCGTTCGGCCACGCAGATGGCCAGTCGGCTGGGTATTGAAAGCAAAATGGTGGACGGACGGCGTGTGACCGACGACGACACACTGCAGGTGGTGACCATGGTCTATGGCGGACTGGTGAACAAACAGTTGGTGGCCCGGCTGCAGGCGCTCGGCGTCAATGCCTTAGGCGTCACGGGTGCCGACATGAATCTCATCCGTGCCCACAAGCGTCCGCTGAAGAACGGAGTCGATTACGGCTGGGTGGGCGACGTGGACAGCGCTGATGGTCCGTGTCTGGCTCACCTGCTCCAGAGCGGCGTCACGCCCGTGGTGGCTCCTCTTACCCACGACGGCGAAGGCCACATGCTCAACACCAACGCCGACACCATCGCCCAGACCGTGGCCTGTGCACTGGCTCCTTATTTCGACGTCACCCTTACTTACACGTTCGAGAAGATGGGCGTGCTGCTCGACCCCGACGACGACGATTCGGTGATTCCGCACATCACGCCTGCTCGCTACGAGGAACTGAAGGAGCAAGGCGCTATCTCGGGTGGAATGATTCCCAAGCTCGACAACGCCTTCGAGGCGCTGAACCAAGGCGTGGCCCGCGTCATCATCTGCAGCGCCACCTGCCTCGATGGGGCTAATGGGACGGTGATAGAAAAGTAGGACAACCCAAGACCCCACCCCGACCCTCCCCCACGGGGGAGGGGGAAACTGTTCCTTTGTTAAGATAAACAGCAGGAATCTTTTTTCTTCTCCCTCCCCCGTGGGGGGCGCCAGCGAGGTCGAGCGTTGATAATGCTCGGCATCGATG
>JABUUA010000009.1:52386-56062 GCA_021443405.1 Bacteroidaceae bacterium
GTTCAGGACACCGCCCTTTCCCTCGCTGTTGCCGGGATACCAGTTCTGCACCGTGCTGTATTTCACCTCGGCACGTTCCTTCACCACAATCTCCACAATAGCGGCGTGGAGCTGGTTTTCGTCGCGCATCGGGGCGGTGCAACCTTCGAGATACGACACATAAGCGTCGTCGTCGCAAACGATGAGCGTCCGCTCGAACTGACCCGTCCCGCTGGCGTTGATGCGGAAATAAGTGCTCAACTCCATCGGGCAGCGCACTCCTTTGGGAATATAGACGAACGAGCCGTCGGAGAACACCGCGGAATTGAGGGCGGCGAAGTAGTTGTCTTTGTAAGGGACGACCGAACCCAGATACTCCCGCACCAAGTCGGGATGCTCGCGCACCGCCTCGCTGATGGAGCAGAAGATGATTCCTTTCTCCGAGAGTTTCTCGCGGAACGTGGTCTTCACCGAGACGGAATCCATCACAGCGTCCACGGCCGTCCCGCTCAGCGCCAGGCGCTCCTCGAGCGGAATGCCCAGTTTGTCGAAAGTTTTCATCAGTTCCGGGTCGATTTCTTCCAGCGACTTCGGACCGGACTTCTTGCCCGCCGTGGGGTCGGCATAGTAAGAAATGCCCTGATAGTCAATGTCGGGCATGCGCAGATGACCCCACGTGGGTTGCTCCATGGTCAGCCAGTGGCGGAACGCCCGCAGACGGAACTCAAGCAGCCACTCGGGCTCGCCCTTCTTCTCCGAAATCAAGCGGACAACTTCTTCCGACAGTCCCTTGTCGATGACCTCGGTGTGAACGTCGGTGGTGAAGCCGTATTCATACTTCTTCTCCGCCACCTCGCGCACGAAGTCCATGTCCTCGCTTACAGGCTGGGCAGGTCCGGTAACATTGCTTTCCATTCTTGCACCTTATTGATTAAGTAGAGAACGAAGACGATGAACAGCAACACCTTGCCGGCGCCGAGCAGAGCGCCCAACAGACGGTTGAGGTTTCCGACCACGAACAACTTCTCCACGATGGCGGTCAGCAGCGAAGCCAACAGACTGAGCCCGACGGGGACCAGCACCACAAGCGCCAGCGCCATGAGTCCGTTGCCGAAGCGGTCGTAGTAAGACCACGCTATGAAGCAACCGAGCAGCAGACCCACCATGGAGCACAACTCCTTGATGAGTCCGTTGCACCAGCCTTTCACCAGTCCGATGACGACGAGGACAAGGCAGAGAATCTCAAACCACGTCATTACAACTTGGCCTTAACCTCAATCTCCTGGAAGGTCTCGAGAATGTCGCCTTCACGCAGATCGTTGTAATTCACGATAGAGATACCGCACTCGAAGTTGGTGGTCACCTCCTTCACATCGTCCTTGAAACGCTTCAGCGCCAGGATGTCGCCCGTGTGAACCACAATGCCGTCGCGGATGACGCGCGCCTTGTTGGTGCGGCTCACCTTGCCTTCGATGACATAAGCACCGGCCACCGTTCCGACCTTGGAAATGTGATAAACCTGACGGACTTCGACCTGCGCGGTCACTTCCTCCTTGATTTCGGGCGACAACATTCCTTCCATGGCGTCCTTCACCTCCTCGATGGCGTCGTAGATGACGCTGTATGTGCGGATGTCCACACCTTCCTGTTCGGCCAGACGACGGGCGGCTGCCGAGGGACGAACTTGGAAAGCCACGATGATGGCGTCGGAAGCAGCGGCGAGGTTGACATCGCTCTCGCTGATTTGTCCCACGGCCTTCTGGATGACGTTCACCTGAATCTTCTCCGTAGAGAGCTTGAGCAGTGAGTCGCTCAGGGCCTCGATTGAACCATCGACGTCGCCCTTCACGATAATGTTCAGCTCCTTGAAATCGCCCAACGCTATGCGACGACCGATTTCGTTCAAGTCCACACGCTTCATCGTGCGCAGACCCTGCTCGCGCGCCAACTGCTCACGCTTGGTGGCAATCTCGCGAGCCTCCTGGTCGCTCTCCATGACGTGGAACGTGTCGCCCGCGGTGGGAGCGCCGTTGAGACCGAGGATGGTGGCGGCCTGAGCGGGGCCGATTTCCTTCACCTTCTGACCGCGCTCGTTGAACATAGCCTTTACGCGACCATAGTTCGTTCCGGCCAGCATCACGTCGCCCACGCGGAGCGTTCCGTTGCTGCAGAGCACGGTGGCCACATAACCGCGGCCCTTGTCGAGCGACGACTCGATGACAGTTCCCGTTCCCTTGCGGTTGGGGTTGGCCTTCAGGTCGAGCATTTCGGCCTCGAGCAACACTTTCTCGAGCAATTCCTCCACGCCGATTCCCTTCTTCGCCGAGATGTCCTGGCTCTGATACTTACCGCCCCACTCCTCCACGAGGTAATTCATGGCGGCGAGTTTCTCCTTTATCTTGTCGGGGTTGGCCGTGGGTTTATCTATCTTGTTGATGGCAAACACGATGGGAACATTGGCCGCCATGGCGTGGTTGATAGCTTCCTTGGTCTGCGGCATGATGTCGTCGTCGGCAGCGACGATGATGATGGCGATGTCGGTGACCTGAGCACCGCGGGCACGCATGGCGGTGAAAGCCTCGTGACCGGGCGTGTCGAGGAAAGTGACGTGGCGACCGTCGTCGAGACGAACATTGTAAGCACCGATGTGCTGGGTAATGCCGCCGGCCTCGCCGGCGATGACGTTGGTCTGACGGATGTAGTCGAGCAGAGAAGTTTTACCGTGGTCCACATGACCCATCACCGTGACGATGGGGGCGCGGGGCTGGAGGTCTTCCTCACGGTCTTCCTCCTCGATGATGGCCTCGCTCACCTCCGCACTGACGTATTCGGTGGTGAAACCGAACTCTTCTGCCACGAGGTTGATGGTCTCGGCGTCCATGCGCTGGTTGATGCTGACCATGATGCCGATGCTCATGCAAGTGCCGATGACCTGCGTCACGGGCACATTCATCATGGTGGCGAGTTCGCTGGCCGTCACAAATTCGGTGAGTTTGAGTGTCTTGCTCTCGGCGGCAGCCTGCTCCATCTCTTCCTCCATGCCCTGGCGGATGGCATCGCGCTTGTCGCGGCGATACTTGGCTCCCTTGCCCAGCTTGTTGCCCTTGCTGGTGAGTCGGGCCAGCGTCTCGCGAACCTGCTTGGCAACGTCCTCGTCGCTGACCTCCGTCACCTTAGGAGCCTGCTTGGGCTGGTTCTTCTGCTTGTTCTTGTTCTTCTTGCCCTGGCCCTGCTGTTGCTGCGACTGGCCCTGGTTGTTGTTATTTTTCTTCTGCTGATTGCCGTTGCTGCCGTTGTTCTTCTGAGCTTCGGCGTTGATATCGACACGCTGCTGCCCGATGCGGGCGCGCTTTTTCTTGTCGCCGTTGGCCGCCATCTCGGCACGCTCCTTGCGGCGCTCCTCTTTGCTCTTCTTCTTGGGACGCGTGTTCTGGTTGATGGCGGAGAGGTCGATGTGGCCCTTCACGTTCAGCGTGGTGCTGGGGGTGGGCGTCAGGCGGAACACGCCGTTGCGAATCTCGCCCTTTACCTCGCCGTTCTCGAGTGTCTGCACTTCGTCCTCGGCGGGAGCGGCGGGAACCGGTTCGGGCTTCACGCTCTCAGCCGGTTTCTGTTCTGCAGCCGGCTTGGTTTCCTGCTTGGGTTCGTAATAGAAATAGTAGTCGGTGGCGTTGTGCGTGCCGAGGAAATAGGAATC
>JABUUA010000009.1:56700-65393 GCA_021443405.1 Bacteroidaceae bacterium
AGCGTCGATAATCCACTGGTCGATTTCGTCGGCGAAGGAATCGAGTGCCACGTCGTCGGCGTCGAATTCCTCGTCGTCGCCCAGTTCGCGGAAGACGTCGATGGTGTAGCCGCACAACATGCTGGCCAACTTGATGTTGGAACCGCCCTTACCGATGGCCAGGCTCACCTGGTCGGGGTCGAGCGTCACCTTCACCTTTCTGTTCTCCTCGTCGATTTCCACCGTGTTCACCATGGCGGGGCTCAGGGCGCGGGCGATGAGCAACTGCTTGTTCGAACTGTAGGGCAGCACGTCTATGTTCTCGCCACGCAGTTCGCGCACAATTCCGTGCACACGACTACCCTTCACACCCACGCAGGCTCCAACGGGGTCCACGCGGTCGTCGTAGCTCTCCACGGCCACCTTGGCGCGCTCGCCGGGGATGCGGGCCACGCGATGCACGGTGATGAGTCCGTCGGCAATCTCGGGCACCTCGGCCTCGAGCAGACGCTGGAGGAACATGGGGTCGGTGCGGCTCACGATGATTTTGGGATTGCCGTTGGCGTTCTCCACGCGGGTGATGACGGCGCGCACGGTGTCGCCCTTGCGAAAGAAATCGCCGGGAATCTGCTCTGCGCGGGGCATCATCAGTTCGTTGTTCTCGTCGTCCACGAGCATGGTCTCGCGCTTCCAGGTCTGATAGACCTCGCCCGTGATGACCTCGCCCACGCGGTCCTTGAACTGGTTGTACAGAGCGTCGTGCTCCAGCTCCAGGATGCGGCTGGCCAAAGTCTGGCGCAGCGTGAGGATGGTGCGGCGACCGAAGTCGTTGAGCATCACCTGCTGGCTCACTTCCTCGCCCACCTCGTAGTCGGGCTCGATGGCTTGTGCCTCGCTGAGGGCGATTTCCATGTTCTCGTCGTGCACCTCGCCGTCGGCCACCACGGTGCGGTTGCGATAGATTTCGAGGTCGCCCTTGTCGGGGTTCACAATCACGTCGTAGTTCTCGTCGCTGCCATACGTCTTGGCGATGGCGCTGCGGAAGCACTCCTCCAGCACGCTCACGAGGGTGGCGCGATCGATGTTCTTAGTCTCCTTGAATTCCGAGAACGAATCAATCAAATTGATGGTCTCGATTGCATTTTTCTTAGTTGCCATTTTATCTGTTTTTTGTTTTTACTTCATCTTTATCAGGTACTTAGTGTAGACCACCTCGTCGTAGCGGAGTTCCGTGGCCACCATCTCCTTTCGGGGTCGCTTCTCGCCCTCGTGCTTCACCTTCTGTTCCGAGGTGATGGTGAAGGTCTCATCGCACACGGCCGTGAGTTCGCCCTGCAGTTTCTTGCCGTCCTTGAGCTGCGTCTCCACGGGGTTGCCGATGTTCATCTCCCACTGCTGTCGCACGCGAAAGGGCTGTCCCAAGCCGGCGCTGCCCACCTCCAGTTCGTAGTCTTCCTCCTCGCGGTCGAAGTGGGCCTCGATGTGGCGACTCAGTTCGGCGCAGTCCTCAATCCAAACACCCTCGGGATGGTCGATGGTCACCTGGACGCGGTCGTCGGGGGTTACAGCCAGATCCACCAAGAAATACTCGGTCTGGTCCAGCCACTCGTTCACTACTTTCTCTACTGCTTTCTTGTCAATCATGTGTTGATAAAGTTACGTCTTTTATAAAAGCAAGTGAGGAACTCTTTCGGGCTCCTCACTCATCAACGGCACAAAGTTACGATTTTTTTTCCGATTGGCATAGGAAATCCGACTTTTTTCCCAAGAAAATCGTCACTTTTCCTACTTTTCTTTACTTTCTACCCCGCCAGAAATACTGGAGCAGCGCCCCCGCCAAAAGCAGGGCGAGCACGATTAACGCTCCGTAGGCGATGGTCTCGGTGCGGGTGATGCTGCTGGGCTTGAAGGTCATGACCACCTCGTGACGACCCGGACCCACGTGAATGGCTCGCAACACATAGTTGACACGACCCACCTCGGTGGCCTTGCCATCCACGGTACACGTCCAGCCGGGATAGTAGATTTCGCTGAACACCAGCACACCGCCCTCGCTGCTCTCCACGGCATAGTGAAGCTCGTTCGCCTCGTACTTCGTCAGCTCGGTAGTGCCTCCTTCGGCGCCCGCCTCGCCCAGCACAGCGCGGAAACGCTCGTCGGCAATCGCCTGATGCTTGGTGTCGATGTAGTGGAGTCCGTCGATTTCCGCGTCGGCGTCGGCCACGTACTGAATGTCGTCCACGAACCACGCGTTGCCGTTGACCCAAGGATTCTGCACGGGAGCGCGACCGCCACCCTGCAGTCCGAGTTCCACATACTTCATGTTGAGCATGTTGAGCACGGGGAACAGCGAATCGCCGTTGCACTCGTCGAGCATGCCGCTCGTGGCGGCGACAGCCTGCTGCAGCACGGGCATCTCCTTCGAGATGTGCTCCTCTATCAACTCCTGATAGCGGCGCAGCTTGGCGGCATGATAACCGCCGATGCTCTTGTGGAAATACGAGGTGGAGTTATCGTTGAATGTGCTCACGGCCATGTTCAGCACGCGATAATAAGTGTCGGGGTCTTGCAAGATAAGTTCGTCGGCCTGCGTCTTCTGGTTCGTCTGCTGGAGACGGTTGGGCTGCACGAACATGTCGTCGCTCAGATAGCGCTTGTTCACGCCCCACATATCCACGAGACAGAGCAGCGTGATGCAGGCCACCATGCTCCATTCGCCGATGCGGCGGAACCGATAGACCACCAGCACAGCAAAACCCACCACGATGACGATGAGACTGCGCATGGCGTCGGCGGTGAACACGGCGCGGCGCATGTCGTTGAGGTTGCGCATCAAGGCGTTCACGACTTCCGGCGGCCAGCCGTACTGCGTCAGGGGGGCGAGGGCGGCTTGCTCCTGTTGCGACATGTAGTTACCGAAGAAAACGTCGGGCATGAGCCAGAAAAGGAAGCAGACGCCGGCCGTCAGTCCGAACGAGACGAGCGCGCTGGTGCGAACCCACTTCTGGCGGACGGGGTCGGGGTTCTCGGCATTGTGAAGTTCGACGACCTCCTTCAGGGCCAGCATGCCCAGCATAGGAATGGTGAACTCCGCAATCACGAGTATCGAGGCCACAGTACGGAACTTGTCATACATGGGCACATAGTCGAGGAAAAAGTCGGTGAAGGGCATGAAATTCCTTCCCCACGAGAGCAGCACGCTCAGCACCGTGGCGGCCAAAAGTGCCCATTTCATCGGGCCTTTTACAATCAGAAGACCCAACACGAACAGGAAAAGAACGAAGGCTCCCACATACACGGGACCGCTGGTCATCGGTTGGTCGCCCCAGTATTGTCCGAGCTGCTGATAGACTTGCTGGAACTGCGGGTCGGCCTTCGCCATAGCCTCTTTGCTGCGACTCAAGGGCATCGAAGCACCGCCCTTGGTGTTCGGGATGAGCAGCGTCCACGTCTCGTCAATCCCGTAGCTCCACGCCGTGATGTAACTGCGCTCGAGACCGCTACTGGTCTGGTCGGCGGCGTCCTTGGTCTTCTGCGTCAGCTCGCTCTTGCCGCGCATGCTCTCCTTGCTGTACTCATACGTGTGGTAGAGGTTGGAGGCGTTGATGCACAGGCCTAACAGTCCGCCCACCAGAGCGGCGCCGCTGGCCTTCAGCCAACGGGTGAGCGCCTTGTCGCGGATGGCCTCCACCAAGTAAGCAAGGACCATCAACCCCATCACAAAGAGGAAATAATAGGACATTTGCACGTGGTTCGACACCACTTGCAACGCCGTGAACAGTCCCGTGACCACAATTCCCCAGACGTATTTGCCGCGGTAACAGAGCACCAGACCGGCAATGGTGGGAGGAATGAAGCTGAGCGCCAGCAACTTCCAGATGTGGCCCGCGGCGATGATGATAAAATAGTAACTACTGAACGCCCACAGTACCGCGCCGAGCGCCGCCATCCAAGCACGGAAGTCGAAGGCGCGCAACAGAATGTAGAAGCCGATGAGCATAAGGAATACATACGAGGCGTAGTCCGACAAGCCCTTGAGCCCCAGCGAATACACCGTCTGCACGCCGGACAAGGTCTCGGTGCTCGGGTAAGCGGGAGCAATCTGATAGGTGGGCATTCCGGAGAACAGACTGTTGGTCCAGCGGGTGCGCTCGCCGTCGTGCGTGTCGCGGTAGTGGTTCATCTCCACGGCCAGACCGTCGGCCGCGTTGTGGTCGGTGCCCGTGAGCACCGTGCCTTCACTGATGGGCGGCCAGAAATACGCCACGCTGACGACCACGAAGAACGCCAGCATCAGCACGTCGGGAAGTATCTTTTTGTAGTTCACTGCTTGAAAGATTAAAGGTTATCGGCAGACTGCGGCGCTGCGCCGACCGCCGTTGGTTAACAAAAAAGCCCTCTCCTTTTCGGGAGAGGGCCTAACTCCGTATCTCTCTACGAGAGCACGTTGCATCTTACTTACGCAGACCGAGAGCCTTGACGATGGCACGATAGCGCATGATGTCGCGAGCCTTCAGGTAGTTCAGCAAAGCGCGACGCTTACCTACGAGACCCGTCAGAGCGCGCTCGGTGCTGTGGTCCTTGCGGTTCTGCTTCATGTGCTCAGTGAGGTGGCTGATGCGGTAGGTGAACAATGCGATCTGGCTCTCTGCACTACCCGTATCGGTAGCACCCTGGCCAAACTTGCTGAAGATCTCGGTCTTCTTCTCTGAATTCAAATACATTTTTCCTTGTATTTTTTAGTTAAACTTGTTTGCTCATGAGCAACCTCTCTATGGTCACTCTTTGGCAAATGCGGCACAAAGGTACTAATTTTTCTTGATATAAGCATAATTAACACTACATAATTTTGCGCATAGAGCAGAAAATTGTATTTTTGTAGTCCAATATACCTTATATATAATAGTGGTGAAAACAAAGTTCGTCTGCATACTATTGCTCTTAATGACCACGGCAGCACACGCCCAATACCAAGGAATGGAGGACGTGAACAAGGTGGTGGACCTCACGCTCGACTCGCTCGACAAGGCCGCAACGGCCCGTCCCGCTGCAGGTTCGTCGCGCCGCGGCAGCAATCCCGTGCTTTTTCTCGTGGGCAACTCCACCATGCGAACCGGAACGCTGGGCAACGGCGACAACGGTCAGTGGGGCTGGGGTTACTACGCTCCCGACTATTTCGACGCCGAGAAAATCACGGTGGAGAACCAAGCGCTGGGCGGAACGAGCAGCCGAACATTCTATCGTCGCCTGTGGCCCGACGTAAAGAAGGGCATTCGTCCGGGCGACTACGTAATCATTGAATTGGGACACAACGACAACGGCCCTTTCGACAGCGGGCGCGCCCGCGCCACCATCCGCGGCATTTCGGCCAGCGATTCCATGGAGGTCATCATCAAGGAGACGGGCGAGCACGAGACCGTGTACAGCTATGGTGAATATCTGCGCCGCTTCGTCAACGAGACGCGGGCTCTGGGCGCCCACCCCATCCTCATGTCGCTCACCCCGCGCAACGCCTACGCTGACAGCGCCTCCCACCGGGTGGCCCGTGTGGACCAGACCTTCGGACTGTGGGCCCGACAGATTGCCGACGAGACGAATTGCCCCTTCGTGGACCTCAACGAACTGTCGGCAGCCAAATATGAGCAGATGAGCGAGTGGAAGTTCAACTATCATTTTTATCTCGACCACATCCACACTTCGGCCTTCGGGGCACAACTCAACGCGCGCTCGGCGGCGGAGGGACTGATGGCCTGCACCCACCCCGAGCTGCAAGCACTCAAGGGTTGCATGCACAACACTGCCCTACCCTCCACGGGCGTGAGACGACAGACGGGCAAGCCCGTGGTCTTCATCACGGGTGACTCGACGGTGAAGAACGCCGACAACGACGAGGACGGTATGTGGGGCTGGGGCGCACTGGCCGGCGACATCTTCGACCCGCGCAAGATTGTGGTGCAGAACGCCGCCATGGCGGGCCGCTCGTGCCGCACCTTCCTGCGCGAGGGACGTTGGGACAAGGTCGTCAACGACCTTCAACCGGGCGATTTTGTCCTTATCCAATTCGGTCACAATGATGCTGGCAACGAGCTGGCGCACGGCAAAGCTCGCAACGACATCGCGGGAACGGCAGACTCAAGCCACGTGTTCCGCGTCAACTTCAAAGGAGAGCGTCTCTACAACGAGGTGGTCTATACCTTCGGTTGGTATCTTCGCAAGATGATTGACGACGTACGGCAGAAGGGCGCCACGCCCATCTTGGTGAGCCTCACCCCGCGCAACGAATGGAACGCCGGCAAGATAGAGCGCCGCAACGACTCGTTCGGTCGCTGGTATCGCGAGGTGGTAGAACAGACGGGAGTGGCTTTCATCGACCTCCACAACCTGTCGGCCGACACCTTCGACCGCATGGGAAAGGAACGAACACAAGCCTGTTACAAGAACGACCACACCCACACCAGCAAGCAAGGCGCCCGCGTCAACGCCCAAAACATTGCCAAGGAACTGCGACACATCAAGAGTCCCTTGCGCCATTACCTAAGAAAATCTGCGCGATAATGCGCTTCAACAAACATACTTATTTATGAAGAAATTACTCTTTGCCCTGCTTCTCATAGCCACGAGCACCCACGCCCAAACCGACGACGCCGGCGTCGTTCGCTACTTCACCCTCACCGACGGACAGTTGCTGGCTATCCCCGAGCAGTATATATTGGAACGCAACGACGACGACGCCTACATCCGTCTCACCCTCGACGGCGATACGGTGGTGACCCTCGCCAAGAGTCACCTCGCCACCGAGAGCACGGAACTGCACGCGGCACTGCCCGAAATCACGAGTTTCAAGTTCAACAACAAGTTCAACGACCAGTTGTTCTCCGACGCCATCGGCGTCATCGACACCGAGGCCGGCACTATCAACGTGGACGTTCCCAGCATCGAGAAGCGCCTGGTGGCCAGTTTCCAAGTCTCGGACGGCGCCACAGTCTATGTCGGCGACGCGCAGCAACACAGCAAGTTCACCGCCCGCCGCTTCACCGAGCCCGTGACCTACACGGTGGCTTACCCGAAGAACTGGGTCTATTCCGTTAGGAAAATCAGCGACGAAGTCTGGAGCCAACCCGACACCTACGACCCCGACGAGCAATGGATATTTGAACCCGTGGCGCTCACCGAGGATATGCTTTCAACCAACGCACCCAGCAATATCGGCGAGAACCCCGGCAACATGCTCGACGGCGACTACGGCACCATCTTCCACAGCACGTGGGGCAATGGCGAATACACGCCGCTCACCTGGAGCAACGGCAGTTACTATGGCGACGGATACAGCGTATGGCCGTATCTGCAAATCCAGCCGGCCGAGCCCATCGAAACGTTCAAGTTCAGCTACACATTGCGTCCGTCGGACGGTTATGCCCTGCTCGGTTTCCTCATTCAAGGCAGTCACGACGGCGAGGAGTGGTTCACCATCCGCGAGTTCACGCAGTTGGAGGACAACCTTCCCACCGGCGCCAGCCAGACCTACACCAGTCCCGTCGTCACCGCTGGCGTGGCGTATGAATACCTGCGTCTGCAGCTCACGGCTTCGGGACGCAAAAATTATTTGGTGCTCAGCGAGTTCTCGCTCATCAACGCTCGGGAGAACCCCGACTACGGCACCGAGGAATTTGTGCCCGAACTTCTCGTTCCCGCCCAATATGCGCGCGGATTTGTTCCCTTGGGTCGCGACTACGAGGTGAATGTTCGTTACCTCACCGACCACAGCACGTCCGCATATCGTGTGCCCACCATCCGCATCAACACGTTCGACGGAACTTCCATCACCTCGAAATCATACTATTGGGACGCCACCTTCGAAATTGAAGGCGCCGGCATTTATCCCGACATGTACCTCGATTCCATCCAGATTCGCGGCCGCGGCAACTCGTCGTGGGGCGGCGGTTGGTCGAAGGAACCCTATCGAATGAAGTTCCCAACGAAGCAGAAACCCTTCGGTCTTACGAAAGGAAAGAGCTGGGTGCTGCTCGCCAACAAGCAAGGAAATTCCATGACCACCAATGCGATGGCCATGAAAATCGCAGACATGGTGGGCTCGGCAGGCTGTAACCACATCGTTCCCGTCGAGTTGTACATCAACGGAGAATACCGTGGCTCGTACAATTTCACCGAGAAAGTGGGCCTCGCCAATAATAGCATTTCCGTGGACGACGAGGCCAGCGCCGTGCTGTTGGAACTGGACCAGTACTACGACGAACCGTACAAGTTCCGCGATTACAGCTATAGTCTGCCCATCAACATTAAGGAACCCGAGTTCGACGATGCGGAGTGTGTGACCAATCTCGACTTCTCGTCTATCCAGGCAGCCTTCAGTGGTCTCACCGACGAAGTAATGAACGGCGACCGGGAACATTACAGCACGCTGCTCGACGTGGATGCATTCTGTCGCTACATGCTGGTGGTGGACCTCACGCGAAATACGGAGGTGAACCACCCCAAGAGCACATTCTGCTTCAACGAGGACCTTCTCAACGACTCGGCATGGGTGTTCGGTCCCGTGTGGGACTTCGATTGGTCGTGGGGTTACGAGGGCACGGGCCAATATTATGTTCACGATGCCGACAAGGATTTCTTTGAGACGCTCAGCTACGAGTCGGGCTGCCACTTCTTCAAAGCCTTGCTCCGCCAGAGCGAGACCCTCTTCAAGTACCGCGAGG
>JABUUA010000009.1:65675-66949 GCA_021443405.1 Bacteroidaceae bacterium
GTGGACGTCTATACCCTCGGCGGCATCTGTGTCCGTCGCCAAGTGCCGTACGCCACCTTCGCCACCGGACTTGCACCCGGCATCTACATTGTGGACAAGCAGAAAGTTATCGTAAAATAAACCGCGACGCGCCGTCGTTTGACCTGCCATACCGTTATGAAGAAAACACTTTTAGCCCTTTTCCTCCTGCTGACAGCCGCCACTGCCAGCGCACAGATGATGCTCGACACGCTCGGAACCGTGCGTTACTTCACCCTCACCGACGGACAGATGATGGCCATCCCCGAGCGATACATCATCGAACGCACCGAGGACAACCGTGCGCTCTCCTTGAAACTTGCGGGCGACACCACCATCGTCATCCAGAAACGCAACATCGCTTCGGAGAGCACGGACTTTCACTGCGACGTGCCCGAAATTACGAGTTTCAAGTTTAACAATAAATTCAACGACCAGCTCTACGCCGACGCCATCGGCACCATCGACCAGACGCAGAGCCGAATCGACGTCGAACTCTCGTGCATCGGCCAGCGTCTCGCCCCCAGCATCCAGAAGTCGGAGGGCGCAGAACTGTATGTCAACGGCATCCATCAGGAGAGCAAGAAGTCGCGACAACGCTTCGACAACCCCGTGACATACACGGTCGCCTACCCCAAGAACTGGGTGTATGTGTATCACCAGACCAGTGAAGAGGTGTGGAGCCAGCCCGACTTCCGCAACCCCGACGTGCAGTGGTGGTTCGAGGACGTGCCTCTCAACGAATGGCAAGTGCTGACGAACGCCCCCAGTAATTTCGGCGAAGACCCGTATTACTTGCTTGACGACGACCCCAACACCTTCTTCCATAGCACGTGGGGCAACGGCGACTACACCCCGTTGACGTGGTACGAGGGCGCGACCTACGGCGACGGCGTCAGCGAATGGCCTTATCTTGGCTTCTATCTCTACGACGAAATCAAGAATTTCAAGTTCAGTTACACCCTGCGCAACGACATCCCCGGCTACGGACTTCTAAGTTTCATCGTCCAGGGAAGCAACGACGGACAGGCATGGGAGGACATCCGCACCTTCACGGCTGAGCGTGACGGACTGCCCACCGAGCAGGGAGGCAGCTACGAAAGTCCTATCATCGGCACGCGAAGTTACAAGTATCTGAAACTGCAGCTCACGTCGTCGCAGAAGGCAAATTACCTTGTGTTGAGTAGTTTCCGCCTGACCAAGGCCACCATCAACCCTCAGACTGAGCTCTTTGACGGCATCACCCTCGCCGACTA
>JABUUA010000009.1:68485-75221 GCA_021443405.1 Bacteroidaceae bacterium
CAGACATAAGGACGTGTGGACGCAGACATAAGGACGTGTGGACGCAGACATAAGCATGTCTGAACGCCGGTCTGCGGAGGTCACTCCATCACCAGCTCCACGGGGCAGTGGTCGCTGCCAAATATATCGCTGTGGATGGCTGCGGAACGGAGTCTCGGCTTCAGGCGCTCGCTGGCGATGAAATAGTCGATGCGCCACCCAGCGTTGTTGGCGCGGGCCTGACCACGGTAGCTCCACCACGAATACGCGCCCGTGGCATCGGGGTGGAAATAGCGGAACGTGTCCACGAAACCACTGCCGAGCAGCGCCGTCATCTTGGCGCGCTCCTCGTCGGTAAAGCCGGCGTTCATGCGATTGGTCTTGGGATTCTTCAAGTCTATCTCGGTGTGTGCCACGTTGAGGTCGCCACATAGGACCACCGGCTTCACGGCGTCGAGCCTCATCATATAGGCGCGGAAGTCGTCTTCCCACGTCATGCGGTAGTCCAGACGGCGCAGTCCGTCCTGACTGTTCGGGGTGTAACAGCAAATCAAGTAGAAGTCGGGGTACTCGAGTGTAATCACGCGGCCCTCGTGGTCGTGTTCGTCGATGCCGATTCCGTAGGCGACGCTCTGCGGAGCATGGCGCGCAAAGATGACGGTGCCCGAATATCCCTTCTTATCGGCGTAGTTCCAGAAGCTTTGGTAACCAAGAAAATCGAGGTCGAGCTGCCCGGCCTGCATCTTTGTCTCCTGCAGACACACAAAATCGGCATCCAGCGACTGGAAGATGCTTTCGAAGTTCTTGCCCACCACGGCGCGCAGGCCGTTCACATTCCAACTGATGAATTTCATATCTTTTTCGTTTTGTTCGTATTCGTTTCTCCGGTTCTCGTCGCCCTCACAGCGCCTTGTCGTCGCGCACAAGTTCCTTCACCAAGGCAGGCACGCGGAAGAACGGCGACGTCTGGAAGGTGTGGGGCTTGTAGAATTTCACAGGGTCGAGGCGGAAGTTCACCGCCAGCGCGGGCTTCAGCAGGAAGGTGCGGTCGGTCTTGTAGGCCATCAACTGCACGCAGATGTGCTCGCGCTCGTTGAGTTCCTGGCGGTCGAAGGCATCGACGCGCTGCTTCGTATTGGGCTCTACCGTAGCCAGATAGCGGCACTGCCAACTGGCATTCTCCGCCGTCATATATAGCGCCTGCAGGTAATAATTACTGTCGTTGACCAGATACGCCTCGAACTCGCTGGGGTTTTGTTCCGACGGCACAAAGCCGAGATACACGTTCAGCAGGTTGCCTCCCGCGCGCTCCACGGCCCGCGGTTTGAACGTGATGGGCTTGTCGCAAGGTTCCAACTCCTGCTGCGCCGCCTTGGCCGCCTGCTTTCGTTCGGGCTCGGGCCGACGGGCCTGCGGACTGTCGTCGCTTATCACCACCACCTCGTTGCGCAGCACGGGAATCTCGAAGCCGTCCTCGTCCTCTACCAACACAATAGTAGTGCCCTGGAAGCCGCTGATTTTGCCGCCTCCCACTTCGCTCACGAAGCGTACTGTATCTCCAATCTTCATATTCTTTGCGTAGATTTCTCCTACAAAGATAGTGTGTTTTAGCTTTATAAACAATAATTATTTGCGTTTTCGGCTGCTTATCCGTACCTTTGTCCCTCGGTGCGCGCCCGCGCGACTGCTGCGGGGCGCCGAAGAAAACCGTTGCACGATGCTAACCAAAGAGATACAGATAAAAGATTATCACTACGCGCTCCCCGACGAGCGCATTGCCAAATATCCGCTTGCCGAGCGCGACGCCAGCAAACTGCTGGTCTATCGTCACGGCGAGGTGAGCCACACCGAGTTCCGACGTCTGCCCGAACTTCTGCCCGCGGGCGCGCTGATGGTTATGAACAACACGCGCGTGATACAGGCGCGTCTCCACTTCCACAAGGCGACGGGGGCCCTCATCGAGGTCTTTCTTCTCGAGCCAGCCGACCCCGTGGAATACCAGGAAAACTTCGTCGCGCGCCATCGTTGCGCCTGGTATTGCCTCGTGGGCAACCTGAAGAAATGGAAGGAAGGTGCGCTGGAGCGGACCATCACCATCGGTCAGCAGCAGGTCGTGCTGCGGGCGACCCGCGGCGAAGTGCACGGCACCAGCCACCGCATCGACTTTGAATGGAGCTGCGACGGCACGGCGCCCTCGTGGGCGGAAGTGCTCGAGGCCATGGGCGAACTGCCCATCCCGCCCTACCTCAACCGCGCGACCGAGGAGAGCGACCTGCGCACCTACCAGACCGTGTACTCGAAAATCAAAGGAAGCGTGGCGGCGCCCACGGCGGGTCTCCACTTCACGGAGCGCGTTCTGGCCGACATCGACGCTCACGGCATTGAGCGCGACGAGGTGACGCTGCACGTGGGGGCGGGCACTTTCAAGCCCGTGAAGGCCGAAGAGATTGGCGACCACGAGATGCACACCGAACACATTGCCGTGCGACGCCATACTGTGGAGCGCCTGTTGGCCCACGACGGCAAGGCCATTGCCGTGGGAACCACCTCGGTGCGCACCTTGGAGAGTCTCTATTACATGGGCTTGCGTGCCGCGCAACGTATGGCCGACGGCACCGACACGGGCGAAGGCGAGGAACTGCACGTCTGCCAGTGGGACCCCTACGACGGCGCCGACGGCAGTTGTTCCCGCGGCGACAGCACGACGGCCCTGCAGGCGCTGCTCGCCTACATGCAGAAGCACGAACTGGACGTTCTGCACAGCAGCACGCAGATTATCATTGCGCCGGGCTATTGTTACCACATCGTGGAGCAGATGGTGACCAATTTCCACCAGCCGCAGAGCACGTTGCTGCTGCTCGTGAGTGCTTTCGTCAACGGCGATTGGCACGGCATCTACGACTACGCGCTGGCCCACGACTTCCGTTTCCTCAGCTACGGCGACAGCAGTCTGCTGATTCCCTGACGCCGCGCGACCACAGAAATCCGACATCCCTACTAAACAAACATCCTCCCATGACCGATAATCAAGAAGAAATGCTGCCGCTCGTCGATGAGTTGGGCAACCTCACGGGAGCCGCCACACGCGGTGAATGCCACGGCGGTTCCATGCTCCTCCACCCCGTGGTGCACTTACACGTGTTCAACGACAAGGGCGAACTCTACCTGCAGAAGCGCCCTGAATGGAAAGACATTCAGCCCGGACGCTGGGACACGGCCGTGGGCGGCCACGTAGATTTGGGCGAGAACGTGGAGCAGGCTCTGCGCCGAGAGGCCCGCGAGGAACTGGGGCTCACCGACTTCGAACCCGAGCGTCTCGCCTCCTACGTCTTCCAGAGCGACCGCGAGCGTGAGCTCGTCTTCCCCCACCGAACCACAGTGCAAGGCCCCGTCACCCCGAGCGCCGAGACCGACGGCGGGCGCTTTTGGTCAGCGACGGAGATACGCGACAACATGGGCAAGGGCGTGTTCACCCCCAATTTCGAGAACGAATACAACCGATTATTCAATTCCCCTAATAGGCAATAACATGAAGAAACTACTGATTTGTCTGCTCGGCCTCGCCCTCACAGCAGCACCCGCCGACGCCAAGACTCACCGGAAGAAGAAGGCAGAGAAGGCCAAAACCGAGGCAGCCGCCAAGGCAGCCGAAGAGAAACGTAAGAAAGAAGAGGAGGCCAAGCGCCCCGACATCGACCGCCCCGGCATGTTCCATGTCACGAAGAAAAAGGGCGAATGGTTCATGGAGATTCCCGACTCGCTCCTCGGCAAGGAGTTCCTGACCACCACACGCTTCGTCAGCACGCCCGCAGGGTCGGGTTCGTACGGCGGCGAGCAGTGCAACGAGCAGGTCGTTTACTTCGAGCTCAATGCCGACAGCACCTTGCTGCTGCGCTCCAGCATGCAGGTGAACCGCGTCGATTCCGCCGACATGATTAGCAAGGCCGTCACGGTGAGCAACTCGAATCCTATCATCGGCGCCTTCAAGTTGGAAAAGGGCGACCGCAAGAACCACTGCAAGATAAAGGTCACAAGCTTCTTCAACGACGACAACGCACTGGGGCTCCCCGCCCAAGCCAAGCAGTCGTTCGGCCTCGGCGGCCCCGTGGCTAACATGTGTTACGTGCAGGACATCAAGTCGTTCCCCACCAACACCGAGGTGCGCGTCGTGAAGACCTACAACAGCAGTTCGCGCTCGTTGCCCTCGGCCAGCCAGACCGGCAAGGTGACGCTGGAGTTGAACGTGAGCTTTGTACTGCTCCCCGAGCAGCCCATGATGGGGCGTTACTTCGACCCTCGCGTGGGATACTTCACCGAACAATTCAATCTTTTCAGCGACGCACAACAACGTGTGGAGTCGAAGACCTTCATCAGTCGCTACCGTCTCGAGCCCAAACCCGAGGACGTGGACAAGATGCGGCGCGGAGAACTCGTGGAGCCGGTGAAGCCTATCGTGTACTACATCGACCCCGCAACGCCGAAACAATGGCGAAAGTATCTGATACAGGGCGTCAACGATTGGCAGGTGGCCTTCGAGAAAGCGGGTTGGAAGAACGCCATCCGCGGCGAGGAGTGGCCCGAGAACGACTCCACCATGAGCATGGAGGACGCACGTTACTGCGTCATCCGCTACTTGGCCAGCAACATTCCTAACGCCTACGGACCTCACGTGAGCGACCCTCGCACGGGAGAGATACTGGAGAGTCACATCGGCTGGTACCACAACGTGATGTCACTCGTCCACGACTGGTACATGGTACAGGCTTCGAGCATCGACGAGGCCGCCCGTAAAATGAAGTTCGACGAGGAATTGATGGGGCAGTTGATTCGCTTTGTCAGCAGTCACGAGGTAGGTCACACGCTGGGTCTCCGCCATAACTTCGGGGCCTCGAGCACCGTTCCCGTCGATTCGCTCCGCAATAAACAGTGGGTGGAACGCTTCGGTCACACGCCCTCCATCATGGATTATGCGCGCTTCAACTACGTGGCGCAGCCGGGCGACGGCATCGACTCCAAGGGCATTTTCCCCCGAATCAACGACTACGACCTCTGGGCCATCGAGTGGGGTTACCGCCCCATGCTCGACGCAACGAACAGTGACGAGGACCGCCTCCTGCTGGAGCCGCGCGTGAAAGAAGCGCAGAAGCACAAGCGCCTCTGGTGGGGCGACGGCGAAGGCGAGCGCAACGACCCGCGCCGACAGACCGAAGACCTGGGCGACGACGCCGTGAAGGCCAGCGAGTATGGCATACGCAACCTGAAGCGGGAGATGGCACAACTGGAGTCGTGGACCAAGGACGAGAAGGACTTTTACGACCGCAACCTGCGCACGATGTACAAGGAAATGCAGGGGCAATATATGCGCTACATGGGCCACGTGAGCCGTTACATCGGCGGTACTTATATTAATTGGTACGCGCGCGAGGACGGCGGCACAAAGTACGCGCCCACACCTTTGGCCAAACAGAAAGAGTCGCTGCAATTCCTGAACGAGTACATCCTGCAGGAGCCGAAGTGGATGCGCGAGTTCGACTACTGCAAGACCATGGCGGCCGATACGCGCGACCTCACCACCGGCCTCGCCGAGACCGGAGCGGCTTATCTGGTCAGTCGCCTCGATTTCCTCAACGAACTCTACCCTGCCGAGCGCTTCATCGACGACCTTCTGGCGCTCTCGTTCACCGAGACGACCAGCGGAAAGCCGGTGACCAAATACCGCGAGGTGTTGCAGACGTCCCTTGTCCGCCGCCTGACCTCGCTCTTCGGAACGGGCGGAAGTTCCGACGCCCTCTACGCCCTCAAGTCGCTGCAACGCCGACTGGCGGGCGCTGTGGGAGGCGACGCACACACGCGAGCGCACTTCGCCAACCTGAAAGACACGATTGACCGAAAGCTCGTCATCAAGTAATTCATCCTAATCGACCCATATAACAATCAGCCGGTTCCTAAGTGGGACCGGCTGATTTGTTTTAATTCGTCGTAATCGCTATTCCGTGAAGAGGAAACTATTCAACTCGCACACCGACTTGCCTTGGGTGGCGGACTCAAACACAAAGTAGAGCGCCTGCTTGCCCTGCTTCGGACGGATGCGGCCGACGGGGACGCGAACATCGGTGGGCACTTGCGCCATGTGCTTGTTCAGCGTCAGGCGTCCCAGCTCCGTTCCCTTCACGGGGTCGCCCAACAGCACGCGGACGGTAGCGTCCACACCCTCGGGCGTCAGGTTCACCACCAAGGTGTAATCGGTCTTCTTCTGGAACTTGTTCGTATTAAAGTACTTGTACCCCACCACGGAACCGGCCGTATTATTGACCACGGGACAAAGGGCGGCCGGTTTGTTGTCGCTCAACGGATTGTAGCGCGTGGGGCGGACATAGGAGCCCGAGTAGAAGAAGTTAGGATAACTGTTGCTCGACGGCGTGGGACCCACATAGTAACAAGCCAGTCCTGCGGGAGTACGCTTCAGCGGGTCGAGGCCCTCGAGAGCGAATCCCTCGGAGGTGTATTCGCCCTCGCTGATGGTCACTTTACCGCCTTTCCCCTTCTCCACCTTCACACGGATGGGCGCTGCCATCGCCTGGCGCGAGTACTCGTCACCGCCCGTCTGACGGTGATAGACCACCCACCACTGACCATTGGCGCAGAAGATGCTGCCGTGGGTATTGCCGCCCGAGTTGGCAGTGTGGCGCGTCTTGCCGGTAAGAGGGTCGGTCTCCCGACCGCGGCCGTCGATAATCGTGCCGCCGTAGGTGTAGGG
>JABUUA010000009.1:75232-81080 GCA_021443405.1 Bacteroidaceae bacterium
TCATCGGCATAGGCGTAGGCCAAGGTGTAGTTGCTCGTGGGCAGACCGAACTCGCCGTCTTCGGTGAAACGACTGTAGATGAGCACGTATTTGTCCTCAATCTTGCGGATGCTCGACGCCTCGAAGAAGCGGAAGACGCCCGGCTCGTCCACGCCCGGCACCAGATGTTCCACCACTGTCGTGCCGGGCTTCACCGTGGCCATGGTGGTCGGGTCGAGCTCGGCGGCGAAGGATTCGCGGAAACCCCAGTAGCCGTACACGCGACCGTCATCGTCCACCATCACGCCGGGGTCGAAACGAAGCACGCCATCCGTCTCGGCGACGTTGGTCGGATTCCAGTTGCACACCTCGAAGGGACCGTCGGGTCGCTTCGACTTTGCCACGAGGCCCTGCCGCCCTCCGTTCTGCACGTTGGGATAGAGATAGTAAGTTTTCGTTCCGTCCGCCTCGGTGCGCACGGCCACGTCGGGGGCGAAGAGCAGGTCGCCCTTGCCGTCGGGGTGCAGCAGATTGCCTTGAGAGTCGCGCGTCGAGCGGAAGATGACGCCGTCGTAACGCCAGTTCGTGAGGTCGTCAACGGGCGCCGACCACGTCACTTGCTCCAGTCCGCAATACGATTCAATGAGCGAATCGTGCGAGCCATAGACATAAACGCGGTACTGTCCCGGGCGGTCGGGGTCCTCAAATACGTAGGGTTCGCCGTCGGGAACGTACTCCCACAAGGGAAGGAAGGGATTCTGCGCCCTGCCGGAACAGGCCAGCGCGAGGGTCAGAAGGAGGGAAACAAAGCGTAGTTTCATAACAATAGGTTTCAGTTACAAGCAAATTTACGGAATTTTTACCGCGCCACCAAACTTTCGCGCCAAAATTCGTCGGAAGCTTCACCGCCAATTTTTCGCCTCCTCACGCCGTCGCGGCAGCGCCTTCATCGGGACGACTGAAAACCGGCCCGCAGAGGGGGAACTTCGTCTTCCTAAGGAAATTTTATTTTTTCTTAGAAAAATTCGCCCATTTTACTGGGTGACTTACCCTTTTTTACTGGGTGACGACATCGGGTGGTCCGCACGACCGATTTCGACCGACGAGACGCAGCGACAACCTTGCGCTGATTTTTCAGTCCGTTTTGTTGCTTCTCTCCGCGCTTTGTGCTACCTTTGTGAGCAGAATCGTCCCGACGGCCACCGCCGTTCGACGGGCGACGCCGTTCCATCCACCGCAAAACTGACTGCCATGAAACGCATCTTTCTGCTCCTCCTCGCCCTGCTGCCGCTGCTCGTCGGCGCACAGCACACCATGTTCCGCCCCGCCCAGGAGTGGACCGACACCGAGGGACGCCACATCAACGCTCACGGAGGTTGCCTCCTGCAAGTGGGCGACACGTGGTATTGGTACGGAGAGCACCGCCCCTATCGCGGTTTTACCACCGAGCAAGGCGTGGTGGCTTACCGGAGCCACGACCTGATGAACTGGACTCCTTGCGGCGTGGTGCTCGCCGTGAGCGAAGCGGCAGGAAGTCCCATCGAGCGCGGCTGCATCATGGAACGACCGAAGGTGGTGTTCAACGCCTCCACGGGAAAATACGTGATGCTCTTCCACCTCGAGCTCAAGGGTCGCGGCTACGCGGCGGCACAGGTGGGTTTCGCCGTGAGCGACAGCCCGACGGGACCCTTCACCTTTCTGCGCGCCCTGCGCCCCAACGCGGGACGATGGCCCACGGAGATGCGGCAGAAAGACATAGAAGTGGCGCAACAGCAGGACGGGGGTGACTGCGAATGTGAATGGTGGACGCCCGCGTGGCGCAAGGCGGTCCGACGGGGAATGTTCACCGCACGCGACCACGAAGGCGGACAGATGAGCCGCGACATGACCGTGTTCATCGACGACGACGGGAAGGCTTACCACATCACCAGCAGCGAGGAGAACCTTACGCTCCACCTCAACGAACTGACCGACGACTACCTCGACTTCACGGGCCGCTACCACCGCATCGCGGCGGGCGGGCAAAATGAAGCGCCCACGCTGCTCAAACGGAACGGAACTTACTGGCTCATCTGCAGCGGATGCACGGGCTGGAATCCCAACGAGGCGCGCATGTTCTCCGCCCAAGACCTCTGGGGCGACTGGAAGCAGCACCCCACTCCCTGCCGTGGCGAGCACGCCAAGACTACGTTCGGCGGACAGGGAACTTACATCTTCCGGATGCCCGACGGCCGTCATGTGTTCATGGCCGACGTGTGGAACCCGCGCCATCTCAGCGAGAGCCGGCACATCTGGCTCCCCATCACCTTCGAGGACGACGGGACGCCCGTGGTCACATGGCAAGACGAATGGAAATAACGACACTATAAACAATGAAGAAACTACTGCTACTGTGCACCCTGCCAGCCATGCTGATAGCGTGCGGAAACCAAAAGAATCCGAACTCGGAACTCGTCTCCTACTTCGCCGACTCCAGCGATGAACTCTCCATCGTAGGCACGGCCGAGTGGGCCGACTCCGTAGAAATCGGTCCGGAACAAATGGCCACCGTCAAGTGGCGCGCCGACGTCCCCATCGAGGGAAACCAGACCTTCACCGACAGCGTGCGCCGATGGGTGGCCATGCAGATGGGCGACAGCCTCACCGTGCCCGCCGACCTCCAGGCCTACTTCGACGCCGAAGGACCGAAAGCACTGGAGAACGACAAGGAAGAACTGGTGGAATGCACGGGCGGCGACAGGGCGTGGCCCATGCAATATGCCCGCGACATGACCGTCAGCGTGCTGTACGAGGACGACGACTACGTGACGCTCCAGTGCCAGTATTACTTCTATATGGGCGGCGCACACGGCAGCACGACCAACGAGTTCGCCACCTTCCGCCGCACCGACGGGCACATCATGGGCTGGGAACTCTTGGCCACCATGCCCGACATCCAGTTGCGCCACACCATCAAGCAGGGACTGAAGGGCTATTTCGAGGCGACGACGGACGAAGAACTCTATGAAAACCTGCTGCTCTTGAGCGACGACGAGAACATAGACCTCTTCAGCGACGAGTTCTTCCCCTTGCCCATCACGCCTCCCTTCCTTACGGACAGGGGCGTGGAAGTGCTCTACCAGCAGTACGAAATCACGGCCTACGCCTACGGCATGCCCACGTGTGTGGTGCTGCCGCGCAAATGACCCGAAACAGACATAAGGACGTCTGGCCTCACACGTCCTTATGTTTCGCCTCACACAATAGCACGTCTGAGCCCAGACGTGCTATTGTCTTAACGGGGTGTTCCGGACGCCCGTTTTCCGACGTACGTTTGTCCGCTTCAGCGCACCTCCACCAACTCCGTTAGTTCCTTGCGCGTCTTGGGTCGGACCTCCAGTCCTTCCTGCAGATGACCGAGGGGAACGATGACGGCGGCCTCTTCCGTCTCCGCCAAGCCGAGCAGTTCGTGGCAGCGCTTCGCGTCGAAGTTGCACACCCAGCAAGTGCCCAGTCCGCGGTCGGCGGCCGCCAGGCAGATGTGCTCCGCCGCGATGGCGATGTCCACGTCGCCATGGTGCTTGCCATCGTACGTCGAGCGAACCCAGGCCTCGTCGCGCTTCGTCACGCACACGATGTAGAGCGGAGCGTGGCTGAACCAGTCCCTGTCGTAACACTCCTTCAACTGCGCGCGCAGCCCCTCGTCCTTAATCACGACGAAGCGCCACGGCTGGAGATTGCAGGCCGAAGGCGCCAAGCGGGCGCACTCGAGCACGTACTGCACGTCATCGTCGCTCACCGCCTGCTCGCTATATTTGCGCACCGAGAATCGTTGTTCACAGAGTTCCTTGAATGTCATAGTTGCGAATGATTAGTTACGACGCAAAGGTACGACGAAGCCGCCTAAAAAACAAGTTTTCGCCACGATATTTGCGCCCCCTCGTCGTATGGTCATACAAAAGTCCGCGCAAGGGCGCAAAGAATGGGACAATCCGTGCAAAATATAGGAATTTAGCGACTTTTTCTTTGAATTGTGCTGCTTTTTCGATATTTTTGTCTTGAAACAAGCAACACGAAAAGCATGAAAGCACTTTGCCTCGCCCTGCTGATGGTCCTCGCTTCGGCCGTCGGCGCACAAGAAACCTACACCCTCAACAGCCCCGACGGCCGCGTGACCGCCCAACTGCTCAAGGACGGCAACTACTGGCATCTGCACGCGCTGGCCGGCGAACAACTGATGGCCGACGCCACGCTGGGCCTTACCGTCTCGGGGTACCGCTTTATGACGGGACTGACCTGCGACAGCGTGTCGGCGCCCGCCTACTTGGAAGAACGCTACACCGCCGTGCACGGCAAGCGCAGCCAAGTGAGCAACGAGGCCAACACACAACGTTTCTTCTTCACCAACAGCACGAAGAAGACGCTGCAACTGGAGGTGCGCGCCTACAACGACGGCATAACTTTCCGCTACCACATCGGCGCCACCGACGCCACGAGTCGCGAGTTCTCAAGCGAGGCGACCGCCTACACCATCCCCGACGAGGCGAAGCGATGGCTGCAAAGTTTCAGCACGAGCTACGAGGGAGACTATCCTCTGCAGCAAGGAGCCGAGCAGCAAGGAGCATGGGGCTACCCTGCCCTGTTCCAATGCGCCGGTTCCTACGCCCTCATCACCGAGACCATCTCCGACGCCACCTACTGTGCCACGCACCTCGACAATACGGCGAAGGCCAACACCTACAAGGTCACCTACCCTTACGCCTGGGAAGGAAACAACACGGGTGACGCCAATCCCAAGTCCACCATGCCCTGGACTTCGCCCTGGCGCGTCATTATCATGGGCGACCTTGCTACGGTGATGCAATCCACACTTGTGGAGGACGTGAGCCCCGCCACCACGATGGATGACGTCAGTTGGATAGAGCCCGCGAGCGCGGCATGGATATATTGGGCCTACAACCACGGCACCAAGGACTACCAGTTGTGCAAGGAATACGTCGACCTCGCCACCACGATGGGCTGGAAATATGTGCTCTTCGACTGGGAATGGGACCAAATGTCGAACGGAGGCAACCTTGAAGATGTGTGCCGATATGCCACCGACAACGGCATCAAGCCCTTGCTCTGGTACAACTCCGGCGGCCCGCACAACCAAGTGGGTTCCACGCCCCGCGACCGCATGCTCACTCACGAAAGCCGATGCAAGGAGTTCGAGTGGCTCAAGAGTATAGGCATCGTGGGCGTGAAGATAGATTTCTTCGAGAGCGACAAGCAGAACATGATGCAGTATTATCTCGACATCTTGCGCGACGCGGCCGATTATCACATGCTCGTCAACTTCCACGGATGCACCGTGCCCCGCGGATGGAGCCGCACATGGCCGCACTTGATGTCGATGGAAGCCGTGCACGGCGCCGAGCAATACAACAACGGCGGCAACATGACCAACATAGCGCCTCGTCTCAACTGCACGCTCCCCTTCACCCGGAACGTCGTAGGTCCGATGGACTACACGCCCGTGGCTTTCACCAATTCTCAGTATCCCCACCTCACCACGTCGGCACACGAGCTCGCACTCTCGGTGGTCTTTGAGTCGGGCATCCAGCACTGGGCCGACCGTCCATCGGGATTCTACAACCTGCCCGCGCTCGCAAAGCGGCACATGAGCGAGGTGCCCACGGCATGGGACGAAACGTTGTTGCTGCAGGGACATCCCGGCACCGACGTGGTGGTGGCGCGGCGCAAGGGCTCGCTGTGGTACGTGGGCGGACTCAATGGTGAGGACTACCGCAAGAACTACACCATAGACTTCAGCTTCCTTCCCGCAGACAAGGACTATGTGGCCACGCTTTTGGCCGACGGCACAGAAAGCAACACCTTCCGCATCACG